>CAYRIT010000074.1:0-16367 GCA_964424415.1 uncultured Hydrogenophaga sp.
CGTACTCGATCTCGGGGAAGATGATCTGTTCCTTGACGCCGATGTTGTAGTTGCCACGGCCGTCGAACGCCTTACCCGAAATACCACGAAAGTCGCGGACCCGGGGCAGTGCCACGGTGACGAAACGGTCCAGGAATTCGTACATGCGGGCACCGCGCAGGGTCACCATGCAGCCAATGGGCTGCTGCTCGCGAATCTTGAAACCCGCGATGGCCTTTTTGGCCTTGGTCACCACCGGCTTCTGGCCAGCAATCTTGGTCAGGTCGCCCACGGCGTTGTCCATGACCTTTTTGTCAGCCACCGCCTCGCTCACACCCATATTCAGGGTGATCTTGGTGAAGCGCGGCACTTCCATGGCAGATTTGTAGCCAAACTTCTTGATCAGCTCAGGCGCCACGGTGTCGCGGTAGATGTCTTGAAAACGTGCCATGTTCATGCCGCCTTGATTTCTTCGCCGCTGGACTTGAAGACGCGCACTTTCTTGCCGTCAGCCAGAAGCTTGATGCCCACGCGATCGGCCTTGCCGGTGGCGCCATTGAAAATGGCGACGTTGGACTGGTGGATCGGCATGGTCTTCTCGACGATGCCGCCGGTGATGCCCTTCATGGGGTTGGGCTTGGCGTGCTTCTTGACGAGGTTGATGCCCTCGATCAACAGCTTGCTGTCGTCAACGCGCTGCAGCACCTTGCCGCGCTTGCCTTTGTCGCGCCCGGCAATCGCGATGACTTCATCGCCACTACGAATCTTGTTCATGGGTGATTCCTCAGAGAACCTCGGGCGCCAGCGACACGATCTTCATGAACTTCTCGGTGCGCAGCTCGCGCGTGACCGGTCCGAAGATGCGGGTGCCGATGGGCTCCAGCTTGGCATTGAGCAACACCGCGGCGTTGCCATCGAATTTGATCAGGGCGCCGTCGGGCCGACGAATGCCCTTGGCGGTGCGAACCACCACAGCACTGTAGACCTCGCCTTTTTTGACGCGGCCGCGGGGCGCTGCCTCCTTGATCGTGACCTTGATCACGTCGCCCACGCTGGCGTAGCGACGCTTGGAGCCACCGAGCACCTTGATGCACATCACGGACTTCGCACCCGTGTTGTCGGCAACATCGAGTCGAGATTGCGTTTGAATCATTTGAATGTAGTCCCAACTTGAATCCGCCCAGCCACCACGGCCGGGAGTGATCAGTCTTGGGCCCGTCGTTGCGAGCATCCCCCGGCATTGCACTGGGAAACACCCACGTCGGTGGGCAGAAAGTCCTCGCCTTTTCGGGCGAAGCCGCTGATTATGGCAGCAAAATGAGGGCGCGTCAAGAATTTTTGCAGCGGCAACGTCAGCGGGCGCCGCTCAGAGCACCCCACCCGCTGGCAGGTGGTGCTGGCAAAGCGGCAGGAAGCCCTCCAGCGAGGGCGCGCAAACACCCTCATCCGCCAGAATCTGCGCCACTGCCGGCGCCGCCGCTGCGGCGACCCGGGCATCAAGGAACAGCAGGCGCCAGCGCCGCGCCAGCACGTCTTCCACCGTCTGGGCGTGCTCGCTGCGCACCGCAAAACGCACCATGGCCTCGGTCAGACCGGGCGCCAGCAAGCGGTCTGCACCAGGGCAGGCCAGCACCGCAGAGCGCTCGGTGCCGTACAGATGCAGTCCGGGCTCGGCATGGATCGGCGTGGACGGGGCACCTTCGGCCGGGGCGCCGACCAGCCGGTGGGCCTCGGTGTGGGCCGGCGGCCGGGTATCGAGCAGGCCGGCATCGAAACAGCGCTGCAAGACATCGTCGGCCATGGCGCGGTAGGTGGTCCATTTGCCACCGGTCACTGTCACCAGGCCCCCCGCGTCGACCACGATGGTGTGCTCGCGCGAGATGGTCTTGGTGCCCGCCTCCGCGCTGTCCGGCGGCGCCACCAGAGGCCGCAGTCCGACCCAGACGCTCCGGATGTCGGCGGTGCCCACCGGCCGGCGCAACACCCGTGCCGACTCGCCGAGGATGAAGTCGAGCTCCTCGGCAAATGGGTCGGGCTCGCGCGGCAGGTCGTCGCGCGGGGTGTCGGTGGTGCCCAGGATGAGCTTGCCCAGCCAGGGCACGGCGAACAGTACGCGTCCATCCCGCGTTTTGGGCACCAACAGCGCGTGGTGACCGGGCATGAAGTCCCGATTCACCACCAGATGCACACCCTGACTCGGGCTGACCATGCGCGCTGGCGGCTTACCACCACGATCCATCGAGGCCTGGCCGCGCAGCCGATCGACCCACACACCGGTGGCGTTGATCACACAGCGGGCCTGGAGGGAATAGGTTTTGGCGCTTAAGCGGTCGCTCACTTTCAACTGGGTGACGGCTCCGGCCGGCGTCTTGTCCACACGGTGCAGCGCCGTCACTTCCGCGTAGTTCAACACCACCGCGCCAGCCGCTTCGGCGGAGCGCGCCAGCGCCAGCGCCAGTCGGGCGTCGTCAAACTGGCCATCCCAGTACTTGACGCCGCCGCGCAGCCGCATAGGCTGCAGACCGGGCAAGGCCGCCAGGGTCTCGGCGCGGCTCAGCAGTTCGGTGCGACCCAGGCCGGCACGGCCCGCCATCAGGTCGTACAGCTTGAGACCCAGGCCATAAAAAGGGGTCTGCCACCAGGCGTAGGACGGCATCACAAATGGCAGCGGCTGCGCCAGATGGGGCGCAATCCGCAGCACGGTGGCGCGCTCGGCCACCGGCCAGCGCACCAGGGCGACACTTCCCAGCGCCAGGGGGCGCCCGCCGCCGGGCCGCCAATTGGTGGCGCGCGACGCGGTACCGCCCGCGAAGTCGTGCGATTCCAGCAGCACGACCGAAAACCCGCGCAAGGCCGCATCCAAGGCCACGCCCAGTCCGGTCGCACCGCCGCCGACGATGGCGAGGTCGAAGACGCGATCTTCAGCAAGTCGCTGCCAGGCGCGCGCGCGCGCCGCGGCGCCCATGGCAACCACCGAATCTCTTGCCCGTTCAGGCGTCATCGCTGGCCCAGCCTGTCGATTTCGACACCGCCTGCGCCCACCGGGCGCGCTTCGCCTGGCGCTGCCCATCGGTCCACGTCGGCTCGAACACCCGGTCGACCTGCCAGAGGGATGCAATTTCCTCGGTGTCTGCCCAGACACCGGTGGCCAGCCCCGCAAGATAGGCGGCGCCCAGCGCCGTCGTTTCGGTGACGCGCGGGCGAACCACCGGAACCCCCAGCACGTCGGCCTGCAATTGCATCAGCAGATTGTTCGCACTGGCGCCGCCATCCACCCGCAGCTCGCGCACCGGGAAACCGGCGTCTGCTTCCATCGCAGCGAACACCTCGGCGCTTTGCAAGGCGATGGCCTCCAGCGCGGCGCGGGCGATGTGGGCGCGCGTGGTGCCGCGGGTCATACCAAGCAAGGCGGCGCGGGCGTGACCATCCCAATGTGGGGCGCCCAGACCTGCAAACGCGGGCACCAGGTAGACATCGCCGGTGTCCTCCACGCTGCCGGCCAGCGCCTCCACCGCCGATGCCTGCTCGATGATCTGCAAACCGTCGCGCAGCCATTGCACGGTCGCACCGGCCATGAACACCGAGCCCTCCAGGCAGTAAGTGGGCCTGTCATGTCCGAGCGTCCAGCCGACCGTGGTGAGCAGGCGGTGGCGCGATGTGGCAGGTTCGGCGCCTGCGTTCATCAACATGAAGCAGCCGGTGCCATAGGTGTTCTTGGCCATGCCGGGCTGGTGACAGGCCTGGCCAAAAGTGGCCGCCTGCTGGTCGCCCGCCACACCGGCAATCGGGATCGCAGCACCCAGCAGCGAAGGGTCGGCCTCACCGAGCACGCCACTGCTTGGCACGACCTGAGGCAAGAGAGCCGCTGGAATATTGAACAACGCAAGCAGCGTTTCGTCCCAGCGCTGGGTGTGGATATTGAACAGCTGGGTGCGGCTGGCGTTGCTGGGGTCGGTGGCGTGCACGCGGCCTGCTGTGAGATTCCAGACCAGCCAGCTGTCGACCGTACCAAAGGCCAGCTCGCCGCGTTCAGCACGCGCCCGAGCACCGGGCAGCGCGTCCAGCAGCCACGCGAGTTTGGTGGCGGAAAAATAGGCATCGACCACCAGCCCGGTTCGCTCCTGGATCGCGTCGGCGTGGCCGGCCTCTCGCAGGGCATCGCATCGCGATGCGGTGCGACGGTCTTGCCAGACGATGGCGGGGGCCACAGGCTGACCGGTCGCACGGTCCCACAGCACCGTGGTTTCGCGCTGGTTGGCGATACCGATGGCCGCCACCTGGCCCGGTTCCACGGCGTGTGTCCGAAGTACCTCGCGCGCCACGGCCAGTTGTGTCAGCCAGATCTCCTGCGCATCGTGCTCGACCCAGCCCGGCTTGGGGAAATGTTGGGCGAACGCCTGTTGCGCCATGCCTCTGACGTCGCCGTCGCGGTCGAACAGAATGGCGCGCGAACTGGTTGTGCCCTGGTCCAGAGCCAGCACATAGGAGGAAGAGCGAGGCCCTGTCATTCTGCGAAGATACCTCAAGCAGGTGCAGATTTCCTGCACATCGGCGTCTGCGCGCGCAGCCATGAAAACATCGGTATGAACAGCCCCAAACACCCTCTCATCGGCTTCATCGGCGGCGGCAACATGGCCAGCGCCATCATCGGCGGCCTGCTGCGCCAGGGCCATCCAGCGGCGGCCATACAGGTGGTGGAGCCTTGGGAGGAACAGCGACGGCGACTGGGTGAACTGTTTCCCGGGGTGTCGGTTGCGCCAGCGGCGAGCGAGGCCTTGCGGGCGGCTCAACTGGTGGTGTGGGCGGTGAAACCGCAGATGTTCAAGGAGGCAGCAGGGGCCAGCGCGCCGTTTGTCTCCCAGGCGCTGCACCTGAGTGTGGCGGCCGGCATCACGTCGAGCAGCATGGCCACCTGGCTGCGCACCGAGCGCATCGTGCGCGCCATGCCCAACACCCCCGCGCTGGTCGGGCTGGGCATGACCGGCCTGTTTGCGCGTGCGGCGGTGTCATCCGAAGACCGCACCGTCGTGGAGACGGTGGTGAAAACCACCGGCGAGCTGGTGTGGGTGGATGGTGAAACGCAGCTCGACGCGGTGACTGCGCTGTCGGGTTCAGGCCCGGCTTATGTGTTTTATTTCCTGGAGGCCATGCGCGAAGCGGGCGCCGCCATGGGACTGCCCCCCGAGACCGCACAGCGGCTGGCGGAAGGCACGTTCATTGGCGCCACTTCCTTGGCGCAGAGTTCGGGCGAACCGCTGCAGACGCTGCGCGAGCGGGTGACTTCCAAAGGCGGAACCACCTTCGCCGCGCTCAGCGCCATGGAAACCAGCGGCATCAAAGGACACTTCATCCAGGCCATGCAGGCCGCACACCACCGGGCGGCCGAGCTGGGACGCGAGTTCGGCGCCTGACACCCCCTCGCACGCCAAGGGATCAGCGCAGCGCGATACCCAGCACCACCCCCAGGCACACGGTGAACCCCAGCCAGTGGTTCAGGCGGAAGGCATTGAAGCACCCTTCGCGGGTCCGGTCCTTGATCAGGTGGTGGTGCCAGCCGACCTGGGCCAACGCGACCAGCAGCATCGCGCTCCAGATCCACGGGTTCACCCGTGACCACAACGCGGCGCTCCAGATGGCCAGGAAGATGAGGTAGAACGTGGTCACCGCGGCCACGTCGGCGTCACCCAGGGTGACCGCCGAGGTCTTCATGCCGATCTTGAGGTCGTCGTCGCGGTCCACCATCGCGTACTCGGTGTCGTAGGCCAGCACCCAGAACAGGTTGCCCGCCATCAGCACCCAGGCCAGCGGCGGCACGCTGTGCCACACGCCCGGCCAGAACCCGGCCCCGTGCCACGGGTTCGTGGCACCAAACAGTTCCCACATCGGCCCACCGTTGACCGCGGCAAAAGCCATGGGGATGCCAAAGCTGAATGCCACCCCCAGCACCGCCTGTGGCATGGACACCAGGCGCTTGGCGTAGGGGTAGACCAGCGCCAGCAGCAAACCCGCGAACGACCACACGATGGCGGCGAGGTTGGTGGTGAGCACCAGCAGGAAGGCGGCAAACGCCAGCACCGCGCCCACGCCCAGCGCCTCTTTCACGCCGATGCGTCCACTGGTCACCGGGCGCTGCGCGGTGCGCTTGACGTGGCGGTCGAACGCGCGGTCGGCCACATCGTTCACGCAGCAACCGGCGCTGCGCATCAGGACGGTGCCCAGGGTGAACACCAGCAGCAGATGCCAGCCCGGAAAACCGTTGGCCGCCACCCACAACGCCGCCAGCGACGGCCACAGCAGCAGCAACCAGCCGGCCGGCCGGTTCCAGCGGATCAGGTCGAGATACAGGGCAAACCGGTGCGCCATGCCACCACCAACCGGCTCCGGCTGCTGGCGGGCACCGCGCGGCCCGACGGAGGCATTCACGCGTCTTCGAGCAGCGAGCGCAGCATCCAGGCGGTTTGCTCGTGCACGGTCAGGCGCTGCGTCAGCAGGTCGGCGGTGGGTTCGTCGCTCGCCTTGTCCACCGCGGCGAACAGGTGGCGCGCGGTGCGCGCCACCGCCTCGTGGCCCTTGACCAGCACGCGCACCATCTCCATCGCCTTGGGCGGGGTGGCCGGCACATCAGGCACCGAGCTGAGCTTGCCGAACTGCGCGTAGCTGCCCGGCGCCACATGGCCCAGCGAGCGGATGCGCTCGGCGATCGGGTCCACCGCATTCCACAGTTCGGTGTACTGCGCCATGAACATGGCGTGCAGCGAGTTGAAATGCGGTCCGGTCACGTTCCAGTGGAAGTTGTGCGTGGTCAGGTACAGCGTGTAGGTGTCGGCCAGCAGGTGTGACAAGCCTTTGGCGATGGCCGCGCGGTCTTTGTCGGCAATGCCGATGTTGAGCGCCGGTGCGGCGGATGTCTTGGCGGTTTTGGTGGGGTTCTTGGCCATGTGCATCGTTCCTTTTCAACGGTTGCGGAGGGATTCACTCAGGACAGGCGCTTGACGCCCGGCAACTCGCAAGCATAGATCGCGTTGCGCAGTTCCGCGATGGCCTCGTAGCGGGTGAAGCTGCGACGCCACGCGAGCACCACGCGGCGTGTCGGCGCTTCGCCATCGAACGGCAGATAACGCACAAACGAGGAATCGCCAAAATCCTGGTCGGCCGCCGGACTGCCGTCGAGCGCCGAGCTGGGCACCGACAGGCGCGGCACCAGTGTGACGCCCATGCCGGCGGCCACCATGTGCTTGATGGTTTCCAGCGACGAGCCCTCAAAACTCTTGCGGATGCCTTCGGTGTCGTTGGAGAAACGCGCGAACTCGGGGCAAACCTCCAGCACGTGGTCGCGGAAACAGTGGCCGGTGCCCAGCAGCAGCATGGTCTCGCGCTTGAGCTCTTCCGAGGTGATGTGGCTTTGTTGCGCCAGCGGGTGCGCCACCGGCACCGCGGCCAGAAACGGCTCGTCGTACAGCGGCGCAATGGCGAGGTTGGCCTCGGGAAACGGCTCGGCCAGGATGGCGCAGTCGATCTCGCCCAGGCGCAGCTGCTCGAGCAGCTTGACGGTGAAATTTTCCTGCAGCATCAGCGGCATCTGCGGTGTGCGCTCGATCACCTGGCGCACCAGATTGGGCAGCAGATACGGGCCGATGGTGTAGATCACGCCAAGCCTGAGCGGCCCGGCCAGCGGGTCTTTGCCGCGCTTGGCAATCTCCTTGATGGCCGCGGCCTGCTCCAGAACGGTCTGCGCCTGGCGCACAATTTCCTCTCCCAGGGGCGTGACCGCGATCTCGCTCGCGTTGCGCTCGAAAATCTTGAGCTCAAGCTCTTCTTCGAGTTTCTTGATCGCCACCGACAGCGTGGGCTGCGACACGAAGCAGGCCTCGGCCGCCTTGCCGAAGTGCTTCTCGCGCGCCACCGCCACGATGTACTTGAGTTCCGTCAGGGTCATGGGGGTATTTTGCCCCCATGGTGAAGACTTCCCCCGCGCCGGCTGCGGCGTCATCCCCAAGGGGGCGCGCAGTGCCCTGGGTTGAAGACGCTCCCCGCCGGAGCGGAATCTGACAGGTGGCGTCCGGCTCAAGCCTTCAGGTATTCGGCCTTGGTGCCATGCCAACGCGCGATGTGCCGCTCGGCCGCGGCCGGGTGCTGGGCCAGCATCTGTGCGGCCGCCTCACGCGCCCAGTCCAGCAAATGGCCGTCGGTGGCGAGGTCGGCAAACCGCAGCATGGCAGCACCCGATTGGCGGGCACCCAGGAATTCGCCGGGGCCGCGGATTTCCAGATCGCGCCGGGCGATTTCGAAGCCGTCGCCCGTCTCGGCCATGGCCTTGAGCCGCTCACGCGCGGTTTCGCCCAGGCGCCCGCCGTCGGGCGGGGTGTAGAGCAACACACAGGCGGACGCCGCCGCGCCGCGCCCGACACGCCCGCGCAGCTGGTGCAACTGGGAGAGGCCAAAACGCTCGGCGTGTTCGATCACCATCAGCGAGGCATTCGGTACGTCGACACCGACCTCGATCACGGTGGTCGACACCAGCACACCCATGTGCCCTTCCTTGAACAGCGCCATCACCGCCTTCTTTTCCGCCGACGCCATGCGCGAATGCAGCAGGCCGACCAGCACACCGGGCAAGGCCTGGCTGAGATCGGCGTGGGTCTGTGTGGCGTTGCTCAGGTCCAGCGCCTCGCTTTCCTCGATCAGCGGGCAGACCCAGTACACCTGCCGGCCCTGCGCGACCTGGGCGCGGATGCGCTCGATCACCTCGTGGCGGCGCTGGTCAGACACCACCTTGGTCACGATGGGTGTGCGCCCGGGGGGCAGTTCGTCGAGGGTGGAGACATCGAGGTCGGCGTAGTAGCTCATCGCCAGCGTGCGTGGAATCGGCGTGGCGGTCATCATCAAGAGATGGGGCTCCCCCCCGTCGCTTGCGCGCTGCGCGTCGCCGCTCCGCCCCTCAAGGGGCAACGCTGGCGGGCCGGCAGAGCCGGACCCTCTGCGTTCTGGGACGGAAGCCCCTGTGTTCGCTGGCCCCATCTTGCTTCTGAGCGCCAGCCGCTGCGCCACGCCAAAGCGGTGCTGTTCGTCGATGATGGCCAGCGCCAGGTTGTGGAACTGCACCTGGTCCTGGATCACCGCGTGTGTGCCCACCACCAGCGCGGCTTCGCCGCTGGCGATCAGCGCGAGCATTTCGCTGCGCTGCTTTTTTTTCTGGCTGCCGGTGAGCCAGGCCACGCGTTTGCCCCGTGGCGCGAGCAGCGGCTCCAGCCAGCCAATGAGTTTGGCGAAGTGCTGCTCGGCGAGGATTTCGGTCGGCGCCATCAGCGCACACTGCCAGCCCGAATCGATGGCCACCGCGGCGGCCAGCGCGGCCACCACCGTCTTGCCCGAACCCACGTCGCCCTGCAACAGGCGGTGCATGGGCACCGGGCGCGCCAGGTCGCGCGCAATCTCCTCGCCCACCCGGCGCTGCGCGGCGGTGAGCGCAAACGGCAAGGCGGCGAGCAACTGCTCGTGCAATCCACCGGAGCGGGTGCACAAGGACGGCGCGCGCAAGGTATCGCGCTCGTGCTTGGCCGTCAGCTGCGAGAGTTGCTGGGCCAGCAGTTCCTCGGCCTTGAGACGCTGCCAGGCCGGGTGGCTGCGGTCTTCGAGCGCGGCCAGCGACACCTCGGGGCCGGGGTGGTGCAGGTAACGCAGCGCGTCGCGCAGGGTGAACAACACGCCTTCGGTGTTTTGCACCACGGCCTGCAGGCTCCCCAGCAGATCGGGCGGCAGGGTTTCGAACAGGTCGGCACGTGCCAGGCCGCTGGCCACCACCTTGCGCAGATAGGCCTGGGGCAGCTGGGCGCTGGTGGGGTAGACGGGGGTGAGCGCGTCGGGCAGCTCACCCCCGGCGGCATGAAACGCCGGGTGCATCATGGTGCGGCCCATGAAGCCGCCGCGCACCTCGCCACGCACGCGCACCCGCGCGCCCACCGCCAGCGTCTTCTGGTGCGCGGGGTAAAAGCTGAAGAAGCGCAGCGTGCAGGTGTCGGAGCCGTCGTCCAGCGTCACCAGCAACTGGCGGCGTGGGCGGAACGTGACCTCGCTGTGGGTGACCACGCCCTCCACCTGCACCACCTCGCCCTCGCGTGCGTCACGCAGCCGCACGATGCGCGTCTCGTCCTCGTAACGCAGCGGCAGGTGCAGCGCCAGGTCGATGTCGCGCAGCAGGCCGAGCTTGCGCAGGGCTTTTTTCGGCGCCGACAGGGGCTTGGCGGCCAGCGGCTTGTCGACCGGCGCGCCGGTGGGCTGGGAAGGCATGGGCGCATTGTGCCCGGCGCCTCGGCGCGGATTCTGGAACAATCCGCCACCTGCTCATCCCCTTCATCCCCTTGGAACGGGCCTGTCCAGCCCTCAAGACCATGCCCGCCTCCGCACCCGGCGAATCGCGCAATTTCACCGTCGCCGATTTCGATTTTTTCCTCCCCCCCGAGCTGATCGCCCAGCACCCGGCGCCCGAGCGCAGTGCCTCGCGCCTGCTCGACGGCCGGGGCGACCCGCCTGCCGACCGCATCTTTCGCGACCTGCCCGGCCTGCTGCAGTCCGGTGACCTGCTGGTGTTCAACGACACACAGGTGGTCAAGGCCCGCCTGTTTGGCGAGAAGCATTCGGGCGGGCAACTGGAGCTGCTGATCGAGCGCGTGCTGCTGCCGCAAGAAGCAAGCGATGGCGTGAGCGGGCACGAGGTGGTGGGGCATCTGCGCGTGAGCAAGAAGCCGCAACCGGGCGGCCGTCTGCATTTCGCGGGCGGGCTGGACGGCGGCGGTTTCGACGCCACGTTCCTCGGCCGCTGGCCTGACGAGCAAGGCCAGCTGTTCCGCCTGCGACTGCATCCGGCCGCGGACGAAACCCCTTATGAGCTGATGGCACGTCACGGCCATGTGCCGCTGCCGCCCTACATCACCCACGCCGACAACGCCGACGACGAACGCCGTTACCAGACGGTGTTTGCCCGCGTGCCCGGTGCGGTCGCCGCGCCCACCGCGGCGCTGCATTTCGACCAGGCCGTGCTCGCCGCGCTGGATGCACGCAGCATTCAACGGGCCAGCGTCACGCTGCACGTGGGCGCGGGCACGTTTGCACCGATGAAAACCGAGCGCATCAGCGAACACGTGATGCACCACGAGCGCTACGCCATCCCGCCCGAGACGCTGCAGGCCATCGCCGATTGCCGCACACGGGGTGGCAGTGTGGTGGCGGTTGGCACGACCACGGTGCGCACGCTGGAGAGCTGGGCACGCAGCGGCGAGGTCAGCGGCGACACCAACATCTTCATCACACCCGGCTTCGAGTTCAAGGTGGTGGACCGCCTCATCACCAACTTCCATCTGCCCAAAAGCACGCTGATGATGCTGGTCAGCGCCTTCGCCGGTTTCGATCGTGTGACGGCGCTTTACGTCCACGCAATCGCGCAGCGCTACCGCTTCTTCAGTTACGGTGACGCGATGCTGCTGGCGCGCGCCTGATCAGCCCAGATCCAGCCAGATCCGGCCACCCTCGAGCTTCACCGGCCAGCTTGTCACGGGCTCGGTGACCGGGCCGCCCGCACAGGCGCCGGTGCGAACGTCAAACCGGCCCTGGTGAAACGGGCACTCGACGTAATGGCCCTCGACAACACCGTCACACAGCTTGGCCAGGCCGTGGGTGCACTGGTTGTTGGTGGCAAACACCTCGCCATCCACCGAGAACAGCACGATGTCCTGACCTTCGAGCTCGACCGCGATACCCACGCCTTCCCGCAGATCGGCCGCAGCGGCAACGTCGGTCCACTGACTCATAAAAAAACTCCTGTTGCAGGCTGTCCAACCCCGCCGGCTGCGGATACCACGCGCCCACTCTTCGATCGAAAACCGGGCCGCACCCCATCGGTTGTGAAAAAACGCACAACGGGGCGCCAGCGCGCCACGTTCAACCCATTTTGTAACAACTTGGGCCAGGCGTTTTTTGGACCCACCCAGACCCAGCATCCACAATTGCGGCTGTTGTTGTCGCGTCGTGCGGGGTGATGTTTTGATCGAAGTCTTTGTGCGCCTGGGTTTGGCCCTGCTGCTTTCCATGAGTCTGGCCGTGTTGCTGGCCTGGGGCTGGTACAGTTCCGACCGGATGGCCACGGGCGCCGAGACGGTGGTCAGTGCATCCGCCACCCGCGGCACCACCACACCGCCAGCGCCTCCCGTCGCCACCACCGAATGAGTCGGCGCGCTTGACGTGTGTCAAACAGGCGCCTGCCGGGCGCTGGTAGCCTGCACCGGATGCTTGGCCATTCTTTTGCGCTAATGAAACCTTTCTCCGTTGCCCTGACCCTGGCGCTGCTGTCTGGTGTCTGCCTGGCCGATCCGGCCCAGGACGACGCCATGCTCACCCTCGCGCGTGACCGCGGCTGCCTGGCCTGCCACGGGATCGAGCGCGCGCCCGCCCAGAGCGCCACCCCACCGCTGGGTCCGGCCTGGCGCGATCTGGCCGCGCGCTACAAAAGCGAAAAAGGCGCACAGCAGCAACTCACCGCACGCATCATGTCGGGCTCCAGCGGCAGCAACGACCGCAGCACCAGTTACCCCAACCACTGGGGTGACCAGGTCAACGGCGGCTTCATGCCCTCGCACCGCTCCGCCGTCTCCGAGGCCGAGGCGGCGCAACTGGTGGCCTTCATCCTCGCACTCGACCCCCGGCCCTGAGGCCCGGATCGACGGGGACGCTGGGCGACAATCGCGCCCATGCTCCAGTTCGAACTGCTCAAGACCGAAGGTTTTGCCCGCCGCGGCCGCCTCACGCTCAACCACGGCGTGGTGCAAACCCCCATCTTCATGCCGGTCGGCACCTATGGCACGGTCAAGGGCGTGACGCCCGCCAGCCTGGAAGACATGGGCGCCCAGATCATCCTGGGCAACACCTTTCATCTCTGGATGCGGCCCGGGCGCGAGGTGATGCAAAGCTTCGGCGGCTTGCACGCCTTCGAGCAGTGGCACAAACCCATCCTCACCGATTCCGGTGGATTCCAGGTGTGGAGCCTGGGCGCGATGCGCAAGATCACCGAAGAAGGCGTGACCTTTGCCAGCCCCGTCAACGGCGACAGGCTGTTCATGTCGCCCGAGGTCAGCATGCAGATCCAGACCGGGCTGAATTCCGACATCGTGATGCAGCTCGACGAGTGCACGCCGTTTGAAACCAACGGACACCTCACCACCGAGGCCGAGGCACGCAAGAGTATGGAGATGAGCCGGCGCTGGGCCGTGCGATCGAAGGACGAGTTCGCCCGGCTGGAGAATCCCAACGCGCTGTTCGGCATCGTGCAGGGCGGCATGTTCGAGCACCTGCGCCAGGAATCGCTGGAAGCGCTGGTGGAGATGGACTTCCCCGGCTACGCGGTGGGTGGCGTGAGCGTGGGCGAGCCCAAGGAGCAGATGCTGCAGATCATGGCGCACACGCCGCACCGCCTGCCGGCCCACAAGCCGCGCTACCTCATGGGGGTTGGCACACCGGAAGACCTGGTGCAGGGTGTGGCCGACGGCGTGGACATGTTCGACTGCGTCATGCCCACGCGCAACGCACGCAACGGCACGTTGTTCACCCGCTTCGGCGACCTGAAAATCCGCAACGCGCGCCACAAGACCGACCACCAGCCGCTGGACACCACCTGCACCTGTTACGCCTGCGCGGGCAAGGCTGGTGCGAGCTGGGACCAGGGCGGACGCGGCGGCTTCAGCCGCGCCTACCTGCACCACCTGGACCGCTGCGGCGAAATGCTCGGCCCCATGCTCACCAGCGTCCACAACCTGCACTACTACCTGAACCTGATGCGCGAGGTGCGCGAGGCGCTGGATGCAGGCCGGTTCGACGCCTTCCGCCGGCAGTTCAAGGCCGACCGCGGACGCGGCGTCTGATTCGCCCGAATCCCATGCAAGCCCCGGTGCCGCGCCACATCCTGCCGGTGCTGGTCACTGCGCAGTTTGCCGGCACCTCGCTGTGGTTTGCAGTCAACGCGGTCATGCCCGACCTGCAACGCGAGCTGGGCTGGGCCACCGCGTCGGTGGGCACACTCACCTCGGCGCTGCAGTTCGGGTTCATCCTCGGCACCCTGGTGTTTGCGCTGCTCGCGATCGCCGATCGGTTTCCACCGCGCCGGGTGTTCCTGATCTGTGCGCTGGCCGGTGCCGCCTGCACCGTGGGCGCCTGGACCATGATGAGCGACTACCCGGCCCTGCTGGTCTGGCGTTTTGCCACCGGCTTTTTCCTTGCCGGCATCTACCCGGTGGGCATGAAGATCGCCGCGCAGTGGTACAGCCACGGCCTGGGCAACGCCCTCGGTTTGCTGATCGGCGCGCTGGTGCTGGGTTCGGCCAGCGCCCACGCGCTGCGTGCGCTGGGTGACGCCCTGCCCTGGCCCACGCTGATGCTCGGCGTCGCCTCGCTCGCCGCACTGGGCGGCTTGCTGCTGTATTTCGGCACCAGTGACCCACCCGACGCGCAGGCCCGCGTGACCACGTTGCAATGGCGCGCGCTGGCCAGCATCTGGACCGACGCGCGGGTGCGCAGCTCGGTGCTGGGCTACTTCGGTCACATGTGGGAGCTCTACACCACGTGGGTGATGGTGCCGCTGATCCTGGCCACCCGGCTGCAGGGCACATCGCTGTCTTGGGCCGCATTTGGCATTCTTGGCGCAGGTGCCGTGGGTTGCGCGGCGGGCGGCTGGATCGCGCAGCGCTGGGGCAGTGCGCGCGTGGCCGGGGCACAGCTGGCCACCAGTGGCCTGTGTTGCTTGGCCACGCCTTGGTTGCTGGGCTCAAGCGCACCGCTTTTCTACGGCTGGCTGCTGCTCTGGGGCATCACGGTAGCCGGCGACTCGCCGCAATTCTCCACACTCACGGCGCGCAACGCCCCGCCGCAAGCGGTGGGCAGCGTGCTCACCTTCACCAACAGCATCGGTTTTGCGATTTCCATCGTGAGCATCGTGCTGTTTGTCTCGCTCAGTGAGACTGTTGCGCTGGGCGCTTTGTTGCCTTGGCTGGCGCTGGGGCCGCTGCTGGGCCTGGTCGCGCTGCGCCCGCTGTTGCGCGAGGAGCAACAGGCCAAGGCGGGCTGATCTGACGTCAGGGCGGGGCAATCTGCGAGCCGCTGGATGGGGCTGGCGCTGCCGTCTCCGAGCTGGCCGACGAGGTGCCACACGAGAAACAGAAGCGGGTGAACGCATTCTTGCGGGTGCTGCAGTGGCCGCATCGGTCGAACAGGCACAGCCCGCAGTGGGGACAGAAGTCGGTCTTGCCGTCTTTCAGGTCCACCGGCCGCTCGCAACCCGGGCACACATTCTTGGCCAGGCGTGTCTGCGCCAAATCGTAGTCCAGCTCCTGGCGGCGATGCCGATCGGGCAACGCCTCGGCCTGTTTCTGGCGCTCCAGGTAGCGCTGGAGCGCGGCGATTGCGTAGCGCCCGCCAATCACGGTCAGCACAATGCCCACGATGTAGCGCACATAACCGCCGTAGCTCGGCAGGTAGGGCACGAGTTCGACAAAGAACGCAAACAGCGCAAAGAAGATGAAGCCCCAGACAAACGGCCAGGAGCTACTTTTGCGCTTCCTGGCAAACAGCCAGCCGGCCAGCGCCAGCAGCGGCAGCGTGAGCAGCAACCGGTAGCCGAACACCCGAAGTTCCTGCGCCCGCAGCTCGCTGTCGAAAGCATGGCGCGCGGATTTCTGCAGCTCACCCAAGGCATCGCGGGCGCGGCGCTCGGCCTGACTGGCGTCGAGCGCGGCCTGGCGTTGTGTTTCCACCGCGGTGAGTGCCTGGCGCTCGGCCTGGCGCAGCGTGTCGAGCTGCTCGGTGCGCGCAATCAGCTCGGTGTCTTGCTCGGGCTGCTGGGTGGCCTTGCGGGTGGCCAGCCAGTTGCTGAAGGTTTCGCGCGCGGCGTTGTTGCTGGCCTGCGCCGCTTGCTGGCGCAGTTCGGCCTGATCCAGCCCATCCTGCGCTGCGCGCGCCGCACGCTGGGCGTCCGAGATCGCCTGCTTCAGAACGGGCGCGCGCTGCGGGTCGAGGAAATCGTCCAGCGTGCGCTGCTGCTCCACCTGCGGCAGGTCGCCCACAACGGTGCTGCCCAGGCCCACCAGAAACCAGGCAAACACAAAGGCCACCAGCCACAGGCCGCGGCGGAACCACTTCTCGGACAGACGCAAGGCTTTGCTCATGAAAACTCCCCCGATGGTTGTGCAAGGGATGCGATGTTCGCAGTTTTGCCAGCGCTCACAGGGCCAGCGTCTGCGCAACGGAGGTCAGGCCGCTGCGCGCCAGCCAGTCGCGCACCGAATCCGCGGTCATGGTCTCGATGTGATCGCCACAGCGCTTGTCGTTCGGGTGGTCGTCGAAGGTGACGT
>CAYRIT010000075.1:0-5810 GCA_964424415.1 uncultured Hydrogenophaga sp.
CCCGAGACCATCATGCGCAGGTAGTCGGTGATGAACTCCACCACGTGGTGGTCGCTGCCCACCGTGGGGTATTTCTTGAAGATGGCCGACTGCTCGGGGTTGTCCACGTCCTGCTCGATCGCCATCAGGCCTTCCTTGCGCGCCTTCTGCAGGATGTCGTACTGCAGTGCCAGCAGCTCCAGGTAACGCGCCTTGGTGAACTTGGAGCCCTTGAAGGCGGCGGGAATCGCCTTGAGCGTGGCCTTGAGCACCTTGGGCTGGTTGTTCACCACAAACGCGCCCAGCGCACCGCCGCAGATCACCATCATCTCGATCGGAAGCGCGTGCAGCACCACACCAATGTTGCCGCCATGGATGATGTACCCGCCAAAAATGCAGGCCATCGACACCACGAACCCGATCACCACAAACATCTTGTTGACTCCGAAAAAAACCAGCCTGCGACCAACCCCTCTGACGCAGCCGGGTGCTTGTCTTGTTTATCGGTTGACTGTAGGGACGCTTGAGCCCACCCATGCACGCAAAAAGGGCCCCGATCGGGGCCCTTTTCAAACGTTGGATCGGTGCGTGGCGCGCGCAGCCGCTCGCTGATGGTCAGAGGTTGCTGCGCGAGGTGATTCCTGCCGAGGGCACCGCGGAACCGGCTTTGTCGGGCCGCCAGTGCCGCCCCCTTGAGGGGGTCGCGCGCAGCGCAGAAGGGGTGAGCCAGTTCAGTGCAGACGCAGACCACCCGAGGCGCTGCCCTTGCCGGCGCGCGCCGGTGGCTCGCACAGGCCGCAGACAAACTGGCGCGCATTCTCGTAAGGCTCGGTCACGAAGTGGCCGCCACAGCACGAGCATTTGGTGAGCGTCAGCATGCCGTTGTCGACAAACTTCACCAGCCGCCAGGCGCGCGTCACCGACAGCAGCGGCTCGATCGTGCTGGCCGTCATCTGCTCGGTGTAGAGGCGAAACGCCTTGATCACCGTGTCAATCTCTTCCAGCTCGCTGGTCTTGGACAGGTACTCGTGGATGTTCAGGAACAGCGAGGCGTGGATGTTGGGCTGCCAGGTCAGGAACCAGTCGGTGGAGAACGGCAGCTGCCCCTTGGAAGGGCTCTTGCCCGCCACCTCCTTGTACAGGCGCAGCAAGCGCTCGTAAGACAGGCTGGTCTCGTACTCCAGCACCTGCAGGCGCGCACCCAGCTTGATCAGGGAAATGGCGCGCTCGATGTCACGCGATTCGTTGAGGATGCTTTTCTGGGTGGCCATGTCTAGAACTCCTGAGGATGCGATGTCTTGAACCCAGCACACACCGGGGAACCGGCTTTGCCGGGCCGCTGGTGTGGCCCCCTTGAGGGGGTCGCGCGAAGCGCGGCGGGGGTGGCTCAATGTGCCGTCATCGACTCGGCATACCGCCCAGCCATGACGATGCTGGCGTGCAGCTGGGTCGTGGTGGCGTTGTCCACCTTCTTCACGTTGTGGCTGGTCAGCAGGTTCCAGACCAGGTCGTCGTCCACCCGGAAGCGGCACAGCAGCATGTTGCTCGACGCAATCTTCAGCAGCTGCGCGGTGGAGAGCATGCCCAGCAGATCGGCGGCCTCTTCGCTCATGCCCAGCTGAAACAGCGCGGCGGCGCGATCCTTGCGAATCAGGTTCTGCGCCAGCATCAGGTAGGTCAGGTTGGCTTCGCGGATTTCGGCCAAGAGTTGTTCGCTGTCCATGGGGTGCTCCTTGAGGGGCGGGTCGGCGCAGTGAGCGGGGTGCTTACCTTTGCTGACCTGATGTGAGCAATTGTGTCGAGTCGAAACAGAACTTGAATCGGGAAATGGCTGTTCAGGCTGTCAGGTACGCAGCCCGGCCGTGTCAGGTTTCTTCTTACAACCTTGGTACCCATCTGGGCCCTGCCATCGCGGGCTGAGAGCGCGCAGAGCGCAACCAGCGAACCAGCGAACCAGGGTGGCGTGCGCTCCTGCGCCGCACACAGGACAGGCTGGTTTGTTGAATGGCTGTTTGCCGACGCGGCTCCGAATGGCTCAGCCCGACCGGTGTGGTGGTCCGGTTCACCCACCCGTCCGTTCGCCCTGAGCCTGCCGAAGGGTGGCGACCCCCACACGCCGTTCGCCTCTAGCTTGTCGAAGGGCGCATCCACACCACCGCGCACCCGGAAGCACAGAACAACGCTTGACAAGCCCCGCTTTTTTCCTCAACGCCAAACACACAGCACTAAAGAATCCGTCTCGGGTACCGAAACTGTTCTCAACGAACTTCTAAAAAGGTTCGTCGTCCGGCAAGCGCAAGCGGCGAGCGGTGTATCGGCCCCCAGGGACCGAGCCGTCTGGCAGCCAGAAGCTCCGGTCATGGCGGTCAGCCTTCTGGCTGGCGTTGAGATTGGCAGCAATGCCGGATTACTTTTTGTCCATTTTTTAGGAGTCAGACATGTCGACGATCAACACCAACGTGCAGTCCCTGAACGCACAACGCAACCTGATGGCCTCGCAAGGCTCTTTGTCTACCGCGATGCAGCGCCTGTCTTCCGGCCTGCGCGTCAACAGCGCAAAAGACGACTCAGCTGGCCTGGCGATTGCCGAGCGCATGAACGCACAGGTCAAGGGCATGAACGTGGCCATCCGAAACGCCAACGACGGCATTTCCCTGGCGCAGACCGCTGAAGGTGCGCTCGGCAAGGTAGGCGATTCGCTGCAGCGCATGCGGGAACTGGCAGTCCAGTCAGCCAACGCATCGAACTCCACCACCGACCGGGCCAATCTGGACGCGGAGTACCAGCAACTCAACGACGAGGTGACACGCGTGCTGACTGGCACGAAGTTCAACGGCGTTGACCTCCTCAACACCAGTGCAACACTGACTTTCCAAGTTGGTGCCAACAACGTAACCACCGATCAAATCGACGTCGCCACTACCGCACTGTCTGGCGGAGCCGGCGTCACTGCGGTCACCGCAGGCGGTATTACCACCGGCGCCCTGGCGCTGGATGCCATGGACGACCTTGATGATGCAATCGACGAAATCACCACCGCCCGTGCCACCTTCGGTGCTGTCCAGAACCGCTTCGACGCCGTGATTTCCAACCTGCAGGTGGCTTCGGAGAACCAAGCCGCTTCGCGTGGTCGCATCATGGATGCCGACTTCGCTGTTGAAACGGCCAACCTCTCGCGCGGCCAGATCCTGCAACAGGCCGGTACCGCGATGGTGGCTCAAGCCAATCAGCTGCCCCAGGGCGTGCTGTCTCTGCTGCGCTGATCGAAACATCCGCCAGGCGCCGCGCATCTCTGGATGCCCGGCGTGCAGCGGTGGCGGGTTCTCACCTCGTCACCGCTGGCAGGATGAGCAGACCACATATCCAAGCGTGTTGTCTGCTCATCTTGAAGCATTCCGGCGCCAGCGCTGCCCTGCAAGGGGTTAGCGTGCGCTACGCCGAACCCACGGACAGGAGCGGCTATGGCCACCATTTCATCGCCGGGAATCGGCAGCGGTCTCGACGTACAAAGCATCGTCACGCAGCTGGTTGCGCTGGAAAAAACGCCACTCAAACAACTGCAGACCCAGGCCTCCTCCTTTCAGACCAAGCTTTCCACCTACGGCACGATCAAGTCGCAAGTCGCGGCCATGGGCGAGGCAGCGGACAAGCTCTCCAACAGCAGTGGCTGGAACGCGGTCACCGCCACGTCTTCCAACGCCACCGCCATCGGCGTGACGGCGGCGGCAGGTGCACCCGCCACGTCGTTCACCATGCAGGTGTCGCAACTGGCGAAAGCGCAGTCCACCGCATCTACCGCCGTACCCACCGGCAGTGCCATTGGCAGCGGATCGCTGACGATAGCGCTCGGCCAATGGGCCGGCACCAGCTTCACCGCGGGCGGCGGCGCAGCAGTGAGCCTCACCATCGACGCTAGCGATACGCTGAGTGCCATCGCCAGCAAGATCAACGACGCGGGTGCTGGCGTGAGCGCCACCGTGTTGCGCGACGCCAGCGGAGAACGGCTGCTGCTGAGATCGAACGACACCGGCGAGGCCAACGGCTTTCGCATCACCGCAAACGATTCCAGCCTCTCTGGCCTGGCCTTTGACGCCGGCAACCCGGCAGGGCAAGTCCTGTCGCAATCGGGCCAGAACGCCCTGGCCACGGTCAACAACGTACCGATCAGCAGTGCCAGCAACCGACTCGCCGACACCTTGCCCGGCATGACAATCCAGTTGCAGCAGATCACCACGCAGCCAGTGGAGATCAACGTGAGCACCGATGTGGAAGCGATCAGGAAGAACGTTCAAGCCTTCGTGGACAGCTACAACACACTGAGTGCCACGCTGGCGAACGCCACACGCTACGATCCCGGCACCAAAAAGGCTGGCGCGCTGCAAGGCGACGCCACCGCAGTGGGCTTGCAAAATGCATTGCGCGGCATGATGCGATCCGTCACCAGCAGCTCGCCGTTTGAGCGCCTGTCCGACATCGGCATCGAAATCAAAGCGGGTGGGCAGCTCGATATCAAGCAGGCCAAGCTGGACTCGGCTTTGTCGAACCTGGACGGTCTCAAAAGCCTGTTCACCGCCACGACAGGGGATGTCACCACCGAAGGTTTTGGACTGAAACTGAAACGGTTTGCCGACGGGCTGCTCTCTGCTGAGGGCCTTGTCAGCACCAAAACGGATGGCATTCAGCGATCTTTAAACCGCAATGAACGCGAGCAGGAGCGGGTGAACGACCGAGCAGCGCGGGTGGAAAAACGGCTGCTCCAGCAGTACAACGCGATGGATGCGGCGGTGGGCCGCCTGAGCGGCCTCAACGCCTTCGTTTCGCAACAGATCACGCTGTGGAACAAGAACACCGGCTGATGTCTTTTAAAGCTGCCTCCCCGGCCCGGTCCCGTGCAGAGAGCCCTCTGCCTGGCCGGGATTTTTATTGGGAAGCCGCGTACCGCAGCCCGTCAAACAACATGAACTTTTCACTTCAATTGCTTGCGCCCATGGCTACAGTCCCGCCGCCGGCTGCCGATACAAAAAGGCATCAGACACAAGGAGCCGAAGCCATGTTTACCTCTGTCACTTCACGCGCTGCCGCCGCCTACAAACGCGTCGCCGCCGACACCGGCGTCCAGGGTGCCGACCCGCACCAGCTGGTGGGCCTGCTGTTTGACGCACTGCTGCAGTCGCTGCAGCGCGCGCGTGGCGCGCTGGATGCGGGGGACGTGGCGGCCAAAGGTGCAGCGATCGGCAAGGCGGTGCGCATCCTGGAAGAGGGCCTGAAAGCCGGCCTGAACATGAACCAGGGTGGCGAGCTGGCCCAGAATCTGCGCGCCATGTACGACTACAGCATCCTGCGCCTGACCCACGCCAACCTGCGCAATGACGTCGCCGCGCTGGTCGAGGTGGGCTCGCTGATCGAGCCTGTGGCCCAATCCTGGAAGCAAATCAAAACCGGCGGCACCCCTGCCGCACTACCAGCCAACCTAGGCCTGGTGGGAGCCTGACATGGCGCAACACACCTTGCTGGACTACTACCAGGCGATCGAGAGCGCGAGCCAGCAGATGCTCGCCGCAGCGCAGAGCGAAAACTGGGATCAGGTGGTGCGCCTGGAGAGCACGTGTGCGGTGCTGATCGCGCAGCTGCGCGGCAAGGCCCGCACCAACAGACTCAGCGGCGAAGAGCGGCGCGAGAAGCTGCGCATCATGCAGCGCATCCTGCGCACCGACGCCGAGATCCGCCTGCTGGCCGAGCCCTGGCTGAACGACATCGAGCTGTTGATGGGCAACAGCAGTTTGGTTCATTGACCCACCCCCGCCGCGCTTCGCGCCACCCCCTCAAGGGGG
>CAYRIT010000075.1:5910-16012 GCA_964424415.1 uncultured Hydrogenophaga sp.
GGGGTCTTACACACCCATGTTCATGATGTCGGTGTAGGCCTGCACCATGCGGTTGCGCACGTGCAGCGTGGCCTGGAAACCGATCTGGGCTTTTTGCATGGCCAGCATGGTTTCTTCCAGACTCACCTTGGGGTTGCCGAGCTGCACCTGGGTCTGCAGGTTTGCCGCTTCGTTCTGTGCCTGACTGACCGATTTCAGGGCGGTCTTGAAGTTGGCGGCAAAACCCGATTCCGCGCCGCCCACACCGCCGGGGCCACCGGGGCGTTTCGCTGCGCCGGCGCCGCCGAGTGCCTGGCTGGTGAGGGGGGAGATGCGAAGGTCCATGGCCGTTTCCTTCCGTGAGAAGAGTTGAAGCCTGATGCTAGGCACCGAGGCGCGGGCGGGCCGCGGGAATAAGCGGACAAAGGCCGTCCTTATCCGCCTTATGCACGGGGAGGTGGCCTCGAATAATCGGTCCGAACCGGGTGGATTGCGCCCGCCATCGATCGACCGACCACACCTCCCGCCCCATGAGCTCCAACGTCGCCGAAATGCCGCTCCAGCCCATCAGCCGCAACGCCCTGGGCGCGGGTCTGGCCCGCCTGGAGCCGGCGCAGAAACTCAAGCTCGGCCTGGGTGTCCTGGCCTTGCTGGCGATCGCGCTGGCCTTCTTTTTCATAGGCCGCCAGCCCGACTGGCGCGTGCTCTACGCCAACCTGGGCGACAAGGACGGCGGCGCGGTGGTGGCGCAGCTCACGCAGATGAACGTTCCCTACAAGTACACCGAGGGTGGCGGCGCGATCATGGTGCCAGCCGACAAGGTGCACGACACGCGGCTGCGGCTGGCCTCGCAGGGCCTGCCCAAGGGCACGGTCAGCGGCTTCGAGCTGATGGAGTCCAACCGCTTCGGCATGACCCAGTTTCAGGAACGGCTGACCTTCCAGCGCGGGCTCGAAGGCGAGCTCACCCGTTCGATCCAGTCGCTGTCCTCGGTGCAGAGCGCGCGGGTCCACCTGGCGCTGCCGAACCAGAACGGCTTTTTCCGCGAACAGCAGAAGCCGTCGGCTTCGGTGCTGCTCACGCTGCACCCCGGGCGCACGCTGGACAAGGCGCAGGTGGCCGGCATCGTGCACCTGGTGGCGGCCAGCGTGCCCGAGATGAACCCCAAGGCGGTGAGCATCGTGGACGATGCAGGCAACCTGCTCTCCAACACCCCCGAAGGCGGCGCCCAGGGCGCCGACGTGCAAAAGCTGCAGTATGTGCAGCAGCTCGAACAGAACTACACCCGCCGCATCCTGGACATGCTGGAGCCGCTGGTGGGCGTGGGCAATGTGAAGGCGCAGGTGAACGCCGATGTGGATTTCTCGCTGGTCGAGTCCACCTCCGAGCAGCACCGCCCGAACCAGACCCCCGACAGCAGCGCGGTGCGCAGCCAGCAGATCGTGGAAGACGGCAGCGCGCCCGCCGCGCGGCCCGCGGGGGTGCCCGGCGCCACCAGCAACCAGCCGCCAGCCACCGGCAGCGCCCCCATCAACGGCAGCGCCGCGCCGCTGGGCGTGACCAGCAACGGCGGCGCAGCCGCGGCCGGCGGCAATTCGCGCCGCGAGTCGGTCATCAACTACGAGGTGGACAAGACGGTGAAGGTGGTGCGCGAGGCCAGCGGCTCGGTGCGCCGCCTGAGTGCCGCGGTGGTCATCAACCACCGCAACAGCACCGACAAATCGGGCAGGGAGACCAGCCAGCCGATTCCACAGCAGCAACTCGAACAGATGACCGCGCTGGTGCGCGAGACCATCGGTTTCAACCAGGAACGCGGCGATTCGGTGAACCTGATGAACGCGGCCTTCAACGTGACCAAGGTGCCCGAACCAGCACCGCTGGCGTGGTGGATGCAGACCGACAAACAGGAGCTGGCGCGCAGCCTGGCCTGGCCGCTGGCCACGGTCGGCCTGGGCCTGCTGGTGCTGCTGGGCCTGGTGCGCCCCGGCATCAAGCTGCTCAAGGCAACCCCCGCCACCCTGACCCCGATCAACGGCCAGCAGCCCCAGCTCAGCGCCGTGCTCAACGAGACGCCGGAGCGCCCGGGCCTGCCGATGCCGGGCGCCGCCGGCGTCTCCCAGCCGCTGCTGCCCGAGCAGCTGCGTCTGGAAGACGCCAAGCGCCTGGCCCTGGAAAACCCGATGGCGGTGGCCAACATCGTCAAGGGCTGGGTCAACGGCGAGGTGCCGGCCTGAGGCCGGCGACAAGGACACACCATGGCCGACAACGGAGTACAGGACGCCGCCATCTTTCTGATGTCGCTGGGCGAGGAAGAGGCGGCCGAGGTGTTCAAGCATCTCGCACCCAAGGAGGTGCAGCGGCTGGGCGAGGCGATTGCGCGCACCCGTTCGGTCTCGCGCGACCGGGTCGATGGCGTGATCGAGAAATTCACCAAGGAGGCGGCCTCACAAAGCCTGCTCGTCTCCGACACCGACAACTACGTGCGCGCGGTGCTCAGGCGCGCCCTGGGCGAGGACAAGGCCGGTCTGCTGATCGACCGCATCCTGCAGGGCGGCGACGTCACCGGCATCGAGAGCCTGAAATGGATGGACCCGCTTTCGGTGGCCGAGCTGCTGCGCAACGAACACCCGCAGATCATGGCCGCGATCCTGGTGCACCTGGATTTCGAGCAGGTGGCGGCCATTCTGAAACACCTCACCCCACGCACCCGCAACGAGGTGATGCTGCGCATCGCCACCCTCGAAGGCATCCAGCCGGCGGCGCTGAAAGACCTCAACGAGGTCCTGTTCAAGGTACTCGCCGGCGGTGACAAGGTGCGCAAGGCTTCGCTGGGCGGGGTCAAGACCGCAGCCGAAATCATCAACATGATGGGCACACAGATCGAGTCGACCGTGATCGACGCGATCCGTGACCACGATGCCGATCTGGCCCAGAAGATCATGGACAAGATGTTCACCTTCGACGACCTGACCAAGCTGGACAACAAGGCCATGCAGCAGGTGCTCAAGGAAGTGTCCACCGATGCGCTGGTGGTCGCGCTCAAGGGTGCCACCACCGAGCTGCGCGAACTGGTGCTGGCCAACATGTCCACCCGCGCCGCCGAAGGTCTGCGCGACGACCTGGAGTCGCGCGGCCCGATGCGCCTGTCCGAGGTCGAGACGCAGCAGAAGGAGATCCTGAAGGTGGTGCGTCGCCTGTCGGACGAGGGTTCGATCGTGATCGGCGGAGGTGGCGATGACAGCTTCGTCTAAACCGTCACCCAAAGCGACCGCCTACTCGCGCTTCATCCCGCGCGAGGAGATTGACGCCGTGTCGAGCTGGAGCTTTTCCTCGATGGACAGCAACCTGGCCCCGCTCGAGGTCAGCGAGCGCGCCGAGCCCAGCGTCACCGAGGGCCCCGATCTGCAGGCCGAGCGCGAGCAGGCCTGGGCCGAGGGCTATGCCCAGGGCCGCGAGCAGGGCGAGCGGGAAACCCGCGCCGCGCTGGCCGAGCCCCTGCAGCAGGCGCTGCAAGCCAACGCGCTGCGCATGGGCGAGCTGCTGCACGGCATGGCCGACCAGCTGCTGAGCAGCGAACAGAAAATTTCGCGCCAGCTGCTGGAACTGGCCTGCGACATCGCGCGCCAGGTGGTGCGACAGGAACTCAAGGTCAACACCCGCCAGCTGCGCACCGTGATCGGTGAGGCGCTGGAGATGATCGTCGACGATGGTCTGCCGGCCACCGTGCGCATGCACCCCGACGACCTGGCGCTGATGAAAGACGCGCTGGTGGAAACCCTGGGCGAAAACGCGCCCGAGTTCGTGGCCGACGTCACCCTCACCCCCGGCGGCTGCCTGGTGCACACCCCCAGCATGGCGGTGGACGCCACGGTGGAAAAACGCTGGGCCCGCGCGGTGGGTAACCTGGGGCTGAGCGTGGACTGGAGCGGCGAGGACAACAGCCACCCGGGCAGCCTGGAGGCCAGCGATGCCTGAGACCCTGCCCCACTGGGAACAGTTCATGAGCGACGCGCGCGCCTGCGCCGATGCCCCCAACCCGCTGGAGGTGCGTGGCACGCTCACCCGACTGGCCGGCCTGGTGCTTGAAGCGGTGGGACTGCGTGTGCCGGTCGGCTCGCAATGCCTGATCGCCAACGGCTCCAAGGCGCCGGTGCTGGCCGAGGTGGTGGGCTTTTCCAACGACCGGGCCTACCTCATGCCCGCCGGCGACACACACGGCCTGGCCAGTGGCGCCAGCGTGACGCCGCTGCCCCCGTACCGCACCGTGCCGCGCATCGGCCAGGTGAACAAGCCGCCTTCGCCACACGACCGCGGCGTGCTGCGCCTGCCGCTCGGTGGTGGGTTGCTGGGCCGCGTGGTCGACCCGCAAGGCCAGCCCATGGACCACCTGGGACCGATCACGCAGGTGGACGTGCAGGCACTGGACCGCTCGCCCCTCAACGCGATGGACCGCGACCCGGTGCGCGAACCGCTGGACACTGGGGTGCGCGCGATCAACGCGCTGCTCACCGTCGGCCGTGGCCAGCGCATCGGCCTGTTTGCCGGCTCCGGTGTGGGCAAGAGTGTGTTGCTGGGCATGATGGCGCGCTACACCAAGGCCGACGTGATCGTGGTCGGCCTGATCGGCGAGCGTGGCCGCGAGGTGAAGGAATTCATCGAAGACATCCTGGGCCCCGAGGGGCGCCAGCGCTCGGTGGTGGTGGCCGCACCGGCCGACGCGCCGCCGCTGCTGCGCATGCAGGGCGCAAGCTACGCCACCGCCATCGCCGAGCGCTTTCGCGACGACGGCCTGCATGTGCTGCTGCTCATGGATTCGCTCACCCGCTATGCGATGGCACAGCGCGAGATTGCGCTGGCGATCGGCGAGCCACCGGCCACCAAGGGCTACCCGCCGAGCTGTTTTGCCAAGCTGCCGCAACTGGTGGAGCGCAGTGGCAACGGCCTCAACGGCGTGGGCTCGATCACCGCGTTCTACACCGTGCTCTCCGAAGGCGACGACCAGCAGGACCCGATCGCGGACGCTGCGCGCGCCATCCTCGACGGCCACATCGTGCTCTCGCGCTCGCTGGCCGAGTCGGGCCACTTCCCAGCCATCGACGTCGAGGCTTCGGCTTCGCGCGTGATGCACAACGTGGCCAGCACGCCCCACCTCGATCTGGCGCGCAAGTTCCGCAACCTCTACTCGCGCTACATGAAGAGCCGCGACCTGATCCAGCTTGGCGCCTATGCGGCTGGCAGCGACCCCGAGACCGACCGCGCCATCGTCCTGTATCCGGAATTGCAGCGCTTCCTGATTCAGGACATGCGTGAAGCCGCCACCCTGCCCGAGAGCCTGGCCCAGCTGGCCGGCGCGCTGCACGAAGGCCGGCCCGAACGGCCGGCCCGACCACCCCATGAAAGCCACGCCCGATGAGCACCGCGATCCAAACTTTGAACATAGTTGTTGAGCTGGCGAACAAGCGCCGCGACGAAGCACTGGCCCACATGGCGCAGCTGCAGCGGGAGATGGCGCAGGCGCAGGACCAGATGCAGCAGCTCCAGACCTATGCCGACGAGGCGCAGGCCCGCTGGAGCCAGCGCAGCAGCACCGGTGTGGACGCCAACGTGTTGCACCACCACCGCCAGTTCATGCACAAGATCGACCACGCGATGGATTTCCAGCGCGGTGTGCTGGGCCAGCGCCAGGCGCAGATCGACCAGGCGCAGCAGCAGGTGCATGCGGCCGAGCGCGACCTGGCCGGGCTGCGCAAATACACCGACCGCAAGGTACAGGCCATGCTGCACAGCGCACAGCGCCAGGAACAGAAACAGACCGACGAGATGGCCTTGACCATCCACCTGCGCCAGCGCCTGGCACACAGCGTGACCACCACCAAAGGCGCCCGACCATGAGTGAAATCTCCCGTTCCACCCCGCCCGTCCCCAGGCCCGCCGCCGCGCCAGCGAACCGCGCCCCCACCGGCAACTCCGAGGAACGCGGCGACACGTTCTCGTCGCTGCTGTCGCTGGTGGCCGAAACCCGGACCGCACCCGCCGCCGACGCCAGCGCCGGCGAGGCATCCGTCGAATCGAACAACGCCGAGGCCGACGCCGACGACCCAGTCTGTGACGGCAGCAACAACCCGGTGGCCCAGCTGCTGGGCTGGGCCGAGCCACCACTGACCGGTCGTTTGCCCGCCAACGGCGCAAGCGGCGCCACCGGCGATCCACGGAACACCCCAGCCACCGCAGCCGCCGTCGCGCCCGATGCGTCCAGCCCGGACCGCACCGGCGTCGAGATCAGCGGCATGCGCACACTCGCCACCCCCGAGGCGATCGACCCTGCGGCCTTGCCGTCCGGTGCCAGCCCGGCATCGGCCCGCGTGGCCGGCGCCACCGAGCGGCGCACCGTTCAGGCGAAGGTCGCCGACACCACGGTGGCGCTGCGTGCGCCCGCCACGGGCTGGCAGCCGGCGCCCACCCCACCCGGTCGCGCGGGCGCGCCAGGCGACGCGGTGCGCGGCCGTGGCGCGGCCTGGTCCAACAGCACCGTGTCGATGGACTCGGGTGCGGCACCAGCAGGCGACGGTGTGGCCGCTCAGGCGGTCTCGCTCACCGCGCGGCTGAGCGGTCTGCTCGCCGGCCAGGCGCAAGCCGACGGCGGTGCGCCCACGCCGCTGCTCGGCGCGGCACCCGACACCGGCACCGCTCGTTCCGAAGGCCCCTCGCCCGCCGACCTGCTGGCCACCCCGGACACACCCCCCGAGGCCGAGCCACCGCAGGTCAGCCACTGGAGCACCCAGCACCTGCGCCACGCCCACCTGCGCCTGGGTGAAGGCCCGCTCGACAGCCTGGACATCCGGCTCTCGATGCAGGGGCAGGACCTGAGTGTGGACTTCCGCACCGACAACGCCGACATCCGCCACTCGCTCGCGCAGCAGGCCAACCAGTCACTGGGTTCGCTGCTGGAGCGCAGCGGCATCGCGCTGGCCGATGTGTCGGTCGGCGCGCAGCAGCGCCAGCCCACGGGCCAGGGCGCGGGCGGGGAACCACCGCGCGGTGGTGTGGACGACCAGGCAGGCCGCGGTGCGATCGGCCGGGCCAAGGGGGAGGCCACGCCGGCCACCCGCCCCACCGCCCCGCCCGCGATGCGCGCCGATGGCAGCCGACCGCTGGATCTGTTCGTCTGACACCGAGCTGCCTTCCAGGAGATGGCTGGCGCGTTCTCGCCAGGACACCCAACCGGTGTGACGGGACGGCGCACGCAGACCCCGGAATGGCCGGCTTTTGCCGCCCTTTTCCCCCGACCGGGCGGCCTGCAGGCCTTCAATAATCCTCTCCAGACCCCCTCGCCACCGGCGTGCAAGCCCTCGGCAACCGGGACCGTTCTGGAAGGAAAACCATGTCAGCCGCCGCCGCCACCGCCGATGCCCTCACCCCGGCCAAACCCAAGAGCAAGAAGCTGCTGTTCATCCTGATCGGGGTGGTCGTGCTGGCGCTCGCCGGTGCGGGCGGCGCGTTCTACATCCTGAAGAAAAACACCGCGGTCGACGAAGACGGTGAAGAGACGGCCCACAGCACACACAGCGACCGCGCCTCGCGCTCGCCGCCCACCTTCCTGCCGCTGGAGGCCATGGTGGTGAACCTGGCCGATCCGGGCGGCAACCGGTTCGCCCAGCTCGGCATCACCTTGCAGGTGGAAGACGCCAAAACCGCCGACAGCATGAAGGTCTACATGCCCAGCATCCGCAACGCCATCCTGATGCTGATCTCGCAACGGACCTCGGACGACATGCTGCAGATGCAGGGCAAGGAAAAACTCTCGGCCGACATCGTGCGCGAGGTCTCGCGGCTGATGGACTATCCCATGGCCGAGGGCGATGGCGCGGCTGGCGAGCATGGTGACAAAGCGGCGACGAAGCGCCGCGCAGCCCCGCCGAGTCCGCTGCAAGGCGTGCTGTTCTCCAGCTTCATCGTCCAGTGAACCCCGGGAGCCACCGCCATGTCCGAATCCATACTGTCCCAGGATGAGGTCGACGCCCTGCTCGAGGGCGTGACCGGTGAAAGCCAGAAACTCGCCGAAGAAGTCACGCCGGTCGGTGGCGTTCGCACCTACAACCTCTCCAACCAGGAACGCATTGTTCGCGGGCGCATGCCCACGATGGAGATCGTCAACGAGCGCTTCTCCCGCAACCTGCGCCTGGGCCTGTTCAACTTCATCCGCCGCAGCCCGGAGATCTCGGTGGGCGCGGTGCAGGTGCAGAAATACAGCGCCTTCCTGCGCGAACTGGTCGTGCCGACCAACTTCAACATCATGGCGGTGCGCCCCTTGCGCGGCAACGGCCTGGTGGTGTGTGAACCCAGCTTGCTGTTTGGTGTGATCGACAGCCTCTACGGCGGCAACGGCAAGTTCCACACCCGCATCGAAGGGCGCGATTTTTCACCCACCGAGCAGCGTGTGATCGGACGTCTGGTGGAGGTGGTGGCCGAGGAATACAAGAAGGCCTGGCTGGGTGTCTACCCGCTGGAGCTGGCCTACCAGCGCTCGGAGATGCAGCCGCAGTTCGCCACCATCGCCACGCCCAGCGAAATTGTGGTCACCACCAGCTTCTCGCTGGAGATCGGCGACATCACCGGCTCGCTGCACATCTGCATTCCCTACGCCACGCTGGAGCCGATCCGCGACGTGCTGTATTCCTCCGTGCAGGGCGACGCGATGGAGGTCGACCGGCGCTGGATACGGGTGCTCAGCCACGAGATTCAGGCGGCCGAGCTCACCCTGGTGGCCGAGCTGGCCCAGACCGATGCCACGGTGGAGCAGCTGCTGGCGATGCAGGTGGGCGATTTCCTCGAACTCGACCGCACACCCAACGTGCAGGCCAAGGCCGAAGGGGTGCCGCTGTTCGACTGCCAGTACGGCACACACAACGGCAAATACGCGCTGCGCATCGGCAAGAAGCTGCGTGGAAACGACATGACCTGGCTGGGAGATTCCTATGTCAACTGACAGCAACGACACCATGAACGATTCCGTCACCGACGACTGGGCGCAGGCGCTCGAAGAGCAGGCGGCCAGCACCAGCGCACAGGACCCCAACAGCGCACCGGCCTTCGACGCCGAGGCCGCACCGATGAAGACCGGTGGGGGTTCTGCGGCAGCCAACACCGACATCCAGATGGTGCTGGACATTCCGGTCCAGCTCTCGGTGGAACTGGGCCGCACCAAGGTGCCGATCAAGTACATCCTGCAGCTCGCGCAGGGCTCGATCGTCGAGCTCGACGCGCTGGCCGGGGAGCCGATGGACGTGCTGATCAACGGCTACCTGATCGCCCAGGGCGAGGTGGTGGTGGTCAACGAGAAGTTCGGCATCCGGCTGACCGACATCGTGACGCCGTCGGAGCGGATGCGGCGCGTGAGCCGGGGCTGACCCCCCGCGCTGGCGGCCCGGACCAGCCGGTTCCGCGGAGCCCTGGGATTTGGACACTTCGCGCCGGGCCCGCTGTTTCCCTTTTTCTTTTCTTCGTTCTCCTTTTTTCCTCATGCTCCAAAACGCCTTACCTGCTGTGGTGCTGCTGATCGTGATGGTGGGCGTCGCATGGATGCTGCAGCGCTACCGGCGGCACCTGCCGGGTGCGGCGAGCCAGGGCGGGCCGCGGCTGCAGGTGATGAGCAGCCTGTCGCTCGGGCCGCAGCAGCGGGTGGTCACGGTGCAGGTGGGTGAAGGCGAGAGCGGCCTGTGTCTGGTCCTGGGTGTGGCGCCGGGTGGTGTCACCGCCTTGCACCACCTGCCGCTGCCCGTGTCCGATGTCTCTGCACACCCACCGGGCGCCACCGCGCCGTTGTCTGCCGGCGGCTTTGCCGCGCGTCTGGCACAGATCGTCCAGCCCAAACCCCAAGACCCCCATGCACCGCGCTGATCTCCTCTCCTGGCGGCGCGTCGGCGCGCTGGTGCTGGGCCTGCTGCTGGCCACCCTGGCCGGCACCGCCTGGTCTCAAACCGGCGCGCCGGTGGCGCCCGGTGGCGCCTCGCTGCCGCTGGTGATCGGCCAGGGCGCGGGCGGCAACAGCTACTCGGTGCCGATCCAGACCCTGCTGTTCTTCACCGCGCTGTCCTTCCTGCCCGCGGTGCTGCTGCTGATGACC
>CAYRIT010000076.1:0-15884 GCA_964424415.1 uncultured Hydrogenophaga sp.
TCGCTGCCCCCCGAGGGGGCTGGGCCTGCCTTGGGGCGGCCCGGCGGCTGGCCCGTTGGCCCCCCGCTCCGCCACTTCGCTGGTTCCTGGCCCTATCGGTCGGGTGGTGAATCCGCCACTCGACCCCCACCTTTGCGCGGGTCGTTGCCGAATAAAACGGACGATGCCCCACAATCGCGACCATGGATTTCAAGCCCCTGGTCACCCTGCTGGCGATCGTCAACCCGTTGGCCATCGTGCCGTTTTTTATTCACTACACGCAGGGGTTTTCCTCCAAGCAGCGCCAGCGCACGGTGTGGGTGGCGGCCTTCAGCGCGTTTGCGGTGATCGCCACCTGCGCCATCATCGGCCTGCAAATCCTGGCGTTTTTCAGCATCTCGCTGGCCAGTTTCCAGGTCGGCGGTGGCTTGCTGCTGCTGTCATCGGCCCTGTCCATGCTCAACGCCCAGCCCGCCGAATCCAAGGTGACCCAGGGCGAGGTGGAAGACGCCTCCGCCCGCGCATCGATCGCGGTGGTGCCGCTCACCATTCCCCTGCTCACCGGGCCGGCCACCATGTCCACCGTGGTGATTTACGCCGACCAGGCCAAGACCTTTCTGCAACATGCCGCCCTGGTCGGCTACGGCGTGGTGATCGCGCTGGCCACCGCGGTGTGCTTCACGCTGGCCGAGCCGATTTCACGCTTTCTGGGCCAGACCGGCATCAACGTCATGACCCGCCTCATGGGCCTGATCCTGGCCGCGCTCGCGGTCGAGGTGATGGCCACCGGGCTGATCAAGCTGTTCCCGGCGCTGGCCTGAAACCGCTGTGTGGCGCGGCCATCCGCGCAGCAAAAAGGCCACCGCGGGGTGGCCTTTGTGATGAGGGCAGCAAACTTGGCTGACCGCGCCCGATTTACTTCGCCGAGCGGCGGCGGCGCATCAGGCCCAGACCCAGCAGGCCGGCGCCCAGCAGCGCCATGCTGCCCGGCTCGGGCACCGCGTTGGCCGTGCCGTTGATCTCCAGCGAGGCGCTGTAGAGCTTGAAGCTGTTCGCACCCCAGGCCTCGTCGGCCATCCAGAAGAAGAAATTCTCGGCGTTCACCATGTTCTGGAAGAACGGTGAGAGCGTGGCGTCGATGCGGAAGGTGTCCGAGGTCGCGGTGGAGCCGACACGGTCCAGCTTGAAGGGCGCACTGGGCGACGGTGCTGCGCCCGGACGCACGTACCAGGCCTCGGGGAAGATGAACCCGTCGTTGGTCTTGGCGTAGGTCAGCGTGAGATCGAAATAGTCGATCGAGCTGTAATCCAGGCCACTGAAATCGAAGGCGTCGTTGAAGCGCGAAATCGACTGGTCGCTCACGGTCACGAAACCGTTGCCCAGCGCATCGCTACCACCCGGATCGACCTGGCCCGCGCCGTTGCCGTAGTTGTGGGTGTAGGTAGCCAGTGGTGCCGCCCAGGCGTTCGCAGCCACCGTCAGGGCAGCGCCCGCCAGGATCAGGGTGATTTTTTTCATGGATGATTTCCAGATGAAGGGTTGCAGGCAATAGCGAAAGTCTGGTTATTTCACCGGGACCTCCCTATTTCTACCGGATATAAAGCAGTTTTCGGGCCAGTCCGGAAAAACACGTTATAAATCAAAGGTGCACTGGTAACTTCGTGTTTCCTGTTGCGTCAACTGTCAATTTATTCGACAGTTTTTGGCTGTATGACGCTTCCCTCAGATGCCGAGCCCTGCCGGCGGCGTCCGCTGCGATCAAAGGCCGGCCGGCCGGCTCGGGATGTTGGCGCTGTAGACCAGCTCCACCGTGTTGCCGCCCACCATCTGGAGTTGCACCGTCATGCGCCGAAACGCCCACTTCAGGTCGACCGCGCCGGGCACCGCGTCCTGCCGCGCCTTGGTGCTGATGGGCAGACCGTAGCTCGCGCGCAGCGAAGTCTGCAAGGCTTGCAGCACCGCCTTTGTGCGTTCCCGGGTGGCGGGCTGGGTCCGCAGGTGGATGCGTTGCAGGCGCTCGGACTCGAAATGGAAGGTGGCGGCGAAGTCTTCGCCGGCAATCGGGGTGCTCGGGATTTCCAGCAGCGCCCCGCGGTCCAGCGCCCGCTGGGCCGGCGAGGTGTCCCGGGCGTCGGGCATCAGGGCACGGATCTCGGCCGGGCTGGCGTTCATCGGTGCGCCGCGCCACAGGGTCTGGGCCGAGGCGCTCAGCGCGACGCTGGCCAGCACAAGACAGGTGAACAAATGCTTCATGGCATCAAGTGTGACGCAGGTGCCCCGGCAGGCAGGGCGGCAGGGCATTGACCGGGAAACTCAGCGCTCAGCGACCTCGCTGGGCGCGCGGCTCAGCTCGTTGTTCTGATCGACCAGGCGCATGAGCAGGCGCATGAAATCGGCGCGCTGGCGCTCGGTCAGTGGCGCGAGGATGCGCGCCTGGGTACTCAGCATGGCAGGCAGCACATCGGCCAGCGCCTGCTCGCCCGCGGTGGTCAGGAACAGCTGTCGCACGCGGCGGTCGTCGGCCGCATGGCGCCGCTCAAGCAGCGCGCGAGCCTCCAGCCGATCCACCACCCCGCCGGTGGTGGAGGTGTCCAGCGCGATGGCGCGCGCCAGGGTGCGCTGGTCGATGCCGGGCTGGTTGCTCACTGTCTGCAGCGCCGCGTACTGCACCGGCGTGATGCCCAGCTCGGCCGCCTCCTGGAGAAAGATGCCCACCGAAATCTGGTGCAAGCGCCGGATTGCGTGGCCGGGCTGCAGATCGATGTTCACGGGGGCGATTGGTGGTTTTTTCATGGCGTCGGCGAGGAAACGACGAGACCCGGGACAAACCCGGATTTGACAAAATCCATGTTAGCACTACACTTATCGTCAGTGTACTGATTATCTGTGTGCATATATTTAAAGATGGATCACCCATGAAAACAGCATCTTCCGAACTGCCCGTGCTGGTCGCGGGTGGTGGCATCGGCGGCCTGGCCGCCGCCCTTGCACTGGTGCGCCAGGGCTTTGCGGTCCAGGTGTTCGAGCAGGTGGCCGAGATCGGCGAAATTGGCGCCGGCATCCAGCTCGGGCCCAACGCCTTCCACGCCTTCGACGCGCTTGGCGTGGGCGAGAAAGCCCGCAGCCGCGCGGTCTACACCGACCACATGGTGATGCACGACGCGCTGGACGAATACCAGGTGGGTCTGATTCCCACCGGCGAGGCGTTTCGCCAGCGATTTGGCAACCCCTACGCGGTGATCCACCGGGTGGACGTGCACCGGTCCCTGCTGGAAGGCGCACAGGCGACCGGACGGGTTCAGGTCCAGACCAGCACCCGCATCGAACGCGTGGAGCAGGACGCCGGCTCGGTGACCGCCTACGACCAGCACGGCAATGCCTACCGAGGCCAGGCGCTGATCGGTGCCGACGGCGTGAAGTCGGCGGTGCGTCAGCAATTGGTGGGCGACGAGGCCCGCGTCACCGGGCATGTGGTCTACCGCGCGGTGGTCGACAAAGCCGATTTCCCCGAAGACCTGCAATGGAACGCCGCCAGCATCTGGGTTGGCCCCAACTGCCACCTGGTGCACTACCCGCTGCGTGGTGGCGAGCAGTACAACGTGGTGGTCACCTTCCACAGCCGCGAGCCCGAGGAATGGGGCGTGCGCGACGGCAGCAAGGCCGAGGTGGAGAGCTATTTCCAGGGCATTTGTGCCAAGGCCCGGCAACTGATCGAGCTGCCCAAAAGCTGGAGGCGCTGGGCCACCGCCGACCGCGAGCCCATCGACAGGTGGACCTACGGCCTCGTCACGCTGCTGGGTGATGCCGCCCACCCGACCACGCAGTACCTCGCGCAAGGCGCCTGCATGGCGATGGAAGACGCGGTGACGCTGGGCGAGGCTCTGCGGGTGCACGGCAACAACTGGACCCAGGCGCTCGATCTGTACCAGCGCAGTCGCGTGGCACGCACCGCCCGCATCGTGCTCAGCTCGCGCGAGATGGGCCGCATCTACCATGCCAAAGGTGTCGAGCGCCTGGTGCGCAACGACCTGTGGCGAGGCCGCAGTCCGGAACGTTTCTACGACGCGATGGAATGGCTGTATGCGTGGAACGCAGGCAATTGCCTGGACGACGACCACCCCCGAGCCGGCTGACGCCGCCGCCCGCTGCGAGAGCGCACCGTTGGCGTCCCGGCGAAGCCGGTTCCACGACGTCCACAGGATCAAGACACCGCCCCACCCCATTTTTGGAGACAAACCATGAGCCACGAACTTGGACGCCTCGAAGACCTGCCGCAGGATTACCGAGACGATCTCAAAAACCTGAACCTGGTACCGCTGTGGCCCAGCCTGCGCGCGGTGCTGCCGCCGGGTGTGCCGACGCACGCCACGCAGACGGTCCACTGGCCGTACGCGACGCTCAGGCCGCTGCTGCTCAAGGCCGGCGAGCTCACGCCGATTGAGAAGGCCGAGCGCCGAGTGCTGGTGCTCGCCAACCCCGGTCATGGGCTGGAGAACATGAAGGCGAGCCCGGCCATGTACCTGGGTATGCAGCTTCTTCTGCCCGGCGAATGGGCACCCAGCCACCGCCACACGCCCAACGCGGTGCGCATGGTGGTCGAGGGGGAGGGCGCATGGACCACGGTGGACGGCGAGAAGTGCCCGATGCGCCGCGGCGATCTGATCCTCACACCCACCGGCCTGTGGCACGAACACGGCCACGACGGCAGCGAGCCGGTGGTGTGGCTGGACGTGCTGGACCTGCCACTGGTCTATTACATGGAGGCCAGCTACCACGTCAACGGCGAGCGCCAGACCGTCCAGCCGGGCCGTGGCGACCGCGCCTGGACACGCGCCGGTGTCGTGCCCACACCCGTGTTCACCCGCAGCGACAAGCGCTACCCGATGCTGCGCTACCCCTGGGAGGACACCCGCGCGGCGCTGCTGGCGCTGGCGGACGATCAGCCCGATCTGGCCTGTGTGCAGGTCACTTACGTCAACCCCGAAAGTGGTGAGGACGCGCAGAACATCCTGGGTTTCTACGCGCTGATGCTGCGCCCTGGCCAGACGCTCGCGCTGCCCGCGCGCTCACCGTCGCAGGTGTTCCACCTGATCGAAGGGGGTGTGGACGTGACCGCCTGTGGCAAACACTTCGCGCTGGTCGAGGCCGACACCTGCTGCACACCTGGCTTTGATCCCGTGACGCTGAAGAACCGCTCGACCGACCAGGCATCGTTCGTCTTCATCGCCGACGAATCGCCACTGCACCGAAAACTGGGCGTCTACGAAACACGCTAAGCATCGCGCCGCGTTTCGCGCCTCACCCCCGACAGGGTGCAGCCCCTGTGGCCCGGCCAAGCCAGTGCCGCGGCGTTCTCCCCCCCCCAGACATTTCCTTCGAACAAACCGCGATGACCCCCTATCTGTTTGCCCCGCCCGCCGTTCAGTCTCTGCCCATCCGCGGCCGGCCCGAGCGTTTCCCGATCAACCGTCTGTTCTTTGTCGGGCGCAACTACCACGCACACGCGGTGGAGATGGGCAAGCCGGTAGACAAGTCGGTGGAGCGGCCGTTCTATTTCACCAAGTCACCGCAGACGCTGGTGCACAGCGGCGCCACCGTGCCCTACCCGCCTGAGACGAGCAATTACCACTTCGAGATGGAGCTGGTGGTGGCGATCGGCCGCGCCGGTTTTCGTGTGCCGGCTGAGCAGGCGCAGCATGTCGTGTACGGCTATGCCGCCGGCCTGGACATGACACGCCGCGACCTGCAGCTGGTGGCGCGCGACAAGGGCCGCCCCTGGGATCTGGGCAAGGACATCGAGCAGGGCTCGGTGTGCAGCGAGATCGTGCCGATGGCAGAACAGATCGTCGACCGCGGCGCCATCGCGCTCGAAGTCAACGGCCAGACCCGGCAGTCGTCCGACGCCAGCCAGCTGATATGGAACGTCCGCGAAATCATCGCCGACCTGTCGCTGTTCTATCACCTGCAGGCCGGCGACCTGATCTACACCGGCACGCCAGAGGGGGTGGGTGCGGTGGTGTCGGGTGACCACATCACTGGTCGGATCGAGGGGGTGGCCGGGGTGGCCCTGACCGTGGGACCGGCGCAGGTCTGAGCCCGAGCCGCAGGGACCGCCGTTCAGTCGGCGGTTTTGCCGGGCGAAACAGGCAGCACACCGCGCCGCTGCATCATGTCTTCGCTCATCGCCGCCAGCGCGCCCGGCCCGAGCAGACCGCGCGCCGCGGGGTAGGCGACTTTTTCCTCGTCGTCCACATGCTGGCGGTACAGGCGCGCGAAGTCGTTGAGCTTGACCTGATGCCACACGGTGAGTCCGGGCCAGGGCTGGTTGTGGTGTTCGGCAATCGTCTGCAACACCGTGCGCGCGTCCGTCCAGGCCAGCTCCATCTGCCGGTGGTCCTGGATCAGCCGCAGCACCAGTGCCTTGACTGCCGCATCCGGCCCTGCCATGAGGGGCGGAAACACGTGGCGCTCTTCGTCTTCGTGGTGGCGTGGCGCGGCCTGGTCGAAGTAGCGCATCACATCGCGCGCGGCCTGGCGGGCGCTGTCGTCACAGCCAGTGTCCTTCAGGTGTTGCTGCAGCCGCTGGATCAGGCCGAGCATGCGTTCAACCCGCTCGTGGCAGGCTTCGAGCATCTCGAACGGCGCTTCGAATCCGACACCGGGCGCGCTGTGTCCCGGTAGGCCAATCTGGGTGAGCGGGATGCGGGTGGCCATGCCGGCCTCAGCCAATCTGCACCGCTTGGCCCTGTGGGTCAAACGGGATGTAACCATCGAACCGGCCGCCCTGGATGGCAGCAATCATGCGCTCCAGCGGCTGGTCGGCATCGGCGCTGGTGGGAACCGCACCGTCGCGGCCCGACATGGCCGCTGCGAACACGATGCCCCAGGGTTTTCCGAATTGCGCCGCTTCCTCGACCAGATCGGCAAAGGTCTTGAGCTCGTCAGGGGCCTTATCCACACACATCTGCGGCACCAGCGCGCCACCATCACCGCGCGCAAATCCGGCGCGCTCCTGTGGCGTGGCCTCGTCGGGCAGTTCCACCGCCGCGAACACAAACAGCAGGCGCTGCGGCTGGGTCTGAGCGCGCGCGGCGGCCAGCAGGTCTTCAAAGCGGGAGATTTCCATGGCGTTTCAACAAGTACAGGTCAGAGGCTTTCGCCCAGGGTGGAGAGGTAGTCGGCCACGGCCGGCCGGGCGCGCACCGGGCGGCGCGAAGCCACGCTCCCGATGCTGATGAAACACACGGCATGTTCGGCTGCCCGCAGCCCGAAGCAGCGCCGCAACACGGCGGATTTCAGCGCCTTGCCACTGGTGAGCGCCGAACCAAAACCCTGCGCGGTAGCGACCAGCAACACATTTTGCACCGCAGCGCCGGCCGAGATCAGGCGCTCGTGCAGGTCGACCTCGGGATCGCCACGCTCGGCGTCCACCACCAGCAGCAACAAGCGCGGCGCACGAAACGCCTTTTCGCGCGCCTGTTCGCGCTGCTCGGGCGTGGCATCCATGTCGCGCTCGGCAAGCGCCTGTGCGAACACCTCGCCCAGCGCAGCGCGCTGGCCGTCGGGCACCAGCACAAAACGCCAGGGCAGCAATTGCCCGTGGTCGGGTGCGGCGGCGGCGGCTTCGAGCATGGGGAGGAACTGCGCGTCGTCCGGGCCCGGCGCGACCAGGCGTTTGGGCAGCACGGTCTGGCGTGCGCGGATGAGCTCGGCGGCCACCAGGGACCAGTCTGTGCGGTTGGCGTCAGCGGGAATGTTCATGAAAAAGTTGGCACAAGACAGAGGCCGTCAGCCGGGGCGACCATCCACCCGCGGGCGGCCGAACCAGCTGCCCATGCGCAGACCCCAGACCACCACCAGTGTTGCCCAGAGGCTGGCGGACAGCGGCAGGACCCACAGCGGCGCGCTCACCAACGCGCCGGCGATACGCAGCAACACCGCCAGCTGCAGCAACCAGAACAGCACCCAGATCAGTGTGTCGGCCACCAGGGTGCGACCGCTGTGGCCACAGGCCACGCGGGTGACCATGGCCAGCAGGGTGGAGCCGAGAAAACCCATGGTGAGTGCGTGCAGTGCGCCCAGGCCGAGCACCGGCGCGCCGCCGAACAGGCCCACCAGCTGCGAGGCGCCGGCCAGCAGCATCGACAGGCCAAGCCAGACAAAACCCAGGTGCAGCATGGCCAGCAGACGGATGCGCAGGCTTTGCACCAGCCCCCAGGCCACGCCCAGCCACAGCACCACACCACCCGAAGCCAGTTCGGCCAGACCACGCACCAGCATCACCGCCGGGTGGGTCACGACCAGGACGTCGAGCCAGACCGCGAGCAGTTCCATGACCGCGGTGGCCAGCAGAAACCACAGCACCCAGAAAGGCCGCCAAGCCTTGATCATGGGCACCGCACTGGAGGTGAAAAACGGAATCATGCGGTGCGCCACCGCGAGGTAGGTGGGCACGATGAAGCCCCACAGCGCGCTGACCACAAAGGCCAGCGCCAGATCCACCGCGCCCAGCAGCAGCGATATCAGCAACCCGGCCACACACAACACACCAAAGCTGCCCGCCCACGCCACCACCGTGGCGTGCAGCCGATCGGTCTGGCGGCTGGCGCGCACCAGACCCCAGAAGCGCAGGTTCTGCCACGCCAGTCCGGACAGCACCAGCACGAGGCCGGTCAAAGCCCAGGCCAGGTGGGTGTGCGCGCCCAGCAACCACAGCAGCCAGCCGGCGGCTTGCGGCAGCACCGCAGGCAGCAGCGCCGGTGCTTGCGGCCCGTCCACGCCCAGCCACTTGGGCCCGGCAGTGAAGAGAAAGCCGGCGAAGAACAGCGGCATGAAGCCCAGGCTCATCACGGCTGCGTGGGTGACGGTGGGCGCCACCGCATAACCCAGCCCGATCTGGCCGGTGGCGCGGTCGAACTGCACCGCAGCCCACCACAGGCCCGAGGCCAGCAGCACCACCAGGGCGAGGAAAAATGCCACCCGGTGCGGCGCCCAGAGCAGGTGCCGAACACGCCACGGGCCGTGGGGCTGCCGTGGGCCGGGAGGCGGTGGTGGCGCGGGCCGCCCGGGGCGCAGCGCGCCCGCGCGCGGCGGCGTAAGGTTCATCCGCAAGAGCCCAGGTGGCCACACTGGGTGCACAGATCGCAGCCGTCTTTCTTGATCATGGCGTGGGCACCACATTCGGGGCATTTCTTGCCCGCCATCACCGGCATCTGCATGCCGGGCAGCTCGGGCGTGGCCTGCGCCGGTGCGTGCGCAGATACCACCTGTGCGCGCCGCGCCAGGATGCCCTGCAATGCAAACGCAATCGCCGCCACCTCGGAGTCGTGCCACATCGGCACATGGGTGCCGTCGGCTTTCTGGTAGGTGCCCAGGCGCACCGGACCACGGTCCCAGGCAACCTTGCGCATGTCACCCAGCGCACGCTCCAGAAAGCCACCACGCGCGGCCAGCGAGAGCATGCGCATGGTGGAGGTGATCCACTGCTGCGACTCACCACTCTGCCCCACCGGCATGAAAAATTCGATCGCGCGCTCGACCGTGCCCACGCCGTCGGCATCGGGCACCGGCAGGAACGAAACCACGATGTACAGCGTCTTGTGGCCTTCCTGCGTCCAGTACTCGATCTTGTCGGCCACGGCGGAGAGTGCGCCCTTGGGCCGGCTCTCGATCACGGTGCGCATCGGGTCCACCGGCGCCGCCACCGGCGTTCCCGCGGCCGCGGTCGTCGTGCCGGTGTCAAGCACCGAACCCAGAATGCTGTTGGGCCGGTAGGTGGCCATGCCCTTGAGGTGGGCGCGCCAGGCCTGGTGGTAGAGGCTCTTGAAATCGTCGAACGGGTAGTCGGCCGCAACGTTCACCGTCTTGGAGATGGCGGTGTCAACAAACGGCTGCACCGCCTCCATCATCGCGATGTGTTCGCCGGCCGTCATGGCCAGCGCGTTCACGAAGTACTCGGGCAACTGGTCCACATCACCGCCAAGCTCGCGGTACAGGCGCCAGGCGTGGTCTTCCACCGCGTACTCGCTGGTCGAGCCATCGGCCTCGCGCTTCTTGCGGCGGTACATCCAGGAAAACGGCGGCTCGATGCCGTTGGACGCGTTGTCGGCGAACGCCAGGCTCACCGTGCCGGTGGGCGCGATCGACAGCAGGTGGCTGTTGCGGATACCGTGGCGGCGGATCTCGGCCTGGATCGCGTCGGGCAGGCGGCTGGCGAACGTACCGGTCTCCAGGTAGCCGTCGGCATTGAATTTCGGGAACACGCCCTTTTCCTTGGCCAGCGCAATCGACGCGGTGTAGGCGGCGTTGCGCATGTGCTCGGCGATCTTCGCCGCCATGCCACGGCCTTCCTCGCGGTCGTAGCGCAGGCAGAGCATGGCCAGGGCATTGCCCATGCCGGTGAAGCCAACACCGATGCGACGTTTGGCGGCGGATTCTTCGCGCTGCTGGGGCAGCGGCCAGAAGGTGACATCGAGCACGTTGTCGAGCGCGCGCACCTGGGTCGCCACGACCTTGTCGAAGGCCTCGAAGTCGAAGCTGGGCGCCCCGCCAAAACCGAACGGGTTCTTCACGAAGCGCGTGAGGATCACCGGTCCGAGGTCGCAGCAACCATAAGGCGGCAACGGCTGCTCGCCGCAAGGGTTGGTGGCCGAGATGGTTTCGCAGTAACGCAGGTTGTTGTCCTGGCCGATCTGGTCGAGGAACAGGATGCCGGGCTCGGCGAAGTCGTAGGCCGACTGCATGATCGTGTCCCACAGCTCGCTCGCGGCGATGGTCTGGTAAACCCATTGGCCGTCGCCGCGCTGGTAGGCGCCCTTGGCGATCAGCTTGGCGCCGGGCCGGGCGCTGTGCACCAGCTCCCAGGGCTCGTCCTTGCCCAGGGCTTGCATGAAGGCATCGGGCACCCCAACCGAGACGTTGAAATTGTTCCAGCGCCCCGGTGTGCGCTTGGCGGTGATGAATTCCATCACGTCGGGGTGGTCGATACGCAACACGCCCATCTGCGCGCCGCGCCGTGCACCCGCGCTCTCCACCGTGGAGCAGGACTGGTCGAACACGTTGATGTAGCTGCACGGCCCCGAGGCCATGGAGTGGGTGCCCTTGACCTCGGCGCCTTTGGGGCGGATGCGCGAGAAGTCGTAGCCCACACCGCCACCGCGGCGCATGGTCTCGGCCGCCTCGCGCAAGGCCTCGTAGATGCCAGGGAAGCCATCACCGTCAACGCCCTGGATGCAGTCGCCCACCGGCTGCACAAAACAGTTGATCAGCGTGGCCTGGATTTCGGTGCCGGCAGCACTCATGATGCGGCCGGCACCGATGGCGCCAGCGTGCAGGTTGGCGAGGAACTTCTGCTCCCACTCGGCACGCAGGTCTTCCTTCTCGACCGAGGCCAGCGCACGCGCCACCCGGCGGTACAGGTCCTCGACGCCGTTTTCGCCGGGTTTGAGGTATTTCTCGGCCAGCACGTCCTGGCTGATGGGCTGGGTCTGGGTGAGGTCTTGGGGGCGCAGGTTGGTGTCGCGTTTCATCGGGGGCAGTCGGTTCTGGAGGTGGGACCTGGGGCGGGGGAGGTTGTGTGCTGGCCGCGTGGGCAGGGGGCTATCGTACAAAAGTCGCCAAAGCACCGTGCATGATCGCGCCATCCCCCCGCCCGTTCAAGGCGGTTCGTCGGGGCCCCAGGGTCACAGATCGGAGATGATCTGCCCGTCGTGCTCCACATACGGCTGGTACGGCCCCGTGCCGCTGTGCGAGGCTACCGAGGCGGGTACGAACGCGCCTTGCTCCACATCAAACACATGGACTTCGCCGTCCTCGATCACGTAGTGCCAGCCGTGAAGGGTCAGCTCGCCGGCCTCGACCGCACGCCGCACCATCGGGTAGTCCATCAGCCGCTGCAGTTGCAACACCACCGCGCGCTGCTCGGTGCGCCGCAGGGCCTCGGCGGTGGGCTGCACCGGCAGCAAGGCCTCGTCGACCAGCTTCAACCAGGCCTGCAACACCACCGCCTCGGCCGGCGCACCCTCGTAAGCGGTCTTGATCGCCCCGCAGTGGCTGTGCCCGCAAACGATGATGCGCTCCACCTTGAGGCTGAGCACACCAAACTCGATCGCCGCGGTGGTTCCGTGCAGGCCGTGGGAGCCATCGTACGGTGGCACAAACGCCCCCACGTTGCGCACCAGAAACAGCTCGCCCGGTGCGGTGCCGGTGAGCAGATACGGCACCAGGCGCGAGTCGGAGCAGCCGATGAACAGGGTCTTGGGGTGCTGACCGTCGCTCACCAGGTCCTGGAAACGCTGCTGGTGGCGCGGGAAATAGTCGGAATGGAAATCCCGCAGTCGCAACAGGAGATCGTCGGGTTCGCGAAGTGTCTTCATGGGGTGGGAACGCTCCGGCGCGGTGCCAATAAATTTCGGGATAGACCGCGTTTTCACGCCAGAACGCCGCTGAACCGGCTCGGTCGGGCCGCAGATCCGCCACCTTGAAGCGGCTGAGGGCTGTGGCGCCCGGTCTGCCTGCGCCGTCGCGGGCAACCCGAAGAAGTTGCGCTTCTGGCGCAACCGCGGTCTGCAGAGCACGCGCCGCAGGCGTGGCGCGCGGGTGAAGCCTACTGCACCAGCGGCGTGTCGGCCCCCTCCAGCTCGACGCCCTCGACCTCGGCCTGCCCCACCAGCAGCTGCAGGTACTGGCGCAGCGCGGTGCTGCGCGACTGCAGCTCCAGCCGCCCCACGATCTGGTCGCGCACCGCATCAAAGGTTTGCAGCTGGCCCTTCTTGCGACCCAGCACCTCGATGATGTGCAGACCGAAGCGGGTGTGCACCAGGCGCGGGTGAACACCCATGCCCCAGCGCGAATCGCTCTGGAAAAACAGCTCGTTGGCCAGCTCCGGCGCGCAGTCTTCGGGCGTGAGCCAGCCCAGATCGCCGCCCTGGGTGCTCGAAGGGCAGTTGGACAGCTCGGCCGCGAGCTCGGAAAAACGCCCCTCGACCACGTCCTTGCGCGAGAGCTCCAGCAGCGCTTTTTCCGCGTGTTGCGACAGGGCGTGCACATTGACGCCCGGTGTCACCGCAAACAGGATGTGCCGCACGTGCAGTGCCTGGCCGACGATGAAGCGGTTTTTCTGCGCCTCGTAGTGTCGACGGCACTCTTCTTCGGTCAGCGCGGGTGTGGTCACGGCCTGGTCAACCATGGCCTCGATCACCTGCCGTTGCGCCTCGTCGGGCTCGGTGTAGGTCAGGCCGCGAAAGCGCGGCAGCAGACCGCGCTTGACGGCCTCCTGGCGCAACAACTCGGTCACGGCACGCTCGCGCAGGACTTGCGGGTCCAGCGTCTCGCCCGGCTCGTGCAAGGCGATACCGTTGATGCTGGCGACACTGGGCTGGGCCAGGCCGGCGCAGGCGCAGGTCTGGCTGCCACACCCGGTGGTCGAATCGGCGTTCATCACATGACTCCTTGCTGGGTGAGGGGACTCAGGCGCCTGGCTGGCGCGGGTTGCCAGGGGTCAGGCCGAGCTTGCGGCTGCGCACCACCTGGTACGGGCGGAACAGGTAGGCCACCGTGCCAAATCCGCTCCAGACGTGCACCAGGCGCGAGAAAGGAAACAGCAGGAAGATGGTCATGCCGAGCACCAGATGCACCTTGTAAGGCCAGGCCAGCGCGACCAGGCCGGCCGCCTCCGGGCGGAAGGTGACGATGCGTTGTGCCCAGTCGGCCAGGGCCAGCATCACACTCGCGTCTGCGTGGCCAAAGGAGTACGGCAGGGTGATCAGACCCAGCACCAGTTGCACCCACAGGATGACCAGGATGAACAGGTCGGTGCGGTGGCTGGTCAGGCGGATGCGCGGATCAAACATGCGCCGGTGCAGCAACAGCGTCAGCCCAATGAAGCAGATGAAGCCGGCGATGCCGCCCGCGGTCACGGCCACCAGCTGCTTCTGTTCGGCGGTGATGAAGGGCTCATAGATGAAATGGGGCGTGAGCAGGCCCACGGCGTGCCCGCCGAACAGGAACAGGATGCCGATGTGGAACAGGTTGCTGCCCCAGCGCAACTGGCCCTTGCGCAGCAGCTGCGACGAATCGCTTTTCCAGGTGTACTGATCACGATCGAATCGGGCCAGGCTGCCCATGAAGAACACCGCCAGGCAGATGTAGGGATAGACGTTGAAAACGAAGTTGTGCAGCGTGGTCATGCCTGCGCTCCTTGGGAAGGATGGAGATTTTTTCTGACGATGTGAATCGGCTGGGGCTGACCGGGCTTGGCCTGGCCCTCGGTGGAGCAACCACCGAAGACCTCGGGCTCGGCCCAGGCATCGTCCATCGCCGGCTCGGGTGCCAAGGCCACCGTGTCCGCCTTCTCGCCGGCCAGCTCCAGCACCGCAGCGAGCACGCTCGCGTAAGGGCTTTGTTTGGCCTGCAGGGCGCTGAAGATGGTGCGCACGATGTGGGCGATCTCGCCGAGGAATTCGCGCGCCTGGGCCGCAGGCTGGGTGGAGGCGAACTCCAGCAGCACCGGCAGGTGATCGGGCAGTTCCTCGGGGCCGAGGTACAGGCCACCTTTTTCATAGGTCTGGATCAGGTCGATCATGGCCGGGCCCCGATCGCGCGAGTCGCCATGCACATGCTCGAACAGGTGCAGGGCGGTGCTGCGGCCGCGATCGAACAGCTCGACGTATTCCGACTCGACCTCCAGCGCAGGATGCTGCGCCAGGTGCTTGAGCAAGGCGCCGAGCTCGGCCAGGCGCATGGGTGCCAGCGCAGCTTCGTCCTTGAGTGCCTGCTGCATCTCGGGGATGTGCGCCCGGAACTCGGCGCCGGGGTAGCGCAGCAGGTGCGCCAGCACCCGCAGCGTGTAGGTGGCCGATACCGACGGAGAGAAAAACTTGCTCATCTCATGCCTCCACTTTGATGGGGATGGTGCGTTTTTTCTCGCTACCGAAGAGGCTGGTTTCGGTCTGCCCTTCCGAGCAGCCGTTGCCGAAGCTGAAACCACAACCGCCCCGCACGTTGAAAGTGTTTTCGGCGTACTCGCGGTGCGTGGTCGGAATCACGAAGCGGTCTTCGTAGTTGGCGATCGCCATGTACCGGTACATCTCCTCGACCTCGGCAGCGCTCAGCCCCACCTGCTCGAGCACCTCGCGGTTGATCAGGCCGTCCACGTGTTTGGTGCGCTGGTAGGCGCGCATCGCGAGCATGCGTTCCAGGGCGCGCACCACCGGCGCGGTGTCGCCCGCGGTCAGCAGGTTGGCCAGGTACTTGACCGGGATGCGCAGCTGCGAGACGTCCGGGATTTCCCCGTTGTTGCCCACGATGCCGGCGTTGGCGCCTGCGGTGATGGGCGAGAGCGGCGGCACATACCAGACCATGGGCAGCGTGCGGTACTCGGGGTGCAGCGGCAGAGCCACTTTCCACTCGACCGCCATCTTGTAGACCGGGCTCTGGCGGGCCGCGGCCATCCAGGCGTCGGGGATGCCGTCGATACGGGCCTGCGCTATCACCTTGGGATCGTTCGGGTCCAGGAACAGGTCAAGCTGGGCCTGGTAGAGATCGATCTCGTTGGGTGTGCTCGCGGCTTCCGCGATGCGGTCGGCGTCGTACAGCAGGACACCGAGGTAACGGATGCGCCCGACGCAGGTTTCGGAGCACACGGTGGGCTGGCCGGCTTCGATGCGCGGGTAGCAGAAGATGCACTTCTCGGCCTTGCCGCTTTTCCAGTTGTAGTAGATCTTCTTGTAAGGGCAGCCGCTGATGCACATGCGCCAGCCGCGGCACTTGTCCTGGTCGATCAACACGATGCCGTCTTCCTCGCGCTTGTAGATCGAGCCCGAAGGGCACGACGCCACACAAGCCGGGTTCAGGCAGTGCTCGCACAGGCGCGGCAGGTACATCATGAAGGTGTTCTCGAACTGGCC
>CAYRIT010000077.1:0-15857 GCA_964424415.1 uncultured Hydrogenophaga sp.
GTGCACCAGGACGGGCTGGTGCACGTGAGCCAGCTGGCCAACCGATTCGTCAGCGACGCGCGCGAGATCGTCAAGACCGGCGACATCGTCAAGGTCCGGGTGGTGGAGGTCGACGTGGCGCGCAAGCGCATTGCCTTGTCGATGAAGCTCGACGCGGCGACACCGCGCCGCGACGCCGGCGCCCCGCGCGACAACCGCTTCGAGCCGGCCCGCCAGTCCCATGGCAACGCCCGCTCGGGTGTCCAGGGCCAGCCGCCTGCGCCGTCGTCGGCCATGGCGTCGGCCTTTGCCAAACTGCAAGGCGCCAACAAGCGCTGAGGCCGGGGGCGGGCGCGCACAACCGTGTCGCTCGCTTCGGAAATGGGTGTGAAATGCGGCCCATTTCTGTGCTTGGTCAAGGGGAGGCTGGCTCAAGTCAGCGTCTGGCGGGTCGATATGACAAGCATTCACGAACGCATTCCCGACCCCCTGGACGCCCGCACCTCATGCAACTGGAAGACCTGCTCAATTACCCCCGCGCCCTGCCGGCCATGCCGCGTGCGGTCACCGACCTGCTGGGCGAGATGAACCAGGAAGACCCGAGCCCCAAACGCATTGGCGAGTTGATCTCGCGCGACCCGGCGCTCACCACCCGCGTGCTGCGCCTGTCCAACTCGGCGTTCTTTCGCGTCAGCCGAAAGATCGGCAGCGCCGACGAGGCGGTGGCCTTGCTTGGCATGACCCATGTGCGCTCGCTGGTGATGGCCGCCGCCCTGGGTTCGGGCTTCAAGAACGTGCCGGGCATCGATCTCAAGCAGTTCTGGCGCTACAGCCTGCGCGTGGCCGACATATCGCGCTCGCTGGCCGGCGTGCTGCGCCAGCACGAAGGCAACGCCTTCACGGCCGGTCTGATCCACGCCATCGGCATCCTGATCATGCACATCGCGATGCCCGAAGAAATTGCTCCCCTGGACATGGGCACACCACCGCTGGATTTGCACCGCGCGGCGGCGGAAAAGGCCCAGTTCGGCTACTGCTACGCCGAGGTGGGTGCGGGCATGAGCGAGAAATGGCAGTTTCCGCCGGAGATGGTGTCGGCGCTGGGCAACCAGGTCGAACCCTTCGAGGGCGAGGCCTACGACACGCTGGGGGGGGTCTTGCATCTGGCGTCCTGGCGAGCCCGCGCCGAGGAGCTGCAGCTCGATGACAGCGGCCTGGCCTCGACATTCCCCGACATGGTGGGCCTGACCCTGGGCTTGGACCTGGGCAGCGTGCTGGGCAAAGACCCGGAGGAATGGTCGTTCGACCAGGCGCTGGGCGCGTTTGTCGGCTGAAATAAATAGATTCAAGTCGGTCGCCAAAGCGACGATGAAACGATCGAGACCCTCGGGCATCTTCCCGGTTTCCCAGCAGGCAGGACAACCATGCAGATCGAAAAACTCCTCAAACAGCCGGATGCACTTCCTTCGCCTCCCAAGGTGATCCGCAAACTCATCGCCACCTTCGACCAGGAGGAGGTTGACATGTTGCAGGTGGCGGCCCTGATCGGGGAAGACCCGGTGCTCACCGCCAAGCTGCTCAAGCTGGCCAACTCGGCCTTTTTTGGTCTCGCCCGTGCCGTGTCCAACCCGCGCGAAGCCATCAACATGCTGGGTCTGATCAAGGTGCGCGCCCTGGTGATCGCCGCCTCGCTCGGTGAAGGTTTTCACTGTGTGGGCAGTGTCAACATGAACCAGTTCTGGCGCTACAGCCTGAACACAGCCAACCTGGCGCGCTACATCGCGCTGCCGATCCGCATCGACGAAAGCACCGCCTTCACCTCCGGCCTGATCCACAACATCGGGGAGCTGGTGATGCACGTGGGCATGCCCGAGGCCATGATCGATCTGGAGCGCAGCGTGCCCATGCTGGACCTCAAACGCGCCACCGCGGAGAAGGCCTTGTTCGGCTACCACTACGCCGAGGTTGGTGCGGCGCTGGCGCGGGAGTGGCATTTCCCCAAGCGCATGATCAACGCCATCGCGCACCAGTGCGCACCGTTTGACAACGACATCTACGAACCGATTGCGGGTGTGGTGCACATCGCTTCCTGGCGCGCCCGCGCCGAAGAGCAGCAGATGCGCAGCGAGTTGCTGATCAACACCTACCCCGACCCGGTCGGCCTGGCACTCGGCATCGATCCCGACATCGTGGTGGGCGAGGAAATTCCGGCGATCACACGCGTCGAGAACGAACAAGAGGCTGTGTGAGGGGGTGATCCCGTTCGGGGCGGCCTGTCGCGGGATCGGGCCCCTACGTTGCGCCGCTGCGCGGGCCAGGGGCTGCGCGACAATCGCGCGCTATGGCTTCCCCTTTTCAGGCACTGCGCCTCTACGCCGGACCCAAGGCGCGGCGGCACGTTGAACAACACGGCCTGCGGCCGCAGGACGTGGGTGTCATCCCGGCCGCAGCGGGTGGCCCCAAAGGGCTGATCCTCGGTCCACTGGACCGCTTTTTGTTCGGGCACTGGCTGCCGCAATCCGCTCAGCCAATCGATCTGGTCGGTGCTTCCATCGGCGCCTGGCGCATGGCCACCGGCTGCCTGGATCACACGGTTGCCGCCTTCGAGCGCCTGGAACACGACTACATCCGTCAGCATTTCGAGACGCCGCCGGGGCAGAAGCGCCCCACTGCGGACCAGATCAGCGGGCAGTTTGGCGAAAACCTGCGTCTGTTTTATGGCGGACGGCTGCCCGAGGTGCTGCAACACCCGCGCTACCACCTGCACATTGTCACCTCGCGCGGACGTCACCTGCTCGGGCGGCAGGGCCGCTGGCGCACGCCCCTGGGTTACCTCGGCGCGTTCGCCGCCAACGCGCTGCACCGCAAGGCCCTGGGCGCCTGGCTGGAGCGGGTGGTGTTCTCGTCGGAGGTCGCGGGCTCGACACAAGCGGTGCCGCTGCCCTTTGGGGTGGAGGACTTCCGCACCCGGCAGGTGACGCTGACCGAGGCCAACTTCATGGACGCGTTGCAGGCGAGCTGCTCGATCCCGTTCATGCTCAACGCGGTGCACGGCATTGCCGGCGCACCCCCGGGCGCCTACTGGGACGGGGGCATCACCGACTACCACCTGCACCTGCGCTACCGGCCACGTGCCGAGTCACCGATCGTGCTTTATCCCCATTTCCAGCAGCAGGTGGTGCCGGGCTGGCTCGACAAAACCTGGAAGCGCCGCCACCTGGCCAGCCCTGCGCTCGACGCGATGCTGGTGATCGCGCCCGATCCCGCCTGGGTGGCCACGCTGCCCAACGGCAAGCTGCCCGACCGCACCGATTTCACCGCCTACAGCAACGACCTCGCCGGCCGGGTGACCGCCTGGAGCGGCGCCACCGCAGCCAGCCAGCGGCTGTCCGACGAGTGGGCGCAGTGGCTGGAGCGGCCCGATCCCTCGCTGGTGCAGGCTTTGTAATGTCGCCCGCGGTTCAGATCAGTGGCCTGTTGTCGGTTGGCGCGGGCACCCGCACCCGCTCGAACATCGGTCGCACCAGCCAGGCCATGCCCAGCACCAGCAGCGGGTCGGTGATCTCGGGTGTGCGCCCGGGCACCGCCTGCTGCACCAGCTCCAGCGCGAGCAGAAAAGCACCCAGCGTCACCGTGGTGAGGCGGTGTGAGGCACCGAGGTAGCGGACAAAAAACACCAGGCTGCCGTAGAGGTAGAACTTTTCCATCAGCGGCGGGATGGCGGCAATCGGGTCGCCGCCCAGAGAGCCGGCAAACGGAATCCAGAGTAACCCGCCCAGCCAGCGGAACGAAAACGGCTGCAGGGCCGCCACCGTGATGGACAGCGCCAACACGCCGGTGATGACCATGAGCGTGCGCGGCCCGCTGCGCAACAGGGGAGAAACACCCAGCGCCACGATCAAGCCGACGGCGTTCGCCGGACTGAGGGCGTTGTTCAGGAACAGCGGCTCGATCGCCAGCACCGCCACACACAACGCCGCCAGCCTCCAGGCACCCCAGCGCTGCAGCCAGCTGTAGCGTGCCAGGCGCAGAAACACCAGCCAGCCCGCGAGGTTGCGCAACACGTCGACCACACCAGTTTCGCGCCAGTGGATCAACGGCTTGATACCGTTCTTGAAGTTTTGCAGGTCCAGCGTCGGCACCAGTGGGAACCAGCGGTAAAGCAGCCACAGCGCCATCAGCAATGACGAAACCAGCACAAACTGCGGCCGCGGCAGATCACCCGGCCGCCAGCGCCGCAACAGGGGTGCGCCCAGCAGACCGGCGAACAGACCGGTTGCGATACCCACCAGGTTGAGCACCGCATCGGTCCCGCTGGGGTCGCGATCCGGGAACCAGAACTGCAGGTACTGCAAGCCCAGCGCCAGCACGGCGCCGCCCAGCAGCGTCAGCAGCCTGCGCTGGCGTGGCATCGGCGTGGCCAGCAACAGGCCATAGGGCACAAACAGCAGCAGATTGCCCAGCAGGTCCGAGCGCGAATGGCGGGCCTCGGGACGCAGCAGCGCCCAGCCATCGGCCCAGCTGGGCGTGTGGGCCTGGTAGTGGAAAGGGAACAGCGAGCCGTAGACCACCAGGCCCAGCACCATCCAGAACAGCCGGTGGTGCAGGCGAGCGCGGTCTGAGGGGCTGGATGCGTTGGCTGGGGTCAAGGCAATCGCGCGGTGGTGGCGGCGGCACACAGTCTACGGCAGGCGCGGCCGCAGGATAATTGGATATGGCCTCCGACACCCGCAACCCCATTCGCTACCTCACCGCCGCGCTCTACCAGTTTGTTGACCTGCCCGATTTTGCGGCGCTGCGCGAGCCGATTCAGGCCGTCTGCGACCACCACGGCGTCAAAGGCACGCTGCTGCTGGCGCACGAAGGCATCAACGGCACCATCGCCGGGCCTGAAGCCGGTGTGCGCGCGGTGCTGGCGCAGTTGCGCGCCGACCCGCGCCTGGCCCGGCTGCCGCACAAGGAATCCTGGAGTGACAAACCGCCGTTTCTGCGCATGAAGGTGCGGCTGAAAAAAGAAATTGTCACCCTGCACGTGCCCGAACTCGATCCGAACAAGACCGTGGGCCGCTACGTGAAACCGCAGGACTGGAATGCCTTGCTGGCCGACCCCGAGGTGCTGCTGATCGACACCCGCAACGACTACGAGGTGGCGATCGGCAGCTTCCAGGGCGCGGTCAATCCCAACATCAAGACCTTCACCGAGCTGCCGGCCTGGCTCGACGCCCAGCCGCAGTTGCTGGGCGAGGGCGGCAAGAAGACCAAGGTGGCGATGTTCTGCACCGGCGGTATCCGCTGCGAAAAGTCGACCGCGCTGATGAAAATGCGCGGCTTCGACGAGGTCTACCACCTCGAGGGCGGCATCCTCAAATACCTGGAAGAGGTGGCGCCCGGGCAAAGCACCTGGGACGGCGAGTGCTTCGTTTTTGACGAGCGGGTGAGCGTGGGCCACGGCCTGGTGCCCGGCCCACACGAACTTTGCCGCTCCTGCCGCTGGCCGCTGAGCCCCGGGGACAAGGCCTCGCCGCACTACATCAAAGGCGTGAGCTGCGCCCATTGTGTGGATCAGCGCACGCCGGAAGAAAAAGCCCGGCTGGCCGAACGGCAGCGCCAGGTGGAACTGGCCGAGGCCCGAGGCGAAGTGCATGTGGGGGCGCGAATGGGGCACCCATCTGGGCACTCATAAAACTCGAATTCACTTGATAAATGATGAAAAGTGAATTGATTATTATGAACTATTTACCATTTTTATGAGGTATTCTCGCGCGTGCATCACAGCCTGTTACAACGCCTCGGTGAGCATGGCGCGGTAGTTTTCGGGCGAGGCCAGGCGCGGATTGGTCTTGTGGCAATGGTCGGCCAGCGCACCCTCGATCACCCGGTCGAACAGCGCCCGCGTCACGCCCATCGCCGCCAGACCGCTGGGCAGACCGAGCCGAGCGTTCATTGCGGTGATGGCGTCGGGCACCTCGGCGCCATGGTCCAAGCCCATCGCCTGTGCCATGCGGTCCAGGCGCCGCTCTTTTTTCATCGACTCTGCCTCTGCGTTGAAGCGGATCACTGCGGGCAGAAACATCGCGTTCAAGGTGCCATGGTGCAACCGCGGGTTGACGCCACCGAGGCTGTGGCTGAGCGAATGCACACAGCCCAGACCCTTCTGGAACGCCATCGCACCCTGCATGGACGCACTCATCATGTTCAGGCGTGCTTCGCGGTCGGCGCCATCGCGGGTGGCGCGCTCGATGTGCGCCCAGCCGCGCGCCAGGCCATCGAGCGCAATGCCGTCGGCCGGCGGGTTGAAGGGCTGCGCCATGAAGGTTTCCATGCAGTGGGCGATGGCGTCCATGCCGGTGGCGGCGGTCAGCAGCGGCGGCAGACCCAGCGTGAGCGCGGGGTCGAGCAGGGCAGTCTTGGGCACCAGGTGCCAGCTGTGGAAGCCGAGTTTGCGCCCGTCGTCCACGATCACGATGGCCCCGCGCGCCACCTCGCTGCCGGTGCCTGCGGTGGTGGGCACGGCAATCAGCGGCGGCACGCGGTCGGTGATCCTGGCTGAGCCGCCTTCGATGGTGGCGTAGGTCTTGAGCGGGCCTTCGTGTGTGCAGGCGATGGCCACGCCCTTGGCGCAGTCGATCGCGCTGCCGCCTCCCAATGCGATCAGGCCGTCGCACGCTTCGGTCTGGTAGATCTGCACCGCGGCGCGCACCGCAGCCTCGGTGGGATTCGAAGGTGTCTGGTCGAACACCGCAGACGGCAAGCCGGGCAGGGCGGCCAGCGCCTGGTCAAGCAGGCCGGCCGCTTTCACCCCTGCGTCGGTCACGATCAGCGGTCGGCGGATGCCGACCCGCTCACACTCGGCCTGGAGCTGGGTCAGCGTGCCGAAGTCGATCAGGATGTTGGTGATGTAGAGAATCTGGGCCATGGCAGTCTCGGGTCGGTCGAAGGATAGGTGGGTCGAGGGAAAACTATACGATTCCCGCTCCGATCACCGCATACCCGGCGCCCGCCGTGGGGTCGCCCACCGGACAAGTGCCGCTCTGTGCCACCGATACAACCACCCCATGCCGCACCACTCCAACCCCCGTTCCCTGCTGACCTCCACGATGCGCGGTGTACTCGACCGCATCGCCCGCGCAGGACAGCCGCCCATGCACGCGCTCTCACCGGCCCAGGCCAAGCTGGCCTATGAAACGGGTGCCGGTGTGCTCGACATTCCCCCGCACAAGCTGGCCCGCGTGGAGGACCTGCGCATTCCCGCCCGCGACGCCGCCGACCTGCCGGCGCGGCTTTATGCGCCGGCGTCGGACTCCGCATTGCCGGTGCTGCTGTACTTCCATGGCGGTGGTTTCACCGTGGGCAGCGTGGCCACACACGAGTCGCTGTGCCGGCATCTCGCGCATCTGGCGCACTGCGCCGTGGTGTCGGTGGACTACCGGCTGGCTCCCGCAGCCAGGTTCCCCACTGCGGTGGAAGACGCCTGGGACAGCCTGGCCTGGCTGCGTGAGCGCGCCGCCAGCCTGAAGCTGGACCCCACCCGCATCGCACTGGGCGGGGACAGCGCCGGCGGCACACTGGCCGCGGTGACCGCGATTGCCGCGCGCGACGCGGGGTGGCCGCTGGCGCTGCAGCTGCTGTTCTACCCCGGCACGGCGGGGCACCAGAACACCACCACCCACAAAACCTTCGCCCACGGATTTCTGCTGGAAGCATCCCACATCGACTATTTCTTCGGCCACTACCTGCGCAGTCCGGCCGACCGCGACGACTGGCGTTTCGCACCGCTCGACGGTGTGGACGGGGCGGGTGCGCTGCGCGACCTCGACGGCGTCGCAGCGGCCTGGATCGGTCTGGCCGAGTGCGACCCGCTGACCGACGAGGGCCTGCTTTATGCCGACCGCCTGCGCCGGGCCGGCGTGGCGGTGGATCTGGAGATTTACCGAGGTGTGGTGCACGGGTTCATCCAGTTCGGCCGTGCCATTCCCGAGGCGCTGACCGCCCACATCGATGCAGCCCGCGCGCTGCGCCTGTCTTTTGGAGCAAGCTGAATGAGCCGTCCGAGCCGCAAGGATTTCCGTTTTTTCCACCGCCTGCGCGTGCGCTGGGCCGAGGTGGACATGCAGAAGATCGTCTTCAACGCCCACTACCTGATGTACTTCGACACCGCGATCGCGGATTACTGGCGCGCGCTGGCGCTGCCTTACCAGGCGGCGATGGATCTGCTGGAGGGCGATCTCTACGTGGTCAAGGCCACGGTGGAGTTCCACGCCTCGGCGCGGGCGGACGACCAGATCGAGGTGGCGATGAAATGCAGCCACATCGGCAAGTCGTCCATGGTGTTCACCGGCGCCATCTTCCGCGGCGACACGCACCTGATCTCGGGCGAGATCATTTATGTGTTCGCCGACCCCGCGACCCAGACTTCCCGGCCGGTGCCAAGCGCGCTGCGCGAGATCGTGCTCGGCTTTGAGGCGGGTGAAGCCGTGGTGGCTGTCAAGACCGGTGGCTGGGACACACTGGGTGCTGATGCGCAGGCGATCCGCACCGCGGTGTTTGTCGAAGAGCAGCAGATCCCGAAGGAGCTGGAATGGGATGCGGCCGACGCCAGCGCGCTGCACGCGGTGGCCTACAACCGGCTCGGGCAGGCGGTGGCCACCGGCCGCCTGCTGCCACACCAGCCCGGCGTGGCAAAAATCGGCCGCATGGCGGTCAACCGCGTGCTGCGCGGGGGCCATCTGGGGCAGCAGGTGCTGCACGCGCTGCTGGACGCCGCCGCGCAGCGCGGCGAGCGCGAGGTGGTGCTGCACGCCCAGCGCAGCGCCGAGGGCTTCTACCGGCGCCTGGGCTTCGAGCCGCGTGGCGAGCCGTTCGAAGAGGCCGGCATCGCGCACCAGGCCATGTTCATTCGCGTCTGATCGGCGCCCCGCTTTCCCGGGGACTCAGCCAGTCACCAGCTCCAGCGATTCGCTGCGGCGCCGGCTTTCGTCCCAGTGGTGCTGCCGGTGGGGCGCCTGCGGGGTGTGTGTCCACTCGTGGGCGTCAAGCTGCCAGTGCGGTTCTCGCCCGGTCGCCGCGATCCGCAGCACCAGGCTGCTGCGTGTGCCATACCCGTGCTCAGGCAGCCGCACAAAGGGGCTGGACAAACCCAGTTCGCGCGCCAGCCCGACGCCCGTGGCCGGTAGCTGGTGGGCGGGCGCCAGGGTTTCGTCGGCCAGGGCGCGGGCCAGGCCACTTTCCCAGCCCGGAGACGGGGACGCGGAGGATGCGCGATCCGGCGCCTGTGTCGTCACCGCCTGGGTCATCGCCGCCTTGAGGCGCAGGGTTTTGGGCCAGGGGGTGTCGAGCGCGGCGTTGGACAAACCGTACACACCGGCAGCCAGTGCGCGGCGCGTGAGTCGGGGCACCACGCCGTCGCTCGGCCGATCGGGATCGCAGTTGCTCAGCCAATGCCAGGCGCCGGTGTGCAGATCACCGATCACGAGATTGAAGCCGCCGTACAACTGCGGCGCGATCTCGGCACACAAGGCCTCCAGGCTTTCACCGGCAAGCCAGCGCGTCGCCAGCTCGCCGCGGCTGCGCGACCCGCTGGCGGCCTGCGGGCCACGCACATTGGTGAGCATGGCCACCCGAGCGGAAAGGCTCACACCCAGCCAGGTGCCACCGTCGCGCAGATCGCGCCCGGCCAGCACCTCGCTGCCGCCAGGCAAGGACCATCGGTGCCATGGCGCGGTGGGGCGATCGAAGAACTCGTCGCGGTTGGCCGCCAGCAACAGCGGCAGAGCCGGCCGCGCCCCAACAGCAAAGGCGATCAGACACATCTCAGCTGTTCACAGGCTCAGATGTCGTCCAGCAACGGGTAGGGCAGGGTCAACAGTGAGAGCGGTGTGCCACCCACCGCGCCCACGCTGAGCTGCCCCGCGGCGGCGGCGCTGGTCTGCATGGACACGATGGCGTTCCAGCCGCCGCCGGGATTGGCCGCAGCCGCCACCACCGTGCCGCAGGGCTGGACCGGGTCGCTGTCGTGAAACACTTCCTGCCCCACGGCCAGGGCCGCTTCGGCCGCGACACGGTAGGCGCGGCGCTTGAGCGTGCCCCGGAACTGGCTGCGTGCCACCACCTCCTGGCCCGGATAACAGCCTTTCTTGAAATTCACGCCGCCGACCGACTCGTAGTTCACCATCTGCGGCACAAAGGCCTCCGCCACCGGCTGGGTGATCGTGGCCACGCCGCTCATCACCTCCAGCCACTGCCAGGCTGCCCCATCGAGCAGGGGACCGGCGGGCGGTTCGGCCGTGCCACCTTCGGGGATTGGTGCGACACACAGTGCGCGCGCCACGCCGTCGGCCGGGTAAAGCCGGGTCCAGCCGCGGCCGTCGGCGGTGTTGAGCTGACTCCAGGGGGCGTCGGGCAGCCCGGGCACCGCTTCTGCGGCCACGCCCCAGAGGGCAAACGCCTCGCTGGCATCACTGAGCTTGACCTGGGCGCGCATCACAAACATGGACAGGCGCTTGAGCGTAGGCGCCAGCAGGTCGCGGCTGCACACCAGCAGGATCTCGTCGGGCGCGCGCTTGAAGCCGATGAAACTTGCCAGCATGCGGCCCTTGGGTGAACAGAACGCGGCCAGCCGGGCCTCGGCCGGGCCGAGCAGGGCGAAGTCCTGGGTCAGCTGGCCGTGCAGAAATTTGGCTGCATCAAGGCCGTGGGCGCGAATCACGCCAAGGTGGTCCAGGCGGGCAACACCGCGGGGCAGGGTGGGGGCATTCATGGCAGATCCTGATGGTGCGCGCAGACATCCTGGCGCCAAGGCGTCGATTATCATCATCGCGCCCTGTCCGGTGCCCCTGCCGACGCCTTTGCCCCCACCGCCTGAACCGGCCGCTTGCCCTGTGATCCGCCTGTTGAAACGCCTTCTGATCGTGTCGCTGCTGCTGGCCATGCTGGTCGCGGGCGCGGCTGTCTGGTGGCTGCAACGGCCGCTGGTGCCCGCAAACGCGGGCCAGCCGATCGAGCTCACCGTGGCGCCGGGTACGGCGCCGCAGCGGGTGGCCGAGGCGCTGGTCGATGCTGGCGCCCGGACCCCGGCCACCGCGCTGTTTGCCTGGTTCCGGCTGTCCGGCCAGGCGCGCAACATCAAGGCGGGCAGCTATGAGTTCGAGCCTGGCTCCACACCGCGCAGCGTGCTGGGCAAACTGGTGCGCGGCGAGCAGGCACTGCGCAGCCTGGTGTTGCTGGAAGGCTGGAACATCCGCGAGGTGCTGCAGGCGGTGCGCAGCTCGCCTGAGCTGAAACAGGATCTTGGTGGCCTGAGCCCGGCCCAGATCATGGAGCGCATCGGCTACCCTGGCCGCCACCCCGAGGGCCGGTTTTTCCCCGACACCTACCGCATGGTGAAGAACGCACCGGCGTCCACCGTGCTGCGCCAGGCCGCTCAGGCAATGGACCAGCGCCTGGCCGAAGCCTGGGCCCAGCGCAGCGCAACCACTCCGCTGCGCTCGCCCGAGGAGGCGCTGATCCTGGCGAGCATCGTGGAGAAAGAAACCGGTGCACAGAGCGATCGCGCACAGATCGCCGGCGTGTTCAGCAACCGGCTGCGCATCGGCATGCGCCTGCAGACCGATCCCAGCGTGATCTACGGCCTGGGCGAGCGCTTTGACGGCAATCTCCGGCGTGTCGATTTGCTGGCCGACACCCCTTACAACTCCTACACCCGCACCGGCCTGCCGCCCACGCCCATTTCCATGCCGGGCTGGAACAGCCTGCTCGCCGCCGTGCAGCCTCAGGACACCCGCGCGCTGTATTTCGTCTCGCGCGGCGACGGATCGAGCCATTTCAGCGCCACCCTGCCCGAACACAACGCCGCGGTGCGCCGCTTCATCCTGCAGCGCTGATGCCCGATCCCATCGCTCACCCCGGCCGGTTCATCACCTTCGAGGGCATTGACGGCGCCGGCAAATCCACCCACATCGCCAGGCTGGCGGACGCGTTTCGGGCCCAGGGTCGAACCGTCACGCTGACCCGCGAGCCGGGGGGGACGCCGCTGGCCGAAAAACTGCGCGCCATGGTGCTCGGCGATGCCATGGACCCGCTGTGCGAGGCGCTGCTGATGTTCGCTGCCCGGCGCGATCACCTGCAGCAGGTCATCGAGCCGGCGCTGGCCGATGGCGGCGTGGTGCTGTGTGATCGCTTCACCGACGCCACCGTGGCCTACCAGGGCTTCGGGCGCGGTTTTGATCTGGACGTGTTGAGCCAGCTGGAAACCTGGGTGCAGGCGCTGCCGCAGGGGGGGCTGCGCCAGCCCGATCTCACGCTCTGGTTCGATCTGCCGCCCGAGACCGCGGCCGCGCGCCTGGCCACGGCCCGCACGCCAGACCGTTTCGAATCGCAGCCGGTGGCGTTTTTCAGCCGCGTGGCCGCTGGCTACGCGCACCGCATGCAGGAGCAGCCGCATCGGTTCGCCCGCATCGCGTCCGACCAGCCGGTCGATGCTGTCTGGCGCAGTGTGTGTGCGGTGTTCGAATCGCGCGGGTGGCTGGCCGGCGAGGGCGCCAAATGAACGCAGCCACCACCCCGGCGCAGCTGGCGCCGTGGCTGCAACGCCAGCTGCAAGCCGCCCTGGGCCAGCGCGGCCACGCGCTGCTGCTTGCCGGCCCTTCGGGTTTGGGCCAGTACGAGCTGGCGCTGGCCTTGGCCCGCGCCTGGCTCTGCGATCAGCCCAGCGGGCACGGGGCTTGCGGCGTGTGCGGCAGCTGCCACGCGATTGATGTGCGCACCCATGCCGACCTGCGTGTGCTGCTGCCCGAAACCCTGAGTCTGGAACTCGGCTGGCCGCTGGACGAAGCGACGCAGAAAAAACTGGATGACAAAGAGCGCAAGCCGAGCAAGCTGATCCGGGTGGAAGCCGCGCGCGAAGCGGTCAGCTTCACCCAGTTCACCCGCGCACGCGGCTCGACCAAGGTGGTGCTGGTCTACCCGGCCGAGCGCATGAACACCGAGTCGGCCAACACCTTGCTCAAGACGCTGGAGGAGCCCAACGGGGTGGTGCGCCTGGTGCTGGCCACCGAGGCTGCCGACCAGTTGCTGCCCACCATCCGCAGCCGCTGCCAGACCCACGCCATGGCTTGGCCCGAAGAGGCCGAGGCGCTGGACTGGCTGCTGGCGCAAGTCCATGGTGACGGCAAATCGCGCGCCACTGCCGAGCAGGCACAGGTCTGGCTGCAGGCCGCAGGCGGGCGGCCAGACGACGCGCTCGACTGGGCCCGCAGCGGGCTCGACGCCCAGACCTGGCACGCACTGCCACAGTCGCTGGCCCGCGGTGACTGGTCGCTGCTGGCGTCGTGGCCTGCCGCGCGCCAGCTTGCCGTGCTGCAAAAACTGTGTCACGACCTGATGGCGCAAGCCAGTGGTGCTGCGCCGCGCTACTTTCCCGCTGACCAGCTGCCGCCGCCGCCCCGCTGGACCGCGCTGGCCCAATGGTCTAAGGCGTTGCTGGACGCGGCGCGCTCGGTGGAACACCCGTTCAACCCCGGCCTCATGCAGGAGGCCTGGGCCGCTCGCACCCGACAGGTGCTGGCGCGCCAGCCCACGAAGCCCTGAAAAGTGCAATCTGGGCCCGGTTTTGCCGGGTTCTCGTGGGCTTGCCTGCGGGAGTTTGCCGCTAAACTCGACCGCCATGAGCACCAACCCGCCAGCCAGCGCGTCGCGTCCGAGCGTGATACAGCTCTCCATCAAGGAGAAAGCGGCGCTGTATGCGGCCTACATTCCGCTGTTTGCCGACGGTGGCATCTTCATTCCGTCAACACGCGACTACCGCCTGGGCGACGACGTGTATGTCTTGCTCAGCCTGCCCGATGATCCACAGCGGTATCCGGTGGCCGGCAAGGTGGCCTGGGTCACGCCCGCCAAAGCGCAGGCTGGCCGCACCCAAGGCGTGGGGATTCGTTTCCCCGCCGACGAAAAATCCCGCCAGCTCAAGCTGCGTATCGAAGAAATCCTGGGCACACAGCTGGGTTCGGACCGCGCAACCCAGACGATCTGAGACACTGAGGGCGCCGCGGCGCGCCCGCGGCTGCCATCTTGGCAGCCGCCATGGGTCTGGTGGCATTCCCATGAGCCCACGCATGTTCACCGATTCCCACTGCCACCTGAGTTTTCCCGAGTTGCGCGAGCAACTGCCCGCCATTCTGGTGGCCATGCAGGCCGCACAGGTGGGCCGTGCGCTGTGCATCTGCACCACGCTCGAAGAGTTCGACGATGTGCACGCGCTGGCCCGTTCGCACAACAATCTGTGGGCCACCGTGGGCGTGCACCCGGACAGCGAAGACGTACAAGAACCCACCCTGGACGACCTGCTGGAACGCGCGGCGCGGGCGCGGGTGGTGGGGATCGGCGAAACCGGGCTGGACTACTACCGCCTGAACGGCCGCACCACCGACGACATGGCCTGGCAGCGCGACCGGTTCCGGGTGCACATCGCCGCGGCGCGTCAGACCGATCTGCCGTTGGTGATCCACACCCGCAGCGCGTCCGACGATACGCTGGCGATTCTGCGCGAGGCCGGCGGCTTCGGCGGTGCAGGCGAGGGCGGTTTGCCCCTGGCCCGCGGCGTGTTCCATTGCTTCACCGAAACCGAAGTGGTGGCGCGCGCCGCACTCGATCTGGGTTTTTACATCTCGTTTTCCGGCATCGTCACGTTTCGCAACGCGACCGACCTGCGCGACCTGCTGCGCTGGATCCCGATCGATCGATTGCTGATCGAAACCGACAGCCCGTACCTGGCTCCGGTGCCACACCGTGGCAGAACCAACAGCCCGGCTTTCGTGCCCTTCGTCGCACAGCAGGTGGCCGAGATCAAAGGGCTGCCGGTTTCCGAGGTGGCGCTGGCAACCAGCCACAATTTCGACATCTTGTTCAATCGCGTGGCGACCCCATCAAGCTCATGAATTACTTGAGATTGCTTAAAAAGTATGTTGTTTTATCAAGTTTTGTTCTTGCCTCGACTGGTTTGAAAGCCGGCGCACTCGACGACTTCTTCGCCGCCGCCCGGACCGACAACGAATCGGCCGTGGTGAACCTGGCGTTCCGGGGCTTTGATCTGAACAGCCTCAACGAGAAAGGCGAATCGGCCTTGCTGATTGCGCTGCGCCAGGATTCGCTGAAGGTGGCCGACTTCCTCATCCAGCAGAACGGTGTCAACGTGGAGGCGCGGAACCAGGCTGGCGAGAGCCCGCTGATGATGGCCGCACTCAAAGGCCACCTGCCACAGGCACGCCGCCTGATCGAACGCCGCGCCGAGGTCAACAAGCCCGGCTGGACACCGCTGCACTACGCCGCCAGCAACCCGGGCAAATCCAGCGTCGACATGGTGCGCCTGCTGCTGGAGCACTTTGCCTACATCGATGCCGAGTCCCCCAACAAGACCACGCCGCTGATGATGGCCTCACGCTACGGCACCGACTCGGTGGTGAAACTGCTGCTGGAAGAAGGCGCAGACCCGCTGTTGCGCAACGAACAAGGTCTGTCGGCGATCGACTTCGCCCGCGCGGCGAGCCGGCCGGCGGCAGTGGAGCTGATCGCCGCGCAGGTCCGAGCGCGCCAACCGGCTGGACGTTGGTGAGATTGACCGACGAAGCCGATGCATCCCGGGTTTGGTGGCTTCGTGGGCGGCAAGCCGGGGCAAACCGGAGGTTCAGCCTGTCCAGGCGTCCCCGGGCAGTTCGTGGCGCGCCAGGATCCGCACCAGGCGATACGCCGCATGCGGGTCCGCCGTATTGCCAAAGAACCCGTTACGCACGGTGCGCTCGGTGACGTGAAGAACTTTCCCGACATCGGCCAGTTGCAAGCCGGATTGCAGGCACAGGGTTTTGAACCTCAGCCCAGCATCGGCGCGG
>CAYRIT010000078.1:0-12875 GCA_964424415.1 uncultured Hydrogenophaga sp.
CCTGATGGAGAAGTTCGCGGGCTACGGCTTCAACAAGTCGCACGCCGCCGCCTACTCGCTGCTGGCCTACCACACCGGCTGGCTCAAGGTGCACTACACCGCCGAGTTCTTCTGCGCCAACATGACGGTGGAAATGGGTGACACCGACAAGCTCAAGGTCTTGTGGGAGGACGCGCAGAAGATGGGCATGGTGTTTGAGGCGCCCGATGTGAACCGCGGCACCCACCGCTTCGAGCCCATCACCGACACCTCGATCCGTTATGGCCTGGGCGCGATCAAGGGCACAGGCGAGCTGGCGATCGAGGCCATCGTGGCCGCGCGTGAGGGCCGTGGCGACGGGCCGAATGGCAGCGAAAGCGGTCCGTTCAGGAGCCTGTTCGACTTCTGCCGCCGGGTCGACCGAAGCCGGCTCAACAAGCGCACCGTGGAGGCCCTGATCAAGGCCGGCGCCTTCGATTCGCTGCACCTCAACCGCGCCGAGGTCATGGCATCGGTGGAGCGGGCCTTCGACTTCGCCGCCGCGCAGCAGGCCAATGTCAATCAGGGTGGTCTGTTCGACCTGCTGGGGGGCGATGACCAAGGCTCCAGCACGCAAGAACCCGAGCTGGTGGCCACCATGCCCTGGGGCGTGAAAGAGCGGCTGACCCTGGAAAAAACCGCAATCGGTTTCTACTTTTCGGGGCACCTGTTCGACGAGGTGGCACCCGAGGTGCGGCGCTTCGCGCGCACCACCATGGCCGATGTGAAAGAAAGCCGCGACCCGGTGATCCTCGCCGGCATCGTGTCCGATATGCGCATGATCAACGGCCAGCGTGGCAAGGTTGCCATCTTCCGGCTCGACGACAAGACCGCCGCGCCCGAGGTCTCGGTGGACGAGAGCCTGATCAACCAGCACCGGGCCTTGCTGAAAGACGATGAACTGCTGATCGTGCAGGCCACCGCCCAGCCCGATCGTTTTTCTGGCGGGCTGCGCATCAAGGTGCAGGCGATCTGGGACCTGGCGGCCGCGCGCTGCCGGTTTGGCAAGTACCTGCGCGTGGCGGTCAACGGCCAGGCACCGGCCATCGCGCAGCTGGTGCGTGAGTTCCCGCCCAAGCGCGAAGTCACCGAGCAGGGCGAGCTGCTGCGCGGCCTGCCGGTGCGGCTGTCGCTGCTGCGCGAAGGTGCGCAATGCGAGCTGCAGCTCGACGACCGCGCCCTGTTTTTCCCCACCGACGCCGCGCTGGCGAGCTGGATGGCGCAGGCGCACGAGCAGCGGGCCGAGATTGTGTTCGACTGATGTCGCCAGATACCCGGACAGTACGGTTTTCGGTGCCGCGCCAGACCCCGTGGTGTTGCGGCCGCCTGACTGAAATGGCATTTCGACACGTCGGCCGCCAGCGGCCCATTGAGTTTTTCTGAGCGATCGCCGATAAGCAATGTATGTGGTCTCTTCAACACAAAGCCTGGGTGCTGGTGATTGCGGTCGTGAGTGTGCTGACGGCGGCGGCAGTCTGGTTCTCCAGCCAGAGCATTTCCTCGTCCTTTTCTGTCCTGGAGCATGCCCGCGCCGAGCAAGAGGGTGAACGGGCCAGGCGGTTGCTCCGGCAATACCTCACCAACCTGTCCGCCTTGGGCATGGACTACGCCTATCGCAGCGACGCGGTCCAGGTGGTTGCCGGCGAAAACCGCAGTTTTCTGGATGACCACTTCTCCAGGGAAAAGATGCAGACGCTGCGCTTGTCGGGGGTGCTGGCATTCGACGCCCAGGGCCGTCTGCTGGATGGCAGATCCTTGACCCTTGAGGTCAACCTGGCCACGCCGAGCCCAGCGGTGCAACAGGCTGCCCAATCGCTGGTGCCCGCCGTGGTGGGTGATCCGCGCAGCGAGACCGTGATCGACACCTACCGGCAGATTGAGGGCACGCTGTACCTGATGTCGGTGGCGCCGGTGCGAGAGCCAATGGACGTGAGTGCCCCCCCCAAGGGTGCGCTGGTGGTGTTTCGCCGTTTTGGTGCGTTCGAGCATTGGCGCTTTGCACAGGCGCTCATCAGCCCGGTGACCGTGGCATTCGACACGCCCCCAGAGAACGGCACCGATCTGGGGTTGCTCGTGCTGAGCGACAGCCGTGCCGAGGCGAGGGCGGTGGTCCGCGATCATCAGAACCAGCCGGTGGCCCAGCTGGTGGTGAGCCTGGACCGCTTGCTGCACCAGCGCGGGCAGTCCCTGGTCTGGGCCTCCGCGCTGCAGGTGGCCGTGGCGGGGCTGGTGATGGGCGCCCTGTTGCTGTTCTTGCTCAACCGGCTCATGCTGCGGCGGCTCGAACGCATGCACCGGCAGCTCGCCGAGCTTGACCAGCACGGTGCCCAAGCCGAAGCGCCGCTTGACGAGACCGGACAGGACGAACTCAGCCATCTGGCACGGGGCCTCAACAGGGTTCTGGTGCTGACCCGGCAGATGGCCGAGCAGCGAGAGGCCTATGCCATGCAGGAGGTGCAGCAGCTCAGCCGGGTCCAGGCCGAAAAGTCAGAGTCACTTCGGCAGTTTGTGCGCGGGATCGCGCACGATTTCAACAACTCGCTGGCGGCCATCACCGGCTGGCAGCGCCTGGCCATGGAGGACCTCGAAAAGGACCACGCCAGCCAGGAGGCGGTGCAGCATGCGCAAAAGGCCACCCGCTACGCGGCCGATCTGATGCGCCAGCTGCAGGCCTACACGCGCCAGGCAGCGCCCAAGCTGCAACGCCTGTCGCTGGCGGATCTGCTCGAATCTGCGCGCAGCCTGTTCGACCCCAAACGGGCCGCTGGCTGCAAGATTGATGTGCAAAGCCTCACCGACGACACCTGGGTGCAGGCCGACCCCACGCAGCTGCAGCAGGTGCTGGTGAATCTGCTGGTCAATGCCTCCGATGCCATGGGCGGGGAGGGCACCATCCATGTGCTGATGACCACGGTCGTTGTCACGGAGTCGTCGCGTTCGGGCGCGACCTCTCGTCTGCCTGCCGGGCGGTACGCTTCTCTCACCGTGCGGGACGAAGGCGCGGGTATCGCGCCCGAGCACCTCGCCCGTTTGTTTGATCCCTATTTCACCACCAAGACCCTGGGCCGGGGAACCGGTCTGGGGCTGGCGGTGGCCGACGCCATCATGGCCAGCCACGGCGGCGTGATCGCCGTCGAAAGCACACTCGGCTCGGGGGCGTCGTTCACCCTGTACCTGCCCCTGTCCACCGATCCGGTGCGCCCCTCTCCAGGTGGTGCCACCCGGATGTTGGATTCGGCCACCCAGCGCAGCGTACTGTTTGCCGACGACGATGTTCTGGTGAGGCAGGCCTGGAGCGCGCTGCTGGAGCGCGAAGGCTGGCGGGTGACGCAGGCCAGCGACGGGGAAGAGGCTTGGGCGCTGCTTCAGGCGCAGGGCAGCCGGTGGTCGGTTGTGCTGACGGATCTGAGCATGCCGAGGCTCAACGGTCACGATCTCGCCAAGCGCATCAGCGAAACACCCAACCCGCCCCCCATCGTGCTGATGAGTGGTCACGTGGGTGTGGACGACGAACACGCGCGCTCAGCCGGGTATTTCGCTGCGGTGTTGCACAAGCCGGTGGATCCCGATGAGCTCGTCCGTGTCCTGCGCTCGGTGTGCCCTCGTGTCGATTCCGAGACCCAGGGTCGGTCGGCGGACGCGGTGATGGCAGCGGTTGCGGACTAGCAGGCGCCGATCCACTCCTCGCGGAGAGCATCCCCGTCTGACCTGGCCTCACTCATCAGCGCCGCACGGTTCACCCGACCAGAGCGCCTGGCTGCCGAGCGACCCGACTGCCCAATACCAGGCAGCGGATGGCCGCTGTTGTTTTGAGACTCAGGACGGGCTGTGCTGCCGGCGCCCTTCGGCCTGGTTCCTTCGGGTGTTCTGTCGCGCGGGTTCAGAAACCGCTGCGGGTGGCAGGCGCCGTCTTTTTCTTTTCCAGCGACTTGGCCAGGCCGTTCAGGGTGCGACGGGGTGAAAGGGCTTGTTGCGCCGATCAGTCCTGTGGGCGCAGCACCACGATCATGGGCGAGGGAACCCGGCCATCGGTGTCGCGTGGCAGCGAGCCGGTGCGATCGATCGCGCGCAGCACCGCTTCATCCCACGCCGGGTTGCCGCTGCTCTTGACCAGGCGGTGGCTGGTGATGGTGCCGTCTGGCTGGGTGCGGACCTCGATCTCGGCCTGCGGGTTGCCGCTGATGGCGTCGGTGAAGACCACATTGGGCTTGATGCGCGCCGCCACACGCGAGCCGTAACCGGGCGACGGCCCGCTCGCCTTCTGGGCCGATCCGGTGGCCTGTGGCCCGCCGGTGGCGCCCGCCTGGCCCATGATGCGGCGCATTTGCTCGTCGCGCGCCTTGGCCGTTGCGGCAGCCTCCTGGCGCGCCTGATCCTGTTTGGCCTTGTCGGCCTTCTGCTGCGCAAGCTTCTTTTCTGACGCGAGTTTTTCGGCTTGCTGCTGCTTCTCGGCCTGTCGTTTTTTCTCCGCTGCCACTTTTTCGGCGGCGGCTTTTCGAGCCGCCTCTTGGCGCTCCTGCTCCAGCCGCTGCGTCTCGGCCCGCTTCTTGGCCTGGGCGGTGGCAATCTCGGCCTGGGTCGGAGCGGGAGGTGGCGCCGGCTGCGGCTTGGCGACCGCTGGCGCGGGTGCGGGTTCTGGCTTGGCCGCGGGTTTCGGCGCGGGGGCTGGTGGCGGCGGCTCGACCGCACGCGGTGCAGCAGCTTGCGGCAGCCGCGACCAGAGCTCGGCTTCAAATACCGTGGGTGTGGCGTCGCGCTTCCAGCCCACGCCCCAGGTGAGCGCCGCGATCAGCAGCGCATGCACCACCAGCGCCAGACCCAGCGGACCGCCCCAGCGCCCCTGACGCGGCGGCTTCAGCTGGGGCCGTTCCGACTCCGAAAAGCGAGAGGGAAAAACCGATGGGTTGAGCAGGCTGCTGGTCACGCTGTCGTCTGGTCGTCACGGGCTGGTTTGTACGGCCAGGCCGACGCGGGCCACACCGGCACGCTGCAAGGTGTCCATCACCTTCACCACCGTTTCGTACTTCACGTTCTTGTCGGCACTGATCACCACCGGTGTGCTCTCGGCACCCGCTGCACCAGCGCCTTGCAACTCGCGCACGCTGGCGGCCAGCCGGTTCATCGGCACCGAGGGCGCCTCGCCGCTGGCGTTGCCACGTTTCACGTGCACCTGCTCGTCGCGGTTGATGACGATCTGCACAAAGCGGTCGGGCTGTCGTCCGGCCTGTCCCACGCTGGGCAGGGCAATCTGGCTCGGTGCGATCAGGGGCGCCGTCACCATGAAAATGATCAGCAGCACCAGCATCACGTCGATGAAGGGCACCATGTTGATTTCGCTGATGGTGCGCCGGCGTCCCCGGCCGCGTTGGGCAGTGGTTGCCACGTCAACGCTCCCGTGTGGTCCAGGGAACAACAGCCGAGGGCACGCGGCGCGCAGGTTTGCAGGCGTGGATCAGGCGCGCCATCATTTTTCGCTCGCCCCTTGGTGACCCAGGTTGCGCTGCAGGATGTTGGAGAACTCTTCCATGAAGGTCTCCATGGCGTTGGCCACGCGGTCGATGTCGTGGGCAAAGCGGTTGTAGGCCACCACCGCCGGAATCGCCGCAAACAGGCCGATGGCGGTGGCCACCAGCGCCTCGGCAATGCCGGGCGCCACTGTGGCCAGCGTCACCTGCGCCAGCGCGGCCAGGCCGGTGAAGGCGTGCATGATGCCCCAGACGGTGCCGAACAGGCCCACATAAGGCGCCACCGAGCCCACCGTGCCCAGAAACGAAAGATTGGACTCCAGGGCGTCGAACTCGCGCTGGAAGCTGGCGCGCATGGCGCGGCGCGCACCGTCGAGCAGGGCGCCGTTGTCGCTGATGCGGCGCTCACGCAACTTCTGGTACTCGCGCATGCCGCTGGCAAAAATGCGCTCCATCGGGCCACCGTGGCGCGCGCTCTGGGCCGCAGCCAGGTAGAGCTCGTTGAGGTTGGTACCAGACCAGAACTCGCGCTCGAAGGCCTCGTTGTGTGCCCGTACGCGGCGAATGGCGAACACCTTGCGGAAGATCGCGGCCCAGCTGACCACCGACATCAGCACCAGCAGCAGCACCACCGCCTGCACCACCCAGCTCGCGTTGAGCATCAGTTGAACAATGGACAGGTCTTGGGTCATGGAACGGTCGGATGCAAAGAAAAGGAAAAGGTTTCGTGGCCTCAGCCACCGCCGGCCAGTCGGGCCAGCAATTCGGCGGGGATGCGCTGGGGACGCAGTTGATCCGCATGCACCCAGCCGACGCGGATGCGGCCTTCACACAGCAACACCGGCGCTGCGTCGGCACCCGGGGGTGAGCGCAGCACCTGCTGTTCGATTGTGAGCGAGGCGCGGCCCGCCTCCTGGAGGCGGGCGGTAACCAAAAGCAAATCGTCGAGCCGCGCCGGGCGCAGGTAGCGCAGGTCGCTGTGGGTCACCACAAACATCCCCGCACCCGCTTCGCGCAGGCGCTGCTGCTCCAGGCTCAGTGAGCGCAGCCACTCGGTGCGCGCGCGCTCGAGAAACTTGAGGTAGTTGGCGTAAAAAACAATCCCACCGGCGTCGGTGTCTTCCCAGTACACACGCACCGGCCAGATGAACGTTGTCCCCACGCTTCCCGCTGCGCCGGGTTCGCTGCCCGATGACCGGGGAGGTGCCCGGTCGATGTCGGGTCCCGGGGCCGGCTCCGCCTTGGGGTGGTCCGACGACGGGGTCGGTACCGTTGCGGTCAAATCGCCTGCTCCAGCCGATGCACGGCTTCACGCAACTGCGCCATTGCGTTGGCGGTGGAAAAACGCAGGTAGTGACCGGGCTCGGCCTGGCCAAAATCGCGTCCCGGTGTGGTGGCCAGCTGGCAGCGCCGCATGAGCTCGAACGCCAGCGCCCAGCTGCCGCCCTGGTCGGGTTGCACGCCAGCGGGCGGGATGCCCCAGCGATCGCACAGGTCACGCACATCGGCCCAGGCGTAGAACGCACCATCGGGCACCACCGGCACCGTGAGACCGAGTCGGTTGAGTTCGGGGATGAAATAGTCGCGGCGCGCTTTGAACTCGGCGCGACGGCGCTCGTACTCGGCCAGGCTGTCGGGCTCGAAGCAGGCCAGCGCGGCGTGTTGCGCGATGGTGCTGGCACAGATGAACAGGTTTTGTGCCAGTCGTTCGACCGCGGGCACCAGCGCCGGCGGCAGCACCAGCCAGCCCAGGCGCCAGCCGGTCATGTTGAAGTACTTCGAAAAGCTGTTGATGCTGATGAGGTCGTCGCCCAGTCCGTCCGGCAGGCCGAGCGCGCTGTGGCCGTACTCGGCCTCGTAACTCAGCCCGAGGTAAATCTCGTCGACCATGGTCACGCCACCGCGCTCGCGCACCAGGCGCGCGATGCGCTCCAGCTCGTCGCGTGCCAGGCTGGTGCCGGTGGGGTTGGAGGGGGAGGCCAGCAACACGCCGCGCGTGGCCGGTCCCCAGGCCGCTTCCACCTGCGCCGCGCTGAGTTGAAAGCGCTGCGCCGGCCCGCTGGGCAGCAAGATCGCGCGGCCCTCGGCTGCCTGCACAAACTGCCGGTTGCAGGGATAGCTCGGGTCGGGCATCAGCACCTCGTCGCCGGCCTCGATCAGCGCCAGGCAGGCGAGCTGCAGCGCGGCCGAGGCGCCGGCGGTGACGACGATGCGCGCCGGGTCGATGTCGAGCGCAAACCGCTGCGCATACCAGCCGCTGATGGCCTGGCGCAGGGAGGGCAGGCCGGTGGCGGGGGTGTACTGACTGCGGCCGGCGCGGATGGCACGTTCGGCGGCGGCCTGCACCAGCGGGGGTGCGGTGAAATCGGGCTCACCGATGTTGAGGTAAATCATCGGCCGCTGGCCGGGCACGCCTGCCGCCGCCATCTCGGCTGCGGCCTTGGCCAGTTCCATCACGTAGAACGGCTCGACGCGCTGGGCACGTTGGGCGATCCTCATGCCGTGCCTGGCCGTGGCTTGCGGCTTGCTGTGGCGCCAGCGCCAGCCGCGACTTCCACCGCGCGCAAATTCGTTGCCAGCCCGTGCAGCACACCGTTGACGTATTTGTGACCGTCGGTGCCGCCGAAGGCTTTCGCCAGCTCGATGCATTCGTTGAGCACCACGCGCCAGGGCACGTCGAGGCAGTGCTGGAACTCGTAGGCGCCGATCCACAACACACCGTGTTCGATTGGCGAGAGCTCGATCAGAGGGCGATCAAGCAGCGGCGTGATCAGCGCGTCGAGTGCGCTGGCCTGGGCGATGCAACCGTGCAGCAGGGCATCGAAATGCACGCTGTCGGCTTTGTGAAAGCCGGCGAGGTCGCGCGTGAAGCTGTCGATGTCTTCGGCTGCGTTGCGGCCCACCAGGTGCTGGTAGAGCGCTTGCAGCGCAAACTCCCGCGCGCGGGTGCGGGCCGATTTGTCGGCCGCTTTGCGGGGTTTGGTATTCGGGGGGCTGGACTCGGTCATGGTCAGTCGATCTGCGCCAGCAGGTGCGCCATTTCCACCGCCACCCGCGCGGCGTCACGCCCCTTGTCTTCCTGGCGTGCGACGGCCTGGGCCTGGTTTTCAACGGTCAGGATCGCGTTGGCGATCGGCACCTGGTAGTCCAGCGCCAGGCGCGTGACACCGGCGCCCGACTCGTTGGCCACCAGCTCGAAATGGTAGGTCTCGCCGCGGACGATGCAGCCCAGCGCAATCAGTGCGTCGTACGCGTCACGCTCGGCCAGCGCCTGCAAGGCCAGCGGGACTTCCAGCGCGCCCGGTACCGTCACGTGGGTGATGTGTTTTTCTGCCACGCCCAGCGCCAGCAGCTCGGCGTGGCAGGCCTTGAACAGGGCGTTGGTGATGGTTTCGTTGAAGCGGGCCTGCACGATACCGATGGCGAGTTTCTTGCCATCGAGTGAAGGGACCGCGCCTTTGTCTGCGCCGAACATGATCGATTCCGTTCTCTGTGTAGTTGATGAGGTTCAGTCGCCGCGACCAAGGTAGCCGGTGATTTCCAGGCCGTAGCCGGTCATGCTTGGCATGCGCCGCGGCGTGCCCATGAGCTGCATTTTTTGCACGCCGCACTCGCGCAGAATCTGCGCGCCCACACCGTAGGTGCGCAGATCCATGCGGCCGCGCACGGGCGCCTGCGCCGAGCGCGCCGTGCCTTCGAATTGCGCCAGCAGCTGTTCGGCGGTCTCGCCGCAGTTGAGCAACACCGCCACACCGGCACCCGCTTCGTTGATGTGGCGCAGGCTGGCCTCCAGGCTCCAGCTGTGCATGGAGCGGCCGACTTCCAGCGCGTCGAGCACCGACAGCGGCTCATGCACCCGCACCGCCACGCTGTCGCTCGCCTCCCACTGGCCCTTGACCAGCGCCAGGTGCAGCGCGCCACTGGGCTGATCGCGGAACGCGGTGGCGGTGAACTCGCCGAAGGCGGTTTGCAGTGGACGCGAGCCCAGCTTTGTCACCAGCGATTCGGTGCGGCTGCGGTGCTCGATCAGATCGGCTATGGTGCCGATCTTCAGCCCGTGCTCCGCAGCAAACAGCTGCAGATCGGGCAGACGCGCCATGGTGCCATCGTCCTTCATGATCTCGCAGATCACCGCAGCGGGCGAGCAGCCGGCCATGGCGGCCAGATCACATCCCGCTTCGGTGTGGCCGGCACGCATGAGCACGCCGCCGTCCACCGCCTGCAGCGGAAAGATGTGGCCCGGTTGCACCAGATCACTCGGCTGCGCATGGCGCCCCACCGCCACCTGCACCGTGCGCGCGCGGTCGGCGGCCGAGATACCGGTGGTCACACCTTCGGCCGCCTCGATCGAAACGGTGAAGGCCGTGCCTTTCTTGTCGCCGTTGCGCGCCACCATGGGCGGCAGATGCAGTTGCTCACAACGCTCGCGGGTGAGCGTGAGGCAGATCAGACCGCGCCCGAAGCGCGCCATGAAGTTGATGGCCTCGGCGCTCACGTGGTCGCCGGCCAGCACCAGGTCGCCCTCGTTTTCGCGGTCTTCTTCATCGACCAGGATCACAATGCGCCCGGCGCGCATGTCGGCCACGATGTCTTCGACCGGGGAAATGGCGACCGGCGCCAGGGTTTCGGGGGCGTTCATGCAACGGGTTCCTGAGTGGGGGCCAGTGGGGAGGCGTTTGGGGAGACGTGAGCGGGCTGGAGCATGCGCTCCACATACCGCGCCACGGTGTCGATTTCCAGGTTGACAGCCGCACCCTCACCGAGCGAGCCCAGTGCGGTGTGGTCCACGGTGTGGGGAATGAGGTTGATGCTGAACTCGCAGCCTGCGGGAGTGTCCGCCACGCGGTTCACCGTGAGGCTCACACCGTTGACGGTGATCGAGCCCTTGTACGCCAGGTATTTGCCCAGCTCGGACGGTGCCATCACACACAGTTCCCAGCTCTCACCCACCTGTGCGAAGCGGGTCACATGGCCAATGCCGTCGACATGGCCAGAGACGATGTGGCCGCCCAGGCGGTCGTTGGCGCGCAGCGCCTTCTCCAGGTTGATGCGGTGCCCGATAGCGGCCAGGCCGGTGGTGCGGGCCAGCGATTCGGCGGAGATGTCGATGGTGAACTGGCGCTGGGGCAGGTCCAGCGAGGTGACCGTCATGCAGGCGCCGTTGAGGGCGATGCTGTCGCCCAGGCCGACGTCGTCGAGGTAGCCGGGCGGCGCCTCGATGTGCAGGCGCTTGCCATGGTGCAAAGAACTGCCAAGGGCGTGGAGGGCGGCGATGCGCCCCACGCCGGTGATGATGCCGGTGAACATCCGGCTATTTTCGCAGGGTTTCCACAGCCCGCCCGCGACGGGATGTCGCGGTGCTCAGGGTGCCGCGGATGTCAGCCAGCCAAAAACGCGTCGCGCCCCGCCAACCGGGCGACGACGCGCAGGTCCTCGCCCACTGACTCCACCGAGCGAAAAGCCAGCCGCACACCGTCGTCCAGCGACTGCAACGGTCCAAAACTGGCCAGCCCCTGACCGGGTCCGAGCAGGCGCGGTGCCAAGTAGAGCAGGCATTCGTCCACCAGCCCTTCGCGAACGAACGAGCCGTTGAGTTTGTGGCCGGCTTCCAGGTGCAGTTCGTTGACCTCGCGTTGCGCCAGGTCGCGCAGCATGGCGCCCAGATCGACCTTGCGCTGCCCGGTGTCCCCCTTGCCGGGCAAGGCGATCACGGTGGCGCCGCGGGCTTCCAGCGCCTGGCGGCGGGCGGTGTTGTCGCTGGCGGTGTAGATCCAGATCTGACGCGCCAGGCCTTGTGCGGGTGGGTTGAAGAGACGGGCGTCCAGCGGCGTCTCCAGCCGGCTGTCCACAATCACCAGATGCGGCTGCCGCTGCACCGGTACCTCGCGCACATCGAGCATCGGGTTGTCGGCCAGCACCGTGCCGATGCCGGTCAGCACCGCACAGGCCCGCGCCCGCCAGGCATGGCCGTCGGCCCGGGCCTCAGGCCCCGTGATCCACTGACTGGCCCCGTTCTCGAGCGCCGAGGTGCCGTCGAGCGATGCCGCCATTTTCATCCGCACCCAGGGTGTGCCACGGATCATTCGGCTGAAGAAACCGATGTTGAGTTCGCGGCAAGCGCGTGCCGGCCCGCTGTCGGGTGGCAACAGCTCGACTTCGATACCGGCAGCACGGAGTCGCTGCAGGCCTTGCCCGGCAACCTTGGGATTGGGGTCCAGCGTCGCCACCACCACCTTGGCGATGCCCGCGCCAATCAAGGCATCGCAGCAGGGTGGCGTGCGACCGTGGTGGGAGCAAGGCTCCAGCGTGACGTAGGCAGTGGCCCCTCGTACCGATTCATCGCGCGCCTGTGCATCGCGCAGCGCCACCACCTCCGCGTGCGGGCCGCCGGCTTTCTGGGTGTGGCCTTGGCCGAGGGTGCGGCCGTCGGCGGTGGTGATGACGCACCCGACGCGGGGGTTGGGGTTGGTCAGCGCGATTGCCGATGCTGCCTCGGCTTGTGCCGATGACCAAGCGCCCTCACCAAGGGCTGAAATCACTGCCAGCAGCCCGTTGCCGCGGTGGCTCCCTTGGCGCCCGTTTGGTTGAGTGTCAGCTTGCCGCATTTCGTGTCAGACGCTTGCGCGCCACCTGGCACGGCGTCCAGCTGGTAGGCGCTGGCGGTGAGTGCCGGGGTGGACGCGATTCCAAACGTATAGGCGCCAGCAAGATCGTTGCGGCACTGCAGTGCTGGTAGCTGAGCGGAATCCACGTCGGTGGCGCAACTTGCCCCAGTCTTGTCATAGCGCAGGCAGGTGGTGTAGTTGCGCTCCATCCACTGGCCCAGTTCCATCAAGCAGCCCGCCGCGGTGGTCCGGCGGGTCTTGATCACATGGCTGGTGTAGCTGGGGTAGGCGACCGCCGCGAGGATGCCGATGATGGCCACCGTGATCATGAGCTCGATCAGGGTGAAACCGCGCTGTGCGGCTGACGCGCTGGGGTGCGGTGGGTGTTTGGGGGTCATGGGGTTGGGTTTCCTCGTCGAACCGGTCAGTCGCGAATGATTTCGCGCCAAGAGAGCCGTCCCTTCACCGCGGGCAGGCCGAGGTTGATTCGGACATCCTTGATCACAGCTTTGGAGCCGCCGACCACTAAGCGGTTGCCGATCAGAATCGCTTCACCGGGCTTGCCCACACCCAGATCGACCGAGCTCACAAAAGCGCCGTTCGAATCCACATCGTCGGTGAAATCTCCGTTGTTGGTGACATCAAAGAAGGGCTTGGACAGCCTGGCTCCGGTGAACGGGTTGATTGCGTTCAAGAAGCCAATGCCACCGGGCTCACAGAGATCCAGGGTGGGAATGACGGAACTGGCAATCAGCACAGGCTCGGCCAGCTTGTAGTAGTTGGAGGC
>CAYRIT010000078.1:12975-15762 GCA_964424415.1 uncultured Hydrogenophaga sp.
AAATCAATCACAAAGCCCGACTTCCCTGTCATGTCTCCGGTGCTGGATGCGGCCATGCTCCGAACAGGTCGGCCCGCCAGGTCAAACGAGGCATTCATGGTGCGGTTGACCAGGTTGCTGCGGTTCGGGATCACCACGCCTGCGTCGATCAAGCCGTACCAGCTCTGTTTTGCCGTATTGGATGGATCCGAGACTTGGAAATCGCTGCCGGTACCGAAGTGCAGGAACAGCTTGCCGTAGTTCGGATCGGCGGAGACGGTGTTGACCACCGATTTGACCGGTGCGGTGATGGGCTGGACAAGTCCCGCGACGAGAGGGTCTTTGGCCTGGAAGATGGGGGCCGTACCGAGCGCACTCGGGATGCCCCAGTCGGCTGGTGTGGCGCTGGACACATCGAATTTCCAGACGTTGCCTTTCAGGTCGCCCGCATACACGGTCTCGGCCACGCCGCTGGCATCCAGGTGCACGCCCGGGGTTGACATGCCGTTGTCGCCGGCCACGCCGGTGTCGATCTTGCGGATCAGCGCGCCGGTGGCCAGGTTGAAGATGTAGAGCACGGCCTTTTGCGAGGTGCTGTTATATCCGTTGCCCAGAATCACGGCCCACTGACCGTCCTTCATCTTGGCAATCACTGGACGGCCGAGCATGTGCCCCAGGTCTGCGTCTGTTGCGCCGTCCACGTATTCCCAGAGCACCATGCTGGTGTCGAAGCTGGCGGGGTTGGTCACATCCAGGCCAAAAACGCCTTTTGCACCCCGACCCATGGCAGTCACCAGGTAGTTGCGGGTGGTCTGGGATACGGCCGACACCGCTGTGTCGCCGTCCACGAAATACTGGTGCAAGTCGGTGTAGGCCGGGCTGGTCAAGTCCTTGAGCTTGGGCAGCATCGGGCTGGGAATGTGCGCAAACAGCTCGATGCCGGTGGTGGCGTCGAATGCGTGCAGCATGCCGTCGTTGGCCCCGATGTACACCGTGTTCGTGTCCTTCACATAGAACGGCGACGAGTGCGCAATGTCGCCCAGCACGTTGTTGACCGCACGGTTTCTGAACAATCCGTTGATCGATGGCGTCGCATTCTGAATCTCACGTGTTCGGTCACCACGAATGAAATTCAAAACGTTCTCGTCATCGCCCAGCTTTGTGCGTTCTGTCGCTGCCAGCGATGCCCAGGTGAAATCCAGCTTTGGCGTGAGGGGTGTTGACGCCGACCAGAACGTGATTTTGCGAAGACTGGGCGCTGGCAGCTTCTCGGACGCCTTCCACTGAACGGTCGTATCGACCCCGGCCGCAGTGACCGGGTAGGCTTCCAGATCGCCCGACCAGTTGGTGCTGTTGAAGGTTGCCTGGTACACCAGCGCATTTGTGGAAAGCACGGTGCTGTTGGCGATCACGTTGCCGCCGCTGCCGTTCTTCTCGATGATGCCGTCAAACGCTTTTTTCAGCGATTCGCGCAGCTTCAAGGGGTTTTGTACCAGGAAATAGGTGTCGGGCACGCCATTGCCATCCACGTCCCATTCCAGTGGCAAATCGGGCGTATCGCTTTTGTTGCGATCGTTGAAGCCACCGTATTTGGCGGCATACCAGAGCGGGTCTTTCAGCAACGTGGCGCCGCTGGTGCTGCCCGGTATGAAGGTGAAGGTATTGGGGGTGTCGCCAATTCCCGGCAAATCTTTGCAATCGCTTGGCATCGACCCTGAACTCGGGTTGCAATAGCCTGGCGTTTTTCCGCTGGGGACATTCAGGAAATACGCGGGGGAATCTTTCTCGTCGCGCGCGACCAGATACACACCATCGGCACTGGTGCCGGAAATCACATAACCCACATGTTGCTGAATGCCGCCCGCTTGGTAGGTGGGCTCCACCGTGATCGACAGGCCGCCGCCGCTGGTTTCCTTGATCACGTATTTTGCAACCACGTCCATGTCGTGGTCGGCGCCTTGCTCAACGTCTTCAAAGTTGATTTGGAACTGGGCCGAATAACGCCCCCCGTTTTCGCTGGTGTCTTCGTTGGGTGTTTGGTTGACCAGCTTCTCCACATAGAAATCCACAATCTGGTTGGTTGGCTGAAACTTGGACTTGTCCGAAGAAATGCTTGAGCCGTTCACCGATTTCGCAAAGGGAACCAGTGTGATCATCTTGCCGCCGGGCATTTTGACTTCAATCTTTGGCAGGGGTGAGCTCAATGCCACCACAAAGCTGTCGATCGATTGCTTGCCTTTCAGATCGGTGCGCAGATCGGTCGTCTTGGCATGGTATGCCACCGACGCGGCGTAATAGCTGCCTTGTTTGGTAGGCTCTTCCGGCGCCATGCCACGGATCGATGCCAGAGATACAACATTTTTGGCAGTGGGAGCGGAGTCATCAAGGGTCTCGGAGCGGCCGATGAATCGCATGCCGGTGATGTTCGACTCTACCGCGGTGATGGTGTCTGCCCGTGTGCTGACATTCAAACCCGTCAGATCGCCACTGAACGTGGAGTTGAAGTAGCTTCCTGGCAACTGATCCGAGTCAAACGAGGGATTGATGTCGGAAATGGTCAGAAAACTGGCGCGGGAGCAATAGGCGGCCTTGGCTTGGCTGGCGGCGGAATAGGGATCGTCCCAGACGGCGCTTGACAGCCCTACCTCTCCGTCAATGGTCGTGCTGCCAGAGAATGCCGTGGTTGCGGATTTTTTGCCTGCAAAATACCGCGTGGCCTCGTACAAAATTTCGCCAATTGGATTGCCCCAGTCAACAAATTCTTTCTCGTTCATCGCCCTGGTTGTCACCCAGCCGCCTTTGTAGGCG
>CAYRIT010000079.1:0-15628 GCA_964424415.1 uncultured Hydrogenophaga sp.
TCATCTTCCCGGAGATCGAGTACGACAAGGTTGACGCCCTGCGCGGCCTCAACATCAGCATCACGACAACCGCCAAGACCGACGAAGAGTGCAAGGCTCTGTTGGCTGGTTTCCGTTTCCCGTTCAAGAACTGAGGTGGCGCGTGGCTAAACAAGCACTACTCCAACGTGAACTCAAGCGCGAGAAACTCGCCGCGAAGTTCGCCAAAAAATACGCCGAGCTGCAGTCTGTCGCGAAAAGCGCCAAGCACAGCGACGAAGAGCGCGATGCGGCCCGTCTGGCGCTGCAAAAGCTGCCTCGCAACGCGAACCCGACGCGTCAGCGCAACCGCTGCGAAATCACGGGCCGCCCGCGTGGCACGTTTGCGCAGTTCGGCCTGGGTCGCGCAAAGATCCGCGAAATGGCGTTTGCCGGCGAGATCCCCGGCATCACCAAAGCCAGCTGGTAAGCAACAGGAGAACCACAAATGAGCATGAGTGATCCTATTGCCGACATGTTGACCCGCATCCGCAACGCGCAGATGGTCGAGAAAGCCACCGTGTCGATGCCGGCATCCAAAGTCAAGGCCGCGATTGCCCAAGTCCTGAAGGACGAGGGTTACATCGACGGGTTCCAGGTCAAGAGCGCCGATGGCAAGAACGAGCTGGAAATTTCGCTCAAGTACTACGCTGGCCGCCCGGTGATCGAGCGCATTGAGCGCGTGAGCCGTCCTGGCCTGCGTGTCTACCGCGGCCGCAACGCCATCCCCCAGGTCCAGAACGGCCTGGGCGTGGCCATCGTCACCACCCCGCAAGGTGTGATGACCGACCGCAAGGCGCGTGCCACCGGTGTCGGTGGTGAAGTCTTGTGTTACGTCGCCTGATGCGGGCATTGAGGAGCTACTGAATGTCACGTATTGGAAAACTGCCAGTCACCGTCCCTGCGGGGGTGGAAGTGGCTGTCAAAGACGAGCTGATCAACGTCAAGGGCGCACTGGGCGCGATGGCGCTGGCGATCAATCCGCTGGTTAAGGTCGAGAGCAAGGACGGTTCGCTGTCGTTTGCCCCGGTTGATGATTCGCGTGAAGCCAACGCCATGTCGGGCACCATGCGCCAGCTGGTGAACAACATGGTCACCGGTGTCAGCAAGGGTTTCGAGAAGAAGCTGTCGCTGCTGGGTGTGGGCTACAAGGCCCAGGCGCAGGGCGCCAGGCTCAACCTCACCGTGGGCTACTCGCACCCGGTGGTGATCGACATGCCGGCCGGTATCAAGGTGGAAACACCGACGCCGACCGAAATCCTGATCAAGGGCGCTGACCGTCAGCGCGTGGGCCAGATTGCTTCCGAGGTGCGCGCTGTGCGCCCCCCCGAGCCCTACAAGGGCAAGGGCATCCGCTATGCGGATGAAAAGGTGGTGATCAAGGAAACCAAGAAGAAGTAAGGACAGATCATGTTGACCAAAAAAGAGCAACGTCTGCGCCGCGCCCGCCAGACCCGCATCCGGATCGCCCAGCAAGGTGCTGTGCGCCTGGCGGTGAACCGCACCAACCTGCACATCTACGCCAGCGTCATCTCCGACGACGGTTCCCGGGTGCTGGCTTCCGCCTCCACCGCGGAGGCCGAAGTGCGCGCCCAGATCGGTGGTGCCGGCAAAGGAGGCAACACCGCTGCCGCCGCCCTCATCGGCAAGCGCATTGCTGAGAAGGCCAAGGCCGCCGGCATCGAGAAGGTCGCCTTCGACCGTTCAGGCTTTGCCTACCACGGTCGGGTCAAGGCCCTGGCAGACGCGGCGCGTGAAGCCGGCCTGCAGTTCTGATCAGACGGGATACTCAAATGGCAAAATTTACGGCAAACATCAACAAAGACGCGAACGAAGACGGTCTGCGCGAGAAGATGATCGCGATCAACCGCGTGACCAAGGTGGTCAAGGGTGGTCGCATCCTCGGTTTCGCAGCGCTGACCGTTGTCGGTGACGGCGATGGACGCGTGGGCATGGGCAAAGGCAAGGCGCGTGAAGTGCCGGTTGCGGTCCAGAAAGCCATGGAAGCGGCGCGCCGCAACATGATCAAGGTCTCGCTCAAGAGCGGATCTCTGCACCACAGCGTGCAAGGTGAGCACGGCGCGTCCAACGTGATGATGCTGCCGGCGGCCAAGGGTACCGGCATCATCGCTGGCGGCCCGATGCGCGCGGTGTTCGAGGTGCTCGGCGTCACCGACGTGGTGGCCAAGAGTCACGGTTCGAGCAACCCCTACAACCTGGTGCGTGCCACGCTGGACGCATTGAAGAACTCGACCACGCCCGCCAGCGTCGCTGCCAAGCGCGGCAAGTCGGTCGAAGACATTCTGGGCTGATCGGAGTCACCATGACCACTCAAACTACCGTCAAGGTTCAGCTGGTGCGCAGCCCCATCGGGACCAAACAATCCCACCGCGACACCGTGCGCGGCCTGGGTCTGCGCAAGCTCAACAGCGTCAGCGAACTGCAGGACACACCTGCGGTGCGCGGCATGATCAACAAGATCAGCTATCTGGTGAAGATCGTCTGATCGGAGGTATATCCATGGAACTCAATACCATCAAGCCTGCGGCAGGCGCCAAGCACGCCAAGCGTCGCGTGGGTCGCGGCATCGGCTCCGGCCTGGGCAAGACCGCCGGCCGTGGCCACAAAGGCCAGAAGTCGCGTTCGGGCGGCTACCACAAGGTCGGCTTCGAAGGCGGTCAGATGCCGCTTCAGCGCCGTCTGCCCAAGCGCGGCTTCAAGTCGACCACGCTGCAGTTCAATGCAGAGGTGACGCTGGCCGATCTGAACCTGCTCGACGCCGGTGAAGTCGACCTGCTCACCCTCAAGCAAGCTGGTCTGGTGCCTCAGCTCGCCAGACGCGTGAAGATCATCAAGACCGGTGAGATCACCCGCGCGGTGACGCTCAAGAGCATCGGTGTCACCGCTGGTGCCAAGCAGGCAATCGAGGCGGCTGGCGGCTCGATCGCCTGACCGGAAACCGTCAAAGGCATTCTGTGGCGACTGCTTCTTCAACCCTGGCCAAAACCGGCAAGTTCGGTGACCTGCGCCGTCGGCTGGTTTTCCTGCTGCTGGCGCTGATGGTGTACCGGATCGGTGCGCACATCCCTGTGCCCGGCATCGACCCGGCCCAGCTGGCACGGCTGTTCCAGGGCCAGCAGGGCGGCATTTTGAGCCTGTTCAACATGTTCTCGGGCGGCGCGCTCTCGCGCTTTACCGTGTTCGCGTTGGGGATCATGCCGTACATCTCGGCCTCGATCATCATGCAGCTCATGACCTACGTGGTGCCCACGTTCGAGCAGCTGAAGAAAGAGGGCGAAGCGGGCCGTCGCAAGATCACCGCCTACACGCGCTACGGCACGCTGGGTCTGGCCATTTTCCAGTCGATGGGCATTGCGCTGGCGCTGGAAGGCCAGGCGGGCCTGGTGATTGATCCCGGCATGGCATTTCGCGTGACGGCGGTGGTGAGCCTGGTTGCCGGCACCATGTTTCTCATGTGGCTGGGTGAGCAGATCACTGAGCGCGGCCTGGGTAACGGCATCTCCCTGCTCATCTTTGCCGGCATCGCAGCGGGTCTGCCGAATGCGGTCGGTGGCTTGCTGGAGCTGGTGCGCACCGGTGCCATGAACATTCTGGTGTCGCTGTTCATCATCGCCCTGGTGGTTCTGGTCACGTATTTCGTGGTGTTTGTCGAGCGTGGCCAACGCAAGATTTTGGTCAACTACGCGCGCCGTCAGGTAGGCAACAAGGTGTATGGCGGTCAATCGTCGCACCTGCCGCTCAAGCTGAACATGGCGGGTGTGATCCCACCAATTTTTGCCTCGTCCATCATCCTGCTGCCCACCACGGTGGTGAGCTGGGTGAGCACCGGTGACTCGACCCGTTGGTTGCGAGACATCTCGTCGGCCCTGTCCCCCGGCCAGCCGATCTATGTGGCCTTGTACGCGGCGGCGATCATCTTTTTCTGCTTCTTCTACACCGCGCTGGTTTTCAACAGCCGTGAGACCGCAGACAACCTGAAGAAGAGTGGCGCGTTCATTCCAGGTATTCGCCCAGGGGATCAGACCGCCCGCTATATCGACAAGATCCTGCTCAGGCTGACGTTTGCCGGTGCGATCTACATCACCGCCGTGTGTCTGCTGCCCGAGTTTCTGATTCTGGAATACAACGTTCCTTTCTACTTCGGTGGCACTTCGCTGCTCATCATCGTGGTGGTGACAATGGATTTCATGGCCCAGGTGCAGAACTACATGATGTCGCAGCAATACGAATCGCTGCTCAAGAAAGCCAACTTCAAGACGTCGATCGGCAACTGATACGGGCTGGGCCCGGGTTCGAGCGACGTGTGTGTAGGCAGTCAAAGATTTTTGAAAGTTTTAGGAGAAGACTATGAGAGTTTCGGCTTCGGTCAAAAAAATGTGCCGCAACTGCAAGATCATCAAGCGTCACGGCATCGTGCGGGTCATCTGTACCGATCCGCGTCATAAGCAGCGTCAAGGCTGATCGGTTCGTTCAGAGGTAACACATGGCTCGTATTGCAGGCATCAACATTCCGCCGCACAAGCACGCCGAAATCGGCTTGACGGCAATCTTTGGCATCGGTCGCACCCGGGCACGCAAAATCTGCGAAGCCTGCGGCATCGACTACCACAAGAAAATCAAGGACCTGAGCGACGCGGAGCTTGAAAAAGTACGCGATCAGGTGGGCGTTTACACGATCGAGGGTGATCTGCGCCGTGAGACCACGATGAACATCAAGCGTTTGATGGACATCGGTTGCTACCGCGGCTTCCGCCACCGTCGTGGCCTGCCCATGCGCGGCCAGCGCACCAAGACCAACGCCCGCACCCGCAAAGGTCCGCGCAAGGCAGCCCAGTCGCTGAAGAAATAATCGGATTGAAGGATCTCCATGGCTAAGTCACCCTCCAGCAGCGCAGCAGCCCGCGTACGCAAGAAAGTCCGCAAGAACGTTGCGGACGGCATTGCACACGTGCACGCGTCGTTCAACAACACCATCATCACCATCACGGACCGTCAGGGCAACGCATTGTCCTGGGCTTCGTCGGGTGGCCAGGGTTTCAAGGGCTCGCGCAAGTCGACCCCGTTTGCTGCCCAGGTGGCGTCCGAGGTGGCCGGTCGCGCTGCGATCGAGCAGGGCATCAAAAATCTGGACGTCGAGATCAAAGGCCCCGGCCCGGGTCGCGAGTCGTCGGTGCGTGCTCTGGGTGCCTTGGGTATCCGGATCAACTCGATTGCCGACGTGACGCCTGTGCCGCACAACGGTTGCCGGCCACAGAAACGCCGCCGCATCTGACGCTTCGCCGCCAAGCGCGGTAGAATCGAAAGCTTTTTTGAGCGCCACGGCGGGTTTCCGCGGTGGCATTTTTTGCTAAGCCCACCGCCCCCGTTTGACGGGTGGCTCCCGCAATGACGTCATTGATGACGCCGGTTGTGGCAGATAAACAAGGACATCCACGTGGCACGTTATCTCGGCCCCAAGGCCAAACTCTCCCGCCGTGAAGGCTCCGATCTGTTGCTCAAGAGCGCTCGCCGCTCGATCAGTGACAAGGCCAAATTCGACTCGAAGCCTGGTCAGCACGGCCGCACCTCGGGTCAGCGCACTTCCGATTTCGGTCTGCAGCTGCGCGAAAAACAAAAGGTCAAGCGCACCTATGGTGTGCTGGAGCGTCAGTTCCGCCGCTATTTCGCCGAAGCCGATCGCCGCCGTGGCAACACCGGCGCGAACCTGTTGTCCCTGCTTGAGGCGCGCCTGGACAACGTGGTGTTCCGCATGGGCTTCGCTTCGACACGCGCCGAGGCACGCCAGATCGTGTCGCACAAGGCGATCACGGTGAATGGCAAGTCGGTGAACATTCCTTCGTACTCGGTGAAAGCCGGCGATGTGATCGCGGTGCGCGAGAAATCGAAGAAGCAGGCCCGTGTGATCGAAGCACTTGAGCTGGCCAAGCAGATCGGTTTCCCGGCCTGGGTGGACGTATCCGTGGACAAGGCCGAAGGCGTGTTCAAGAAGTCGCCAGACCGCGACGAATTCGCAGCCGACGTCAACGAATCGCTGATCGTCGAACTGTATTCCCGTTGAGTCCCCGCGCCCGGTGCGTGCCTAGCGGCATGCCCGGGTCGTTCTCCGTCTGCCTTATCGGTGTAACGAGCCGAGGGCCCTGAAGGAATTTGAATGCTTAACAATCTGCTGAAGCCCAAAACCATTCACGTCGAACAAGTGTCGACCAACCGCGCCAAGGTGACGCTGGAGCCTTTCGAGCGCGGCTATGGCCACACGCTGGGCAACGCCCTGCGCCGTGTGCTCCTGTCCTCGATGACGGGCCATGCGCCGACCGAGGTCACCATCGCTGGTGTGGTGCACGAGTATTCCTCGATCGATGGCGTGCAGGAAGACGTCGTCAATATGCTGCTGAACCTCAAAGGTGTGGTGTTCAAGCTCCACAACCGCGACGAGGTGACGCTCAGCCTGCGCAAGGATGGTGAGGGCCTGGTGACCGCAGCCGACATCCAGACACCACACGATGTGGAGATTGTCAACCCGTCGCACGTGATCGCCACGCTGTCTGCCGGTGCCAAGCTGGACATGCAGATCAAGGTTGAAAAAGGCCGTGGTTACGTGCCGGGCAGCCTGCGCCGCAGCGACGAGCAGTCACGTTCCATCGGCCGCATCGTGCTCGACGCTTCGTTTTCACCCGTCAAGCGCGTGAGCTACACGGTGGAGAGTGCACGTGTCGAGCAGCGCACCGATCTGGACAAGCTGGTGATGGAGATCGAGACCAACGGCTCGATCGGCCCGGAAGAAGCAGTGCGTGCCTCCGCCAAGATACTGGTCGAGCAGCTTGCCGTGTTTGCGCAGCTCGAGGGCGTGGAACTGACCGCGTTCGATCAGCCGGCCCAGCGCAGCTCGCAGCAGTTCGATCCGATCCTGCTGCGTCCTGTGGACGAGCTTGAACTCACCGTGCGTTCGGCCAACTGCCTCAAGGCGGAAAATATCTACTACATCGGTGATCTGATCCAGCGCACCGAGAACGAGCTGCTCAAGACCCCCAACCTGGGCCGCAAGTCGCTCAACGAGATCAAGGAAGTGCTTGCCTCACGCGGGCTGACCTTGGGCATGAAGCTTGAAAACTGGCCGCCTGCCGGCCTGGACAAGCACTGACCCCGAAGCGCCTGGCCAGGCTGGCCAGGCCCGGACGAACCCGCAGTACCTGATCCGGCTGCGGGCAAAATACTGAAAGGACTTTCCAATGCGTCACGGACACGGACTTCGCAAACTCAACCGCACCAGCGAGCACCGCCAGGCGATGCTGCGCAACATGATGAATTCGCTGCTCACGCACGAAGTCATCAAGACCACCCTGCCCAAGGCCAAAGAGCTGCGTCGCGTGGTCGAACCCATGATCACCCTGGCCAAGGTGCCCACCGTGGCGAACCGACGCCTGGCCTTTGACCGCTTGCGCGACCGCGACGTCGTGGTCAAGCTGTTCAACGAACTCGGCCCGCGTTTTGCCGCCCGCCCAGGTGGTTACACCCGTATCCTGAAAATGGGTTTCCGCGTTGGCGACAACGCGCCCATGGCTTTGGTGGAGCTGGTGGATCGTGGAGAAGGTGCGGCGCCTGGCGCAGACGATGCGAAAGCGTGATAGAATACAAAGCTTGACGCGCGGTGGAGCAGCCTGGTAGCTCGTTGGGCTCATAACCCAAAGGTCGCAAGTTCAAATCTTGCCCGCGCAACCAACCAAATCAAGCACTTGCTTGGCACCAAAGCCCTCGGAAACGAGGGCTTTTTTGTTTGGGTCGTCAGGCGTCCGGCAGCACCGCCGTGACCTCGATCTCCACCTTGGCCCGGTCTTCAATCAGGGCGCTGACCTCGACGCAGGTCATGGCCGGGAAGTGCTTGCCCATGACAGCCCGGTAGGCTTCGCCGAGCTCGCGCAGTCGCGCGTTGTATTCCACCCGGTCCACGACGTACCACGTCATGCGCACCATGTGCTCGGGGCCGGCGCCACCGGCTGCCAGCACCGCGCGCGCATTGTCCAGTGCCTGGCGGGTCTGTGCAATGAAGTCGTCGCTTTCGAACTGCTGATGGGCGTTCCAGCCGATCTGTCCCCCCACAAAAATCAGCGTGCCGCGGGCGGCGATGCCATTGGCGTAGCCCTTGGGCGCTGTCCAGACGGGTGGTTGAAGGCGTATCACGGCAGCGGGCTTTCAATTCAGGTGGTTGGGCCGGTGGCCAGGCGGCGCAGCGCAAAACGTTGCAGCTTGCCGGTTTCGGTGCGCGGGAGTCTGTCGAGGAAGACCACATCGCGCGGGTATTTGTAAGGCGCCAGTGTGTGCTTCACGTGATCCTGCAAGGCCTTGATCTGCAGCGCGCCCGTGGCTTCGCCAGGCTTGAGCACCACGTAGGCCACGATCACCATGCCGCGCTCCTCATCGGGCCGGCCGACCACGCCACACTCGGCGACCGCCGGGTGCTGCAGCAAGGCCGACTCGACTTCGGGACCGGCCACGTTGTAGCCGGCGGTGATGATCATGTCGTCGGTGCGGGCCTGGTAGAAAAAATATCCGTCGGCATCCTGGTGGAAAGCGTCACCCGGGAAATTCCAGCCGTCCTGCACATAGTTGGCCTGCCGCACATCGTCGAGGTAGCGGCAGCCGGTCGGGCCTTTGACCGCCAGCCGCCCGACCTTCCCGATGGGCAGCTCGTGTCCGTCATCGTCCACGATGCGCGCGGTGTATCCGGGAACCGCGCGGCCGATTGCGCCGCGCCTCACATCGTCGGGCGCGGCCGAGATGAAGATGTGGAACATTTCGGTGGCGCCGATGCCGTCTGTCATCTCGATGCCGCTGGCCTGCTTCCAGAGCTGCCGCGTCGCGTCCGGCAAACCTTCGCCCGCGCTCACACAGATGCGCAGGCGACCAATGCCGTGCTGCGTCGCGAACGGCGCCATCTGGCGGTAGAAGGTGGGTGCGGTGTAGCAGATGGTGGCGCCGACGCGGTTCATCAGCGTCACCATGGCTTCCGGGGTGTAGGGGATGCCTGGGAAATAGACCGAGGCGCCGGCCCACATGGGGAAGACCAGCAGGCCTCCCAGGCCGAAGGTGAACGCCAGCGGCGGCGAGCCCACCACGATGTCTTCGGATGTGGCGCGCAGTATGTGGCGCGGCCAGGTTTCGCAGGCGGCAAGCACCTCGCCATGGCTGTGCACCGCAGCCTTGGGCGCGCCGGTGGTGCCTGAGGTGAAGGCCAACAGGGCGATGTCGCTGGCGGCGGTGGGGCAGGGCGTGGCGGAAGCGCTTTGAGCCTGTGCACGCGTTTCAAGCGAGTCTGACGTCCCGTCGTCGGTGTTGAACAACAGCACCGGACGGTCCGCACACAAGGAGTCGGCCTGCCACGCCGCGAAGAGTTCGTCGGCCAGCTTGCCCTCGCACAGCGCAGCAGCGGGCGCCGCCTTGGTGACAATGGCGCCAAGTTCACGCGCGCGCAACAGTGGCATGGTGGCCACAGCGACCAGCCCGGCCTGCACCACCGCCAGCCAGGCCAGGGACATGGGGATGGAGTTGCCACCGCGCAACAGCACCCGATTGCCCGGGACAAGGCCCAGCTCGGCAATGAGCAGGTTCGAGATGCGGTTCACCTCGACCCGCGCTTGTGCGTAGCTCAGCGTGCGCTCGTCGCTGCGCAGCAAGGGCCGATCGGCGTGTCCGGCGGTTTCGGCGCGGTCGAACAGCGCCTGCACCAGGTTGAGCTGGGCAGGCAGTCGCAGCTCGGGCCGGTCGTGGCGCAGTTCGGGCCACTGCGAAGCGGGCGGCAGACGGTCGTGGACGAAGCGGTCGATCTGGGCGCTGGGCATGTCGGACTCCCCGGACTCAGGTCTTCAGGGCTTGTTTTCCCAGGATGAGCAGCTGCACTTCGCTCGCACCTTCGTAGATGCGCAAGGCGCGGATGTCGCGGTACAGGTGTTCGATGGTCTGGCCAACCTGCACACCGCGCCCCCCGAACAGCTGCAGCGCCATGTCGATCACACGCTGTGCGTTCTCTGTGGCGACGAGCTTGGCGCTGGCCGCGGCGGCAGTGTAGGCCGGTGTACCGGCGCTCTGGGTGCTGCTGCGGTCGCGCATCCAGGCCGCGCGGTAGGTGAGCATCGCTGCGGCGTCGATCAAGGCGCTCATCTCGCCGAGCCGGATCTGGGTGAGCTGGAAATCGGCCAGGGTCTGGCCAAACATCTTGCGCTGTTTCGCATGGGCGACGGCTTCGGCAAAGGCGCGGCGCGCCATGCCCAGCGCGGCGGCGGCGACCGAGGCGCGGAAGATGTCCAGCGTCTGCATGGCGAGCTTGAAGCCGCCGTGCAGCGGGCCCACCAGCGCGTCCGCCGGCACGACACAGCCGTTGAAACGCAACGTGGCCAGCGGGTGTGGCGCCATCACCTGGATGTGCTCGCTGCTGTCCAGGCCAGGGGCGGTGGCGTCGACCACAAAGGCGCTGATGCCACGCGCACCGGCCTGGGTGTCGGTCTTGGCGAAAACGAGATAGAAATCGGCCAGATCGCCGTTGCTGATCCAGGTCTTGCTGCCGTTGAGCGACCAGCCCTGGGCTGTCTCGTTCGCCTGGGTGGCCAGGGCCGCGACATCGGAGCCGGCGTCGGGTTCGCTCAGCGCAAACGCGGCGATCTTCTCGCCGCGGGCCACCGCGGGCAGGTAGCGCGCCTGCTGCCCGGGTGTACCCGCCAGCGAGAGAGCGCCGCTGCCCAGCCCCTGCATGGCAAAGGCGAAGTCGGCCAGGGGTGCGTGGTACGCCAGGGTTTCGCGCAGGATCACCAGCGCGCGCGAGTCTAGCGTGGGCAGCGCGCCACCGTGCTGGCCCGACACGCAGTAGCGCAGCCAGCCGCCAGCACCCAGGCGGCGAACCCATTCCCGGCAGGCGGTGCGGTCGTCGGCTTCGTCCACACGCTGTGACCGGGCCCAATCCACCAGGCCGTTGGCGAGCGCCCGGTGTGTGTCGTCAAAGAACGGCAGTTCCAGGTGGGCGGTCGGCGCGAGGGCGCCGTGGGGGTGCGGCTGTTCGAAGGCGACCATTCAGAACTCCAGGAGCGCGGGTCCATTGTTCCCGCGCGCGCCAGGGAACCGGCTTTGCCGGGCCGTGGGTGTGGTCCCCTGTGGGAGACGGTGCGAAGCGGCGCAGCGGGTTGTCATTCAATTGCCCCCGAAGCGGGGCCGCTGTTTCGCGGCAAACGCCTCGTAGGCGCGCCGGAAATCCTGGGTTTGCATGCAGATGGCCTGGGCCTGGGCCTCGGCTTCGATCGCCTGGTCCAGCGTCATGGCCCATTCCTGGTGCAGCATGGTCTTGGTCATGCCGTGGGCAAAGGTCGGGCCTTGTGCGAGCTGGCCGGCCAGTGTGTGAGCGGCGGGGAGCAGGGCGTCGCTTTCGTGCAGTGCGTTGAAGAAACCCCAGGACACGCCTTCGGCCGCAGCCATGGCGCGCCCGGTAAGCAGCAGTTCGCTGGCGCGGCCCTGCCCGATCATGCGCGGAAGCAGGGCGCAGGCGCCCATGTCGGCGCCGGCCAACCCGACGCGGGTGAACAGAAAGGCCACGGTGGCGCCCGGCGTGCCCAGGCGCAGATCGCTGGCCAGCGCCATCATGGCGCCGGCGCCGGCGCAGACGCCGTCGAGCGCGGCCACGATGGGTTGCGGGCAGGCGCGCATGGCGCTCACCAGGGCGCCGGTCATGCGGGTGAAGGCCAGCAGCTCCGGCATCGCCATCTTCGTGAGCGGCCCGATGATCTCGTGCACATCACCACCCGAGCAGAAGTTGCCACCAGCACCGGTGAGGACCACGGCCTTGACGTCGGTGGCGCGCTGCAGGCCAAGGAACCAGTCGCGCAGCTCGGCGTAGGAATCGAAGGTGAGCGGGTTTTTGCGCTCGGGTCGGTTGAGCGTGACGGTGGCCACGCCGTCGGCCACGTTGAGCGCAAAGTGCTGGGTGGCTTGCCCTGCCACCGGACGGTACTGGTCGCGCATCGGGTTGTGGTCGGGGATGGGGTGTTTCATGGCGGTTCCTCGGTGCGGTCACTCGATTCGATCGGCGTCCAGGCGGGCATTGATCGCAAGCTGGTGCAACTTCAGCTTGCCCAGCAGCTTGTGCAGCTGGTCCAGCTCGCGCGGCTGGAGCCCTTCGAAAGCCTCCACGATCCAGTGCTCGTGTTGTTGTGCCATCGCAGCGAAAGCCGCATGGCCGCGCTCGGTGAGCCGCACACGAAAGGCGCGCCGGTCGCCCGCCACCGCCAGCCGTTCCACCAGGCCCTCGGCCACCAGCTGGTCGGTGATGCCGGTGACGTTGCCGCCGGTGACCATTAGCCGGTGCGACAGCTCTTTCATCTTCAGGCCATCGGGATGGCGCTCCAGTTGCGCCATGAGATCGAAGCGCGGCAAGGTGGTGTCGAACTGCTCGCGCAGGCCGGCGCGCACCCGCTTCTCCACCAGCTGCGAGCAGGTCAGCAGCCGCAGCCACAGGCGCAGGGCATGTGCATGTTCGCTGTGGGCGCGGGCCTCCATGTCAAGCAAGGTGTTCATGACCGATTAGTTTAGGTTTGAAATATCGCCCGACCATCGGGATAACCCGCATCACGCGGATGAATGCAGCCAACCTGGGCAAGACTTGATCTGTGCCTGCGCACCACCGAGATATCGGTGCAAGAATGAACACCGAAAGGAGGCACTCAGATGTCTTTGTACCGATTCAAATCCCGTGAGACCGGTGATCTGGTGATGCTGGAGCCGCATGGCAAGCGCATTCTTGAGATCATCGGCAAAGATCCCGGCGCCGCTGGCGTGATCCTGCCGCAGCAAATGCCCGCAGCTGTGCAGGCGCTGCGTGATGCGGTCGTGGTGGAGGAGGCCGATCAGCAACGTCAGCGCGAAGAGGCACAGGCCGAGGGCGATCCCCCGCCCGAGTTCGATTCGGTCAGCCTGAGGCTGCGCAGCGCGCCTTTCATCGAAATGCTGCAGCGCTGCGAGAAGGCGGATGTCGAGGTGGTCTGGGGCGTTTAGGAGCGTCGCAATTTCAGACCTGCTGCTGGGGATTGGCCAAGGCCCGGATCTGCGGGGCCAGTGGCTCGCCAGCCGCAAAACCCAGCGCGATGGCTGCGGCGTTGAGGTGACTGACCACACCGTCGCGCCAGCTGCTGTCTGCCTGCCCGATGCAGGCGCTGGTGTGTGACACCGCCAGCGCCGCCAGGCCTGCCCGCTGCAAGACCTGCAGGCCAGCGATACCGGCCTGGTCTTTGCCCACGCCCGCGTCGTTGAACACGCTGAGCCAGGGCCGCGCGGCCTGCGCGTAACGCGCCGAACTCAGGCCGCCGTGCGAGCCGCTGACCGCGATGCAGCCAGCGTCGTGCGGTCCGAGTTCGGTGATCGAGTCCACCCGGCGCAGCGGGCGCGGCCCGCAGGGTTGCTGTGCCATGGCGCTGGCCACCTCACCCGCTCAACACCGGTCAGGGGCCGAAGATGGCGTTGGGCAGTGCCAGGGTGATCGCCGGAATGTAGGTCACCATCACCAGGAACACCAGCAGCACCGACAGCCAGGGCAGCGCGGCCCGGGTGACCTGCATCAGGTTCATTTTGGTCACCCCGGCGGTGACGAACAGGTTCAACCCCACCGGTGGGGTCACCATGCCGATCTCCATGTTCACCACCATGATGACCCCCAGGTGGATCGGATCGATGCCCAGCTGCGAGGCGATGGGGAACAGGATGGGCGCCAGGATCAGGATCACGCCGGTGGGTTCCATGAACGCACCCGCCACCAGCAGCAGCAGGTTGACGATGATCAGGAACATCCAGGGCGACATCCCGGCCGCGAGGATGTGCTCGGCGATGGTCTGCGGGATGCGTTCGGTGGTGAGCACGTGGGCAAACAGCAGCGCATTGGCGACGATGAACATCAGCATCACCGTGGTTTTGGACGACTCCAGGAACACCTCGGGCAGTTGTTTGAAACCGATATCTCGGTAGATCACCACGGCCACGAACAAGGCGTAGACGGCCGAGACCGCAGCCGCCTCGGTGGGCGTGAACACGCCGCCATAGATGCCGCCCATGATGATCGCCAACAGGGCGAGGCCCCACATGGATTCGCGCAGCGAACTGAGCACCACCCGCAGCGGCGCCCTGGGGGGCGGCGTGAGTTGCAGCTTGCCGGCACGCCACCACACGGCAGCCATCAGCATGAAGCCCAGCAGCAGGCCCGGCACCACACCGGCCATGAACAGCCGGCCCACGGAAACCTCGGTCACCGCAGCGTAGACCACCATCACGATCGAGGGCGGGATCAGGATACCCAGCGTGCCGGCGTTGCAGATCACGCCGGCGGCGAACTCCTTGGTGTAGCCGTTCTTCACCATGCCGGCGATCACGATCGAACCGATCGCGACCACCGTGGCGGGGCTGGAGCCGGAGACCGCTGCAAACAGCATGCAGGCCAGGATCGAGGCAATCGCCAGACCGCCGCGCATGTGGCCCACCGCCGCAATGGCAAACGTCACCATGCGTCGCGCGACACCGCCGGTGGACATCAGGTTACCCGCCAGCACAAAAAACGGGATCGCCAGCAGTGTGTAGTGTTCGCTGGTCTCGAACAGCTTGATCGACATCGAAGCCAGCGAGTCCTGCGAGAAAAAGTAGATCGTGATCAGGCTGGACAGACCCAGGCTGATCGCCACCGGCATGCCCAGCGCCAGAAACACGAACAGGCCGGCAAACAAAATCAGTGTGGTCATGCGGCGTCCTCTTCGGCATTGAGTTTCATCGCGTCGGCCGCTTCGTCGGCCAGGTGCAGGCTGGTGGTCTTGCCGGTGATCAGGTTCCACAGGATTTGCAGGAAACGAAATCCGACCATCGCGTAGCCGATGGGCACCACGATCAGCACCTGCCAGCGCTCGATCGGCATGTCGTCAAACTCGATGCCCACACTTTTCATCTTGCTCACGTATTCGGTGGAGCCCACCATCACGAAGCCGACGTACACCAGACACAGCAGCACCACCACGATCGCGGTGGCGCGGCGTTGTCTGGCGGGCAGCAGCTTGACCAGCGCGTCCACGCCGATGTGTGAGCCCACACGCACGCCGTAGGAGATGCCAATAAAAATCATGATCGCGAAGCACACCGTGGTGAGCTCCAGGTTCCACGAGTAGTTGGTGTTGAAGACGTAGCGGCGCACCACCTGCATGAAGGCCAGCGCGGTCATCGCCAGCAGCATCAGGGACATGATCCACTCTTCAAGTCGGTCAAGAATTTTCAACATGGCGGGTCCTGAAAAAACCCCGGACAGGTCCGGGGTTCTGGGTCGGTCGGGCGTGAGGGCCGCTCAGCGGTTGGCCTTCTGCGCCGCCTGGATCAGGTCGGCACCGATGTCGCCTTCGAACTTCTTCCACACCGGCTGCATCGCGGCGCGCCAGGCGGTCAGGTTTTCCTTGCTCATCGGCAGCACCTTGGCCTTGTTGTCGGCGATCACCTTGGCGCGGTAGTTGGCCGACTCGTCCTCGGCAATCTTGTTGCCGTGCTTGATGGCTTCCTGCATCGCGCCGTTGAGCGCGGTGCGCACGTCGGCCGG
>CAYRIT010000080.1:0-15414 GCA_964424415.1 uncultured Hydrogenophaga sp.
ACATCAACCCCGCCGATGTGCGCACCGACACCTACCGCGCCAGCGGCGCCGGCGGCCAGCACATCAACAAGACCGACTCGGCCGTGCGCCTGACGCACATCCCCACCGGCATCGTGGTGCAGTGCCAGGACGGCCGCAGCCAGCACGGCAACCGCGACGTGGCCTGGAAGCGCCTGCGTTCGCGCCTGTACGACCACGAGATGCGCAAGCGCCAGGAAGAGCAACAAAAGCTCGAAGACAGCAAGACCGATGTGGGCTGGGGACACCAGATTCGCAGCTACGTGCTGGACAACAGCCGCATCAAGGACCTGCGCACCAACGTCGAGATCTCGGCCACCCAGAAAGTGCTCGACGGCGATCTGGATCCGTTCATCGAAGCTTCATTGAAACAAGGCGTCTGACCCATGAGTTCTCTGCGTGAAGGCCCCAGCACCGTGGTGCGCCGCGAAGACTATGCCGCCCCGGCGTACTGGATTGACACGGTCGATCTGACATTCGACCTGGAGCCGGCCAAGACCCGCGTGCTCAATCGCATGTCCCTGCGCCGCAACCCCGAGGTGGCGCCCCAGCCGCTGCGGCTCGACGGCGAAGACCTCAACCTTGCGCGGGTACTGGTCAACGGGGCGGGCTGCTCGTTCAAGATGGACGGCCAGATCCTGGTGCTGGAGAACCTGCCCGAAGGCAGCGATGCCTTCAGCCTGGAAATTTTCACCACCTGCGCGCCTGAGAAGAACACCCAGCTCATGGGTTTGTATGTGAGCCAGGGCACCTTCTTCACCCAGTGCGAGGCCGAAGGTTTCCGCCGCATTACCTATTTTCTGGACCGTCCGGATGTGATGGCCAGCTACACCGTCACGCTGCGCGCCGACAAGAAAAAATACCCGGTGCTGCTGTCGAACGGCAACCTGGTGGAAGAAGGCAGCTTGCCCGACGGACGCCATTTCGCCCGGTGGGTCGATCCGCACAAGAAGCCCAGCTACCTGTTTGCCCTGGTGGCCGGCCAGCTGGTGGCTCGCGAACAGCGCATCGTCTCGCGCGCCGGCAAAGAACATCTGCTGCAGGTGTACGTGCGCGCGGGCGACATGGACAAGACCGAGCACGCCATGAACTCGCTGATCGCCAGCGTGATCTGGGACGAGGCGCGTTTTGGGCTGCCGCTCGACCTCGAGCGCTTCATGATCGTCGCCACCGCCGACTTCAACATGGGCGCAATGGAGAACAAGGGCCTCAACATCTTCAACACCAAGTACGTGCTGGCCAACAGCGCCACCGCGACCGACGCCGACTTCGCCAACATCGAGTCGGTGGTGGGCCACGAGTACTTCCACAACTGGACCGGCAACCGCGTCACCTGCCGCGACTGGTTCCAGCTCTCGCTCAAGGAAGGCCTCACCGTCTTCCGCGACCAGGAATTCAGCATGGACCTCTGCGCCGAGCCCTCGGCGCGCGCGGTCAAGCGGATTGAAGACGTGCGCGTGCTGCGCACCGCGCAGTTCCCCGAAGACGCCGGCCCCATGGCCCACCCAGTGCGGCCCGACAGCTACGCGGAGATCAACAACTTCTACACCGTGACGGTGTACGAAAAAGGTGCCGAGGTGGTCCGCATGATGCAGACCCTCGTCGGCCGGGCCGGCTTTGCCGCCGGCATGAAGCGGTACTTCGAACGGCACGACGGCCAGGCGGTCACCTGCGACGATTTCGCCCAGGCCATGGCCGATGCCAACCCCGACAGCGAACTCGCACAGCACCTGCCGCAGTTCAAGCGCTGGTACAGCCAGGCCGGCACACCCCGTGTGCACGCACAAGGCGCCTACGACGCGGCCAGCCGCCGCTACCGCCTCACGCTGTCGCAACACTGCGCGCCCACGCCGGGCCAGCTGGAGAAAGCGCCGTTTGTGATCCCGGTCGCACTCGGTTTGCTCGACGCGCAAGGCCGCGAGCTGCCCACCCAGTTGGCAAGCGAGTCCGCGCCCCAGACCGGCACCCGCTTGCTGGTGCTCAGCGAAGCCAGCACCACCGTCGAATTCACCCACCTCGACGCCGAGCCCGTGCCCTCGCTGCTGCGCGGCTTCTCCGCGCCGGTGGTGCTGGACGTGGAACAGAGCGACGCCCACTGGCTCACCCTGCTGGCGCACGACACCGACCCGTTCAACCGCTGGGAGGCCGGTCAGCGACTGGCCTTGCAGCGCGCCTTGGCGGCGGTGCGCGCCGAAGGCCCGGTCTCGCCAACCCCACTCGATGCGGCCTTCCTGGACGCCATGCACAGCGTGTTGCTTCACCCCACGCTGGATGCTGCATTCAAGGAACTCACCCTCACCTTGCCGAGCGAAACCTACATCGCCGAGCAGCTCGACGAGGTGGACCCGCAGCGCGTGCACGCGGTGCGCGAAGCCATGCGCGAGCAGCTCGCGCAGGCCTTGCACGCCGACTGGGTGACCACCTTCGAGGCCAACCACCACACCGGCGCCTACCGCCCCGATCCGGTGAGCACTGGGCGGCGCGCGCTGGCCGGCATGGCGCTCACCATGCTGTGCCTGGCGGCGCGCGCCAGCGGCGACGAGGTCTGGCCGGGCAAGGCGCTGCAGCGCTTCAAAGACGCCGGCAACATGACAGACCGCTTCAACGCCCTGTCGGCACTCGTGGTCAGTGGCCAGCCGCTGGCACAGGACGCGCTGGCGCGCTTCCACACCATGTTCCAGCACGAAGCGCTGGTGCTCGACAAATGGTTCGCGCTGCAGGCCGGCGCTCCCGACCGCGGTGGCCAGATCCTGCCCGCCGTGCGCCAGCTGATGGCCCACCCCGACTTCAGCCTCAAAAATCCGAACCGTGCGCGCAGCGTGGTCTTCAGCTACTGCAGCGCCAACCCCGGCGCCTTCCACCGCCGCGACGCCGCAGGCTATGTGTTCTGGCGCGAGCGCGTGATGGAAATCGACAGCTTCAACCCGCAGGTGGCCGCCCGCCTCGCGCGCGCACTCGACCGCTGGAAGCACCTGGCCGAGCCCTACCGCAGCGCCGCGCGCGAAGCGATCGAGCGGGTGGCGGCCAAACCGGGCTTGAGCAACGATGTGAGCGAGGTCGTCACGCGCGCCTTGGCAGATTGAGTGCCCCACGCACCGCTGCTGCGCGGATCGCTGCCTGCGAAGGGCAGGCCTTGCTCGGGACGGTCCGGCGCAGCAATCGGCAAGTTTTTTCACTGATTCGAGGTTCTTTATGTCGAGCAACAAAATCTCCCTCACCCGCTACCTTGTCGAGCAGCAGCGTGTCGACGGGCACATTCCGTCGCAGCTGCGCCTGCTGCTGGAGGTGGTCGCGCGCGCCTGCAAGAGCATCAGCCAGGCGGTGAACAAGGGTGCGCTGGGCGGCGTGCTGGGCAGCGCCAGCAGCGAGAACGTGCAGGGCGAGATCCAGAAGAAGCTCGACATCATCGCCAACGAGGTGCTGATCGAGGCCAACGAATGGGGCGGCCACCTCGCCGCCATGGCCTCGGAGGAAATGGACGCGATCTACGTTGTCCCCAACCGCTACCCCAAGGGCGAGTACCTGCTGCTGTTCGACCCCCTTGATGGCTCCTCCAACATCGATGTGAACGTGAGCATCGGCACCATCTTCAGCGTGCTCAAGATGCCCGAGGACGACCGCGGTGTGGACGAAGGCGACTTCCTGCAGCCCGGCCGCCAGCAGGTCGCCGCCGGCTACTGTGTCTACGGCCCGCAGACCACGCTGGTGCTCACCGTGGGCGACGGCGTGGCCATGTTCACGCTCGACCGCGAGCAAGGCTCGTTCGTGCTCACCCAGGAACACCTGCGCATCCCCGAAGACACGCAGGAATTTGCCATCAACATGAGCAACATGCGCCACTGGGATGCGCCGGTGAAACGGTACATCGACGAATGCCTGGCCGGCAAGGAAGGCCCGCGCGGCAAAGACTTCAACATGCGCTGGATCGCCAGCATGGTGGCCGACGTGCACCGCATCCTCACCCGTGGCGGTGTCTTCATGTACCCGTGGGACAAGCGCGAACCCAACAAACCCGGCAAGCTGCGCCTGATGTACGAGGCCAACCCCATGGCCTGGCTGGTCGAACAGGCCGGCGGCGCCGCCACCAACGGCCGCCAGCGCATCATGGACATCCAGCCCGCCGCCCTGCATGAGCGCGTGAGCGTGATTCTGGGATCGAAGAACGAGGTCGAGCGGGTGACCAGCTACCACCCTCCGCTATAATCTTCGGCTACCAAGCCGGTGTAGCTCAGTCGGTAGAGCAGCTCATTCGTAATGAGAAGGTCGGGTGTTCGATTCATCTCTCCGGCACCAAATTGAAAAAGCCCTGAAGCTTGCGCTTCAGGGCTTTTTTTCTGGGCGCGTCCCTCAGTGCTTGGCTGGTGCGGTGGCGCGGGTCGAGGCGTCGAAACCGCCTTTGGCCTTCCATTCGTCGAAGCCGCCCTGCAGGATGCGAACGTTCTCGAAGCCGGCCACACGCAGCGCGAAGCCGGCCTGGGCGGAGAGCGAGCCGGAGTTGCAGTACACCAGCACCGGCTTGTCGCGCGGGATGGTCGCGCGCTGCGCGAGCACCTGGCGCCAGTCGATGTTGATCGCGCCCGGAATGTGTTCTTTGCCGTACTGGGTGGCGTCGCGGGTGTCGATGACCACAAAGCGTTTCCAGTCTTCGCGCGGGATCTGCTCGGCAAACATGACACCACCGCCGTACTCGGAGAACTCCAGGTAGGCGGCCATTTCATCGACGACCGCCGCGGTGGGTTCGGCCTGCGCTGGCGTGAAGGTCGGCAGCAGCAGGCTGGCTGCCAGGGCGATCGACAGGGAGATCTTGCGTGGGTTCATCGGGTTTGTCTCTGCGGTAGCGGGAACATCAAAGAAAAGGCCCGCAGCTTGGGCAGCTGAGGGCCGGTTCGGGTGGAGGCCGATCGGCGTGCGATCGGTGGCGCAGTGATCAGCCCGCCATGCCCGGGTTGCCTGCCATGCCCACCAGTTTGGGCGTGTTGAGCTTGCGCGGGGTGATGGTCTGGTGGTTTTTGAAATAGGCTTCCATCACGTCCCAGATCGGCTCGCCCTGGGCGCCCTGCGCCACCGGTGCCCAGCCCGCCACCTTGTAGTTTTTGCTGGCTTCGATGGGTTTGCCTTTGAGCACCATGTTGCTGATGCGTTTGCCAGCGCCGGCGTTGGGGTCGCATGAATAGGCCAGGCCACCCACACGCACCATGTCGCCGCCCTGCTGGTAGTAAGGGTCGGGGTTGAACAGGTTGTCGCACACATCTTCGAGCACGGTCTTGATCATCTCGCCGCTCATCTCGGTGAGCGTGCTGGACGGGTAGGTGATGGCCACCTGATCCATCATGAGTTCGCGCGTGATCGACTGACCCGGCAGGATGGTGGTGCCCCAGCGGAAGCCGGGCGAGAACGCCATGTCTGCACCCTTGACTTCCATCAGCGCGTCGACGATGAGCTGGTCCCAGGAGCCGTTGAAATTGCCGCGGCGATACAGCAGGCCCTCGCTCACGGCGAGTTTTTCGTCGAGTTTGGCCTGGTAAGGCGCGCGCATCTTGGTGATGTAGGCCTGCATCTCGACATCGGCCGGCAGCAGGTTGGCAAACACCGGCAGCAGCTTGTAGCGGAAGTCCTGCACCTTGCCACCACGCACGTCGAAGTCGAGCACACCAAGGAACTTGCTGTTGGAGCCGGCGTTGGTGACCAGTGTCTGGCCGCTGGCGTTCTTGACCACGATGGGCGCGGGCATGCCGTCGTGGGTGTGGCCGCCGAGGATGGCGTCGATGCCGGTGACACGCGAAGCCATCTTGATGTCCACATCCATGCCGTTGTGGGAGAGCACGACGACAGCCTGTGCGCCCTTGGCACGCGCCTCGTCGACCATCTTCTGCATGTTGTCGTCCTGGATGCCGAAGGTCCAGTTGGGCACCATGTAGCCGGGGTTGGCGATGGGTGTGTAGGGGAAGGCCTGGCCAATCACGGCCACCGGCACTCCGTTCATCTGCCTGATGACATAGGGCTTGAACACCGGGTCGCCGAAGTCGTTGGTCTTGACGTTCTGTGCCAGGAAGTCGAGCTTGCCGGCAAAGTCCTTGTCAATGATTTCCTGCACCCGCTTTTCACCCAGGGTGAACTCCCAGTGCGGGCTCATGGCGTCCACACCGAGCAGCTTGCAGGCGTCGACCATGTCCTGGCCGTTGGTCCACAGCGCGGTGGCGCTGCCCTGCCAGGTGTCGCCGCCGTCGAGCAGCATGGCGTGGGGCCGGCTGGCGCGCATCATCTTGACCAGCGTGGCCAGGTGGGCAAAGCCACCCACTTTGCCGTAGGTCAGGGCCGCCTGCTCGAAGTTCAGGTACGTGAAGGCATGGGCCTCGGGCGTGCCGGGGCGAATCTTGAAGTGCTTGAGCATCGCCTCACCCACGATGTGGGGCGGACGGCCCACCGCCTCGGCCACACCGAGGTTGACGCTGGGCTCTCGGAAATGAATCGGCATGAGCTGCGCGTGGCAGTCGGTGAAGTGCAGGAAGCTGACGTTGCCAAACGCGGGCAGGTCGTACAACTTCTGGCCGGCGCCCGGCTTGGCGGCGAGCACGTCCTTGTGGTTCAGGGCCATGCCACCGGCACTGGCCACCGCCAGCACCTGCATGAATTCGCGACGGCTGAAGCTCATGAATATTCCTTTTCAATTGATTGCTGATAGATACAGCACACGATCACAACTCGATCACAACGCGCCCGGAGCAACGGCCCTGGTAACACCGGCACGCTCTCGGCTGTCGGATGAAAGCCGGCCGCGGCGAGGCCGGGCCGGCTTGTCAGCGGGACGCCACCTCGCGCGCAGGCTTTGCAGCCTGCGCACGCGTGCACATCATTTGTTGGTGGGTGATGCGGGGTCGAGCAACAGGGCCATCACATCCTTGAGTCCCGCTTCGTCAAGAATGCCGTTATGACCCGCACGAGGCATCTGGGAGCAGGCGCTGTAGGCGCGTGCATTCCAAAGCTTGCCCCAGGTGTACTCGACCATCGCCTTGGCCGCCGGGCTGTTGGGGTCGGTCACGCCGCGCAGCTTGGCGTAGTGGTAAAGGCTGGGGCCGATGGTGCCAAAGGAAATCTCTTCCTTCGTGATCTGGTGGCAGTTGTAGCAGTTGCCTCCGTTTTCCGACCCCGCCTTGTCCGACCAGGTCAGGCCGCGGCCGCTTTGCGCCAGCTTTTCGCCTTTTTTCCAGTCGCCCAGGAACTTGCCGTCGGCAGGCCACTTGATGGACTTGAGGTTGGCCGCTTCGATCGCCTTGGCGGTCTTCTCGTCCAGCGGTTGGCCGGCCACGTCGGCCGCGCTGCACAGGCGGTTTGCTTCGTCCTGCTGCAGGCGATCCAGCGTGGCCTGGCCGTTGGCCTGGAACGAGGTCTGGGTCACCTGCTCGGCGAGCTTGTCGTAGTCGGCGCCCGAAGGGGACAAGGTGCATGCGGTCAATGCCAGCACCGCTGCGGGGATCAGTGCGATCTTGAGAGTTTTCTTCATGGGTGGGTCTCCTGATCAGCGCTTGATGGCGGGCACGATGGACTCGGCACCCTTGCTGTTGACGCCCATGTAGGTGGACAGGGCAATGGTGGCGTCGCTGCCGAACTTGGGCTCGGGGAAACGTTGCTGGCGGTAGCAGTCGTTCAGGCGCTTCTGCATCGTCCACATCTGGGAGTTGGACACGCGGTAAGCAGGCCAGGCGGCATAACCGACGCCATCGCCCGGGTTCTTGGTCAGGTTGGGCAGGTCTTGCAGGCGAATACGTTGTCCATCCACGCCGTGGCAGGTGGAGCACGCGAAGTCGTGCGGGCCACCACGCGCGAAGAACAGGCGCTTGCCCACCTCGTACATTGCCTTCTCTTTTGCATCGTTTTGCGGCAACGCAAAACGCATGCCTTTGGACGCAGTGGCAACGTAGGTGGTGATCGCCACCAGGTTGGCACTCTCGCCCTTGCCGTACTTGGCAGCCGCCTTGTAGAGGTCTTCCGACTTGAACCCCTGCAGGGTTTCCATGCAGGTGATCAGACGGGTCTCCAGGTCTTGCACACGGCCGGTGTCGGCAAAGTAGCGCGGCAATTCGACAAACGCACCTTTGATGACACCGGGTCCCTTGCCCAGGTCGCACTGTTCGAGCGTGGCGTTCTTGGGGCCACGCTTTTGCTTCCACAGTTCCTCGCCTTTCATTTCGAAAAGCTCGGCCGGGTTGCCGTCTTGCAGCATCTCGCGGTACTTGGCAATGCCGTCCGCGGTGGCGTCCTGGGCATGGGCTGCGCCCATGGCCGCAAGCAGCGCTGCCGCCGCGAGCACCTGTCGCTGGGCCATCGGTTTCTTCATCGGGGTGTCTCCTTCTTTTGTCAAAAAACAAACGGCCAGCGACGTGCGTGGCTGGCCGTGTCTAACCTCGCCGCAATCAGGCGATGGTGGCTTCGTCGGTGCGGGAATCGCCCTTGTTGTCGACCCACTTCACCACGACCTTGTCGCCTTTGGCGGCGCCCTTGAACTTGAACGACAGGAAAGGGTTCTGTGACACCGCACCCGACCACATGGCCTTGAGCACGGGCTTGCCGTTGTGGGTGGCATCCACGTCCTGAATGAAGTGGGCGGGAATGAGCGCGCCAGACGCGTCTTTGCGCGTGCCGGGCTCCATGACGTGGGACATGAGCACGCGAACGGTGGTTTCGTCGCCGGCAAGGGCGGCACGGATGCGCATCGGATCAGCCATGATGGACTCCTGAAAATGGAAAAAATCGGGGAATGGAAACGCTGGTGTGCGGAGGCCGATCAGCCGCCGCAACCGCCCAGGGTGACCTTGGTTTCTTTGGTGGCCGAGAACAGCTTGCCGTCGGCCTTGACCACCGCCACCACGTTGGTGCTCTGGCCCATCTTGACGCGGGTCTGCACGTCGGCAACGGTACCGGCGGGGATCATGAAAGCCGCGGTGAACGGCGTCGGGTTCTTCTCGATGATGATGTAGAGATCGGTCGTGTTGGGCAGCTTGGAGGTCACGCCCACAGGCACCACGGCGCCGTTTTCGGCGATGTCGGGCGAGACCACTGTGACCTGGTCGCTGTTGGCGGGTGTGCCACCGATGGCCTTGAGGGCATCGTCGAGCGTCTTGACCGCGAAGCTGGCGCGGTCCACAGCGGCTTGCGCCTGGCTTTGTGTGATCAGGCCCAGCGACACCAGGGTGGCGAAGGCGCCCGTGGCTTTGAGGGCGGAACGGCGGGTATTTTTCATGGCGATCTCCTGAAAATGGGATGGGGGAGTTTACTTGTCGGGGGCGCCTGCCAGCACCCACGCCGCGAGAAGCTTGAGTTCATCTTCTTTGAGGTTGGGCTGGGCCGGCATGGGCACCGGTCCGTACGTGCCCGAGCCCCCGGATTTGATGCGTGCGGCCACTTTTTCGAGCGCATCGGCCTGGCCCTGGTGCTTGGCGGCGACGTCTTTGTAAGACGGGCCCACCAGCTTCTTGTCGACCGCGTGGCAGGCAAGGCATGCGCTTTTGGCGGCCAGTGCCTTGGCCGTTGCGGCATCGAGAGCCTGGGCGGCGCCGGCAGTCGATAACGTGGCGACAGCCAGCGCGAAGGATCTCAAAAACATGGTCATAGCTTACGGTCTCCTGAGGATGAATCGGTTGGGGTTAACGAGCAACTTCGAAAACATTCTTACGGCGCACCAGCGGCGATCCACTGCCCAATCGTCTTCGCATCGGCATCACTGAGTTGCGGTTGTGCGGGCATCGGCACACTGCCATAAACGCCCACGCCGCCGCCCTTGATCTTGCCTTCCAGATAGGCTTGCAAGTCGGCACGCCCCTTGTGTTTGGCCACCACTTCGTTGAAGCCGGGGCCGACCACCTTGTTCTTGATGCCATGGCAGGCCAGGCAGGCGTTGGCACCCAGCAGCGCCTTCACATCGGCTGCGCCACCCGAGGCCGCGGCAACCACCACCGGCTTCGGGAGCGGCGTCGAGCCCACTGGGCCCTTGGGCGGCGGCTGCGTGGTGTCGGCACCACGCACCGGCCCGATGATGCGGTTCTGCTCGGCGATGTTGCCGTGCGCATCGCGGGCAAACGCGGGCAGCGAGCTGTGGATGGTCTCGTTGACCGCACAGTTTTTCATGCAGGCCACGTTCTTTGTGTCGCCCTTGCCGTCGGCCCGCCACATCGGCTCGTAGAACACCATGCCGTTGCGGTTGGGCATGCGCTGCTGCGCCTCGGCGATGTTCTTGTCGGACAGCGTGAAATCGGCCGGCACGATGTTGGCCAGGTTCAACAGGTAGGCGGTCACCGCAAACACCTCGTCGGCGCTCAGCGACTTGGGTGCGTTCCACGGCATGGCGCGGTTGATGTAGTCCCACAGCGTGGAGACCGTGGCCACCTTCATCACCGTGGTGCGCTGCGGCGCGATGCTCTTGCCATCGATCAGGCCCTGGACGCGACCGGCCTTGATGTCCTCGGCGGTGGTGCCGCCGATGATGGGTGTGAACACCTCGTTGGACTCACCGAAGATGCCGTGACAGGACGCGCATTTATCTTCCCAGATGCCGGCACCCATGTCCACCGAGCCAGCGCCTTTGGGCAGGCCCTTGAAGTCGGGCCGCACGTCGATGTCCCAGGCCTTGACCTCGGCCGGAGTGGCATCGCGACCGATGCTGCTCCAGGGTTTGTCCTGCGCGAACGAGGAGAGCGCAACACAGGTCAATGCAAGCACCGCAGCTTGCCTCGCCTGGGCCAGAAAGCCGTCGTACCGGCGCTGCGGGACGGCAGGTTTTTCCTCCATGAGGCGGGGAATGAACGACCGAAGGGAAAGAAGGACGGGGGTGGTCATGTTCAATAAACCTGCACGTTGGAGACTTCACCGTTTTCCGACACCAGCCAGCTCTGGATCGCGTTCTGGTGGTAGACCGAGCGGGTGCCCCGCACGGCGCGCAACTGGTTGATCTGGGGTTGCACATAGCCGGTGCTGTCGATGGCGCGGCTCTGCAGAATGGCCGGTTTGCCGTCCCACACCCAATCGATGTTGAAGCGGGTCATGGCCTTGGGCAGCGGCGTGCCTTCGAGACGCGCCGCGCGCCAGTTGCGCCCGCCGTCGACGCTCACGTCCACGCGCTTGATCGAGCCGCGGCCCGACCAGGCCAGGCCGGTCACGTTGTAGAAACCCTTGTCGAGCAGCGTCTGCCCGCCCGAGGGCGTCGTGACCACGCTCTTGCATTCCTGAATGCCGGTGTACTGGCGGTGTGTGCCGTCGGGCATCAGGTCGATGTAGTGCACCGACTCGTCTTTGGTTGCGTATTTCTGATCGCCCACCTCGATGCGGCGCAGGTACTTCACCCAGCTCACGCCCTGGATGCCGGGCACCACCAGGCGCAGCGGGTAACCGTTTTCCGGGCGCAGCATCTCGCCGTTCATGGCCCAGGCCACGATGCAGTCGTCCATCGCACGGTCGATGTCGATGGTGCGTGTCATGGACGAACCGTCTGCGCCTTCGGCCAGGATGAACTTGCCCAGCTTCTTGTCGACACCACACATCTCCAGCAAGGTGGAGAGCAGCACCCCGGTGAATTCCGAGCAGCTCACCATGCCGTGGGTGTACTGCACCGTGGGCACCGCCACGTTGCCCCACTCGGTCGCGGTATTGGCACCACATTCGATGAAGTGGATGCGCGAGACACTGGGCAGGCGCATCAGATCGTCCATGGTGAAGACGCGCTGGCGCTTGACCAGGCCGTTGATCATCAGCCGGTGCTTGGACGGATCGATGTCCCACCAACCCTGGTGGTGGCGCTCGAAGTGCAGGCCACTGGGCGTGATCATGCCGAACAGGCCTTGCAACGGCGTGAAGCTCACCGACGCCTGGTTCACCCGCGTGAGACCCGGGCTCTGGCGGCGCTGCAGGTTGGCCTCCCATTTGCTGGGCTTGCCGTAGCCGTCCGTGACCACCGGCAAACCGAGGCCGGTGGTGTGCTCGGGCAGCTTGAGGATCGCGTCTTCGCCGTCGGCCGCCAGGGCCTTGCCGGCCACACCGACGGAGGTCGCAACACCGGCCCCCATGACCAGCGCGGAGCCCATGAAGCGGCGGCGCGCCTTGCGGGCCTCTTCGAGTTTCTCGGCGTTCAGAAAATTCTCTGGCGCAGGCAGGACGCGCCCGATCACGTCACTGAGTTCTTTTGGCACTGGCTTCTTCCTTTGGGTTGGCGGGTAAATGGGACGGTGGCAAATGGACAGACTCTCCGCTGACTGAGTGGCTGCCGGGCTGGGCGTCCGCTTCGGCCCGGCAATCGATCTGGGCATTCAGGCTGCGGCAAAGCTCCTGGTGCATCGGCTCGGCCACGCGGTAGAACACCTGGGTGCCCTCGCGGCGGCGCGACAGCAAACCGGCCTGGTACATCAGGCCCAGGTGGCGCGAGCCATTGGCTTGCGCCAGGCCCGCCACCCGGATGATGTCGTTCACGCAGCGCTCCTGCCGGCACAGCGCATGCAGGATGCGCAGGCGCGTGGGCTCGCCGAGCACGCCGAAATAGCGCGCCACCGACTCGAACACTGCGGGTGAAGGATCCAAAAACTGCTCTCCGTCAGGCTGGCGCACCCGCAGGCGAGCCGAAGCCCGCAACTATATATGAGCAATTGCCTATATATTTATAAGTACAAACCCCGATACCCAATCAGGCGGCCAGGCTGCACGACACCGGGTCGGTCCGGTCGCCGAGCGCCGATTGGCCACACGCTGAATTGAACGGTGGCGCCCCAAATTCGCGGGCTGTCGCGGCCAAGCGTTGCTAGGGTTTTCACGGTTCGAGATGACAAATCGGCGGTGCTAGCATCGTCAATTGCTATATGCGAAATCACTGATGAATCGGCGCCCAACCGCTCTGCTACAGTTTTCGCTTCCTATCGTTTCATCCGCCAATCTGGAGGCAAACATGATCAAAAGAATGAAATGGCTGGCTGCGGGCGCTTTGTGCGCCGTGGCCCTGGGGGCACAGGCCGAGGTCAGTCAGGTCCGCATCTGGGCCTCGGCCTGTGCCACCTGCCACGGCACCGGTGGCCATGCGCAGGAGGGCAACGAATCCCTGGCCGGCAAGGACAAGGACGAAATGGTCCAGAAATTGATGGATTTCAAAACCGGCCGCAAACCCGCCACGCTGATGCACCAGCTCACCGCGGGTTATACCGACCAGCAATTGCAGCAAATTGCCGCCTATTTCGCCGCTCAGAAAAAGTGAGGAGTTATTCCATGCAACGTCGTCATTTCGTACAAACGGTAGGGGCCGGTTCGGCCGTGGCGGGTCTGGGCCTCCTGGGCGGCTGCGCCACCTCGGGTGGCGCCAGCGGCGCCAAGGTGGTCGTCGTGGGTGGGGGCTACGGCGGGGCCACCGCCGCCAAGTACCTGCGCCTGTTCTCCGACCAGGGCATCCAGGTCACGCTGGTCGAGCCCAACGCCAATTTTGTCTCCTGCCCGATGTCCAACCTGGTACTCGGTGGCCACAAAGGCATGGCCGACATCACCATGCCCTACACCAACCTGGAAAAACGCCATGGTGTGAAGGTGGTGCGCGACATGGTGGCCAGCATCGACCCCGACAAGCGCATGGTGAAGCTGGCCAGTGGCGGCGAGCTGCCTTACGACCGTCTGATCGTGTCGCCCGGCATCGAGTTCATGTGGGAGACCCTGCCCGGCATGGCCAAGGCAGGCGCCAAGGACAAGGTGTTGCACGCCTGGAAAGCCGGCCCGCAGACGGTGGCGCTGCGCAAGCAGCTCGAGGCCATGCCCGATGGCGGTGTCTACGCCCTCTCCATCCCGCTGGCGCCCTACCGCTGCCCGCCCGGCCCGTACGAGCGCGCCTGCATGATCGCGAGCTACTTCAAGACGGCCAAGCCCAAGAGCAAGGTGGTGGTATTCGACGCCAACGACGACATCCAGTCGAAAAAAGGCCTGTTCATGAAGGCCTGGAAGGACCACTACGACGGCATGATCGACTACCGGCCCAAGCACAAGGTGGTCGATGTGGATGCGGCCACCAACACGCTGAAGTTCGAATTCAGCGACGACTTCAAGGCCGCAGTGCTCAACGTGGTGCCCAGCATGCGGGCCGGCGACATCGCACGCAATACCCGGCTCACCACCGCCAACAACCGCTGGTGTGAGGTGGACTTCCTGACCTTCGAATCCAAGGCAGCGAAGAACATCCACGTGCTGGGCGACGCGATCCAGATCGCACCGGGCATGCCCAAGTCCGGCCACATGGCCAACCAGCATGGCAAGAACTGTGCAGCCGCCGTGGTGGCCCTGCTCGCCGGCAAGGACTTGCAGGCGCTGCCGATCTACGTCAACACCTGCTACAGCTACGTGACCGCCGATGAAGCGGTTCACGTGGCCAGCGTGCACCGCTACGACGCCGAGAAAAAGACCATGCTCACCGTGCCTGGCTCGGGCGGTGTGTCCAAGGCGGCCAGCGAGCTGGAAGGCAAGTACGCCCAGGGCTGGGCGCGCAACATCTGGGCGGACACGCTGGCCTGACCCCGCGGCGCCCTCGGCGCCACCCCCTGAAGGGACGCAGCCTGCAGCCCGGCGAAGCCGGTTTTGCGGCTGCCGCTGAGCCTGGGGCACTTCGCCCGGTCGAGATCCGGCCGTGGCGAACGAATCATCGAACGGAAGACCATGAAATTCCAACCCCTGTCCAAGCAAGTTGTTGGTGTTGCCATGCTGCTGTTCGGCGCCTCCGCCGTCTGGGCGCAGGCCGATGAGGCGCGCGCGAAGAAAATCGCTGGCGGCTCGTGTTTTCTGTGCCACGGCGAGCGCGGCGAGTCCACCAGCGAGGTGTTTCCGCGGCTGGCTGGGCAGCATGCCGAGTACGTGGCCAAGCAGCTCGCAGCGTTTCAGAGCGGACAGCGCAAGAGCTCGACCATGGCCAGCATGGTCGCCAAGCTCGCGCCCGACGAGATGCTGGCGCTGGGCCGCTACTACGAACAGATGAGCGTTCCACCCGAGCCATCGAAAAACCCCGACCTCGCCGCCATGGGGCGCTACATCTACCAGCATGGCAACAAGTTCAGCGGTGTGCCGGCCTGCGCGAGCTGCCACGGCGCCAATGGCGAAGGCTCGGCCAGCCTGCCGCGCTTGGCCACACAGTTCTCGGGCTACGTGCACAACCAGCTCAAGTCGTTCAACACCCGAGCGCGGACCAACGACAACGCGGTGATGCACGCGGTGGTGGAAAAAATGACCGAGCTGGAAATGGCGGCGGTGGCGGAGTACGTGAGCAGCAAGTAGTTGGTGGCCTGCTGACAAGCATGGGACGCTCTTTTGAGCGCCCTTCTTTTTTCTCCAGCGGGTCGGGTGCGGCGGCGTCAGCCAGCGCGCAGTGCGTTTCGCTTGCGCTCCACCATGCGCCAG
>CAYRIT010000081.1:0-15413 GCA_964424415.1 uncultured Hydrogenophaga sp.
TGTCTTCCTGGTTGTCCTTGTTGTAGGCCAGCGGCTGGCCCTTCATCAGCGTGATCAGGCCCATGAGGTGGCCCACCACACGGCCGGTTTTGCCGCGCGCGAGTTCGGGCACGTCCGGATTTTTCTTCTGCGGCATGATGGAACTGCCGGTGGTGAAGCGGTCCGCGATTTTCACGAAGCCGAAGTTCTGGCTCATCCACAGGATCAGCTCTTCACTGAAGCGGCTGATGTGCACCATGCACAGGCTGGCCGCAGCGGTGAATTCGATCGCGAAGTCGCGGTCGCTCACGCCGTCCAGGCTGTTCTGGCACACCTGCGCTTCACCGTGTGCGTCGACCATGCCCAGCGTGCGCGCCACGCGCTCGCGGTCCAGCGGGTAGGTGGTGCCGGCCAGCGCCGCGCTGCCCAGCGGCAGGCGGTTGGTGCGGCGGCGCACGTCGCCCATGCGCTCTGCGTCGCGGGCGAACATCTCCACATAGGCCAGCAGGTGGTGGGCAAAGCTGACCGGCTGCGCCACCTGCAGGTGGGTGAAACCGGGCAGGATGACATCGACGTTCTTTTCCGCCACGTCGACCAGTGCGGTCTGCAGAGCGTCCAGCAGTTCGGCAATCAGGTCGATTTCGCCACGCAGCCACAGGCGCACGTCGGTGGCCACCTGGTCGTTTCGGCTGCGCCCGGTGTGCAGGCGCTTGCCGGCGTCGCCCACCAGCTGGGTGAGGCGCGCCTCGATGTTGAGGTGCACGTCTTCCAGGTCGAGCTGCCACTCGAACGCACCGGCCTCGATCTCGCTGCGGATCTGCGCCAGGCCGCGCTCGATGTCGGCGCGGTCCTGCGCGGCAATGATGCCTTGCGCGGCCAGCATCTCAGCGTGTGCCAAGCTGCCGGTGATGTCGGCCAGCCACAGGCGCTGATCAAAGAACACACTGGCGGTGTAACGCTTGACCAGGTCGCTCATGGGCTCGGAAAACAGGGCGGACCAGGCTTCGGATTTTTTGTCGAGTTGGTTGGAGCTCATGGTGCGGACGGTGCTGGGAGGGATGTTGGCGGGGTGCGGCACATTTGTGGTGCGTGGCCGCGTCCGGGAGGGCTGTGGCTTGGCCACCAGGTGTTGGAAGTCGGCCACGGAATGGCTTGCGGGCCGTTTTGCTGCACACGCAGCGGCTGGTTGGCAACCTATAGTGCTGCCATGAAAGACTCCCGGATTTTATCGAGCTACCAGGACCTGCAACCGATGGGCGGCACGCTGCCGCTGTCGGACATGCCAGCGCTGCTGTATCCGCGCGAGCTCGTGTTCGACACCTGCAAGGTCGGCGTGGTGTTGCGTGCCGTGCTGTTTGTGCAGGCGGTGGTCACCGTGGGCGCAATGTTTGGTGCCCACGGTGCGTGGGACTGGCTGGTGCAGATGGCGGTGCTCACCGGCGCTGCCTTGCCCGCCACCCTCGCCTGGTTGCTGGCCGCCTGCGCCGTGAAAAAACCGCTGTCGCGCCTGCCGATGCCGGGGCAATGGGTCGCGGGCATGGCCCTGGGTGCGGTGGCCGCGCTCTACGGTTGTGGCCTCATGACCTGGATGGGCCTGGTCGATCCGGCGCCCTGGCTGGCGAGCGCGGCCGCTGGCGCGCTGCTCTCGGCGGTGCTGGTGGCGGCACTGGTCTGGCGCGCCAAGGCCCGCATGCCGGCGGGTACCACTGCGCAACTGGCCGAGTTGCAGGCGCGCATCCGGCCCCATTTCTTGTTCAACACGCTCAACACCGCAATCGCGCTGGTGCGTGAGGAACCGGCCAAGGCCGAGAACCTGCTGGAAGACCTGAGCGAGCTGTTTCGACATGCGCTGGCCGACACCCAGGAATCGGTGCCGCTGTGGCAGGAGCTGGAGCTGGCCGAGCACTACCTCGCGATCGAGCAGGTGCGCTTTGGCGATCGCCTGCGGGTGGAGTGGAGCGTGGACGACACGGCGTCGCGTGCCAAGCTGCCCCCGCTGATCCTTCAGCCGCTGGTGGAGAACGCGGTCAAGCATGGCGTGGAGCCCAGCTCCGAGGGCGCGGTGGTGCGCATCAGCACCCAGCGCCGAGGCAATGTGGTGGTGATCAAGGTCACCAACACGGTACCGGCGGGCACCGGCAAACGCGGTCACGGGCTGGCACTGGACAACGTGCGCCAGCGCCTCACCTTGCTGCACGACGTGCAGGGGCGCTTTCAGAGCGCGCTGGTCAAGGGCGTTTTTCAGGTGCGACTGGAAATCCCGATTTAGAAATCCCGGTGTAAGCTGCTTGGTGGAACGAGGCAACGGAGCAAGGCATGACACTCAAGGTATTGATCGTTGACGACGAAGCACACGCGCGTTCGCGGCTGCGCACGCTGCTGGCCGAATGCACAGAACCGCGCGTCGACGTGGTGGGCGAGGCGGCCAACGCGGTGCAGGCGGTGGAACAGATCCAGCGCACCGGGTGCGACCTGCTGCTGCTCGACGTGCGCATGCCCGGTGTGGACGGTGTGCAGCTGGCCAGCCGGCTGCGCGAGATGGGTGTGCCGCCTTCCATCGTGTTCGTGACCGCCTACGCCGAGCACGCGGTGGAAGCCTTCGAGCTCGAAGCGGTGGACTACCTCACCAAACCGGTGCGCCGCGAGCGCCTGCAGCAGGCCTTGCAGAAGGTGGAGCGCGCACGCAGTGCCGCCGAAACCGGCGCCGAGGTGGGGGGCGGCGGTGAGCACCTCATCATCCAGGAGCGCGGGCGCAGCGAGCGTGTGGCGCTCTCCGAGGTGGTCTACCTCAAAGCCGAACTCAAATACATCACGGTGCGCACCACCGAAAAGGAGCACATCTACGACGGTGCCCTGAACGACCTGGAGCAGCGCTACCCGCACCTGTTTGTGCGCGTGCACCGCAACGCCCTGGTGTCGCGCCGTGCGGTGCGCGCCGTGGAAAAACACAACGACCCGGTCGAGGGCGAGGGCTGGATGGTGCGGCTCGACGGTGTGGACGAACGCCTGGCCGTTTCGCGCCGGCAACTCGCGGCGGTGCGCGAAGCCTTGATGAGCTGATGTTGCTCCCCCCGCGCCGGCGTCGCCGTCACCCCCCAGGCGCGCAAGGCAGGCGCAGCGTTCGGGTCAGTCCTCTTGTGCCTCAATAAGAAACCGCACTTTTCGTTGCCCCTGCCACTCATCTGCGTCTAGGCGGAACGCCAGTTTGACGCGTTCGGGCAGCGGCTCGGTGTGACCGAACCAGATGCCGTCAACCGGGTCACCCTGGTGTTTCATCTTCAGCGCCAGGTGCCTCTCGCCGACCAGCCGCTGGCTGACGATTTGCACCTCTTCGCAGAAAACGGGCGGTGCAAAACCCTGGCCCCAGACCTCCTTGTGCAGCGTGTCCACCAGGTCAATGCGGCGGTACTGCTTGTCCAGCGCTCCGTCGGCCTCCAGGCGGCGCTGGAGTGTGGCGGCGTCCAGCCACTCGTGGGCCACTTGCTGCAGCGCGGCTTCGAAGGTGTCCAGGTGTTCTTCCTCGATGGTGCAGCCGGCAGCCATGGCGTGGCCGCCAAAGCGCAGCAACACGCCGGGGTGGCGCTTGGCCACCAGATCCAGCGCGTCGCGCAGGTGAAAACCGGGAATGGAGCGGCCCGAGCCCTTGAGTTCGTGTTCCTTCCCCTCGGCACCGCTGGCGGCGAACACAAAGGTGGGGCGGTGCAGCTTGTCTTTCAGCCGCGAGGCCACAATGCCGACCACCCCCTCGTGGAAGTCCGGGTCGAACACGACGAGCGCGGGAGGGGGCTCTTCGGTTTCGTCAAACATCTCTTCGGCCAGCAGCAGCGCCTGGTCGCGCATGTCGCCCTCGATCGCCTTGCGCTCGCGGTTGATGCCGTCAAGCGTGCGCGCGAGTTCGTCGGCCCGCAGCGCGTCGTCGGTGATCAGGCATTCGATACCCAGGGTCATGTCGGCCAGGCGGCCGGCCGCGTTCAGGCGCGGACCCAGAGCAAAACCGAAGTCGAAGCTGGTCGCCGCGTCGGGCCGGCGCGCCGCCACGTTGAACAGCGCGGTCATGCCCGGTGGCATGGCGCCGGCGCGCACGCGCTTCAATCCTTGCGCCACCAGGCGCCGGTTGTTGGCGTCGAGCCTGACCACGTCGGCCACGGTGCCGAGCGCGACCAGGGGCAGCAGGGCGTCGATTCGTGGTTGTGACTGCTGGTCGAAAACCCCGCGCAGCCGCAACTCCGAACGCAGCGCCAGCAACACATAAAACATCACACCAACCCCGGCGATGCTCTTGCTCTCGAAGCCACAGCCCGGCTGGTTGGGGTTGACGATGATGCAGTCCGCAGGCAACACGGTGTCGCCGTCCATGAGCGCGGGCAGGTGGTGGTCGGTCACGATCACCTGCAGGCCCAGATCGCGCGCGGCGCCCACGCCGGCCATGCTGGCGATGCCGTTGTCCACCGTGACCAGCATGTCGGCGCCCGAGGCTTTCACGCGCTGGGCGATCGGGGCGGTGAGGCCATAGCCGTCGGTCACCCGATCGGGCACGAGGTAACTCACGCGGTCGAATCCCAGCGGCGCGCCCAGCAGGCGCAGGCCGCGCACGGCGACCGCGCAGGCGGTGGCACCGTCGCAGTCGTAGTCGGCCACGATGCAGATGCGCTGCTGTGCGGCCATTGCGTCGGCCAGCGCGCGGGCGGCCTCCAGGGCGCCTTGCATGTGTGCGGGCGGGATCAGCAGCGCCAGGGCGTCGTCAAGCTGTTCTTTGGCGGTGATGCCGCGGGCGGCAAACAGGCGCGCCAGCAGCGGGTGCAGGCCGGCCTGCTCCAGCGCCCAGGCGGCGCGCGGCGGGACATCGCGGGTGATGATTTTCATAAAATTTCGAGGTGTTTCCCGGCGGACGTGGTGCCGCGCAGGGTGTGAATGAAGTGGCCCAAACGCTGGCCCAGATTGCGCGGCTGGCGCACCCACTGCTGCGCGTGGCGCTCGCCACACAGGGTCAGCGTGAATGGCTCGCCTGCCCGCACGCGCCGCAGCGCCTGCGCGATGGCGCCCGCGTCCAGCGCCTGCCAGGCCTGTTGCCAGGCACGCCAGTCGCCGCGCAGGGCGGCCTGGCGCAGGCCGTCTGGCTGCGTGGGTGGCACGGTGCCGTGCGCTGGCTGCGCCAACGCGCCGGCGCCGTGCACCCAGAAACCGTTGACGATGGGCAAGCGAGCGGCTTCTCGGCGGTCATTCACCGCGTGGGTGTAGAACAGCATCTGCGCCTCGCTCTGCAGCCGGGTGATGAGTGCGCTGGCGGCGGTGACCGTGTCCGCCCTGGCCCGCGGTGTCCAGTCGCCCACCGAGCGCCCGCTCACCCGGTCCAGACTGGCGCATCGCAGGTCGCGCAGCGGCTCACCGAAGGCTCGCCAGCGCGTGGCCGATGCGTATTCCAGGCGGATGCCGTCTTCGGCGCAGAACGGCAGCAGTGCGTCGAACAGGGCGCGCGCGTCGGCGTCCTCCAGGCCGATTTGCTCGCCCGGCAGCAGCGTCACCTGGTCCATGCCCGGGCGGAAGTGGCAGGGCGTGAACCAGGCCTGGGGCAGCCCGGGCTGGTCGCTGCTGGCAGCGGCCCAGGGCAGGTGGCCGTCGGCGAAGGGCTGGCCGTCGGCGGCGGCCAGCCCCAGCACACGGGCCAGGGCGCGCTCGTGAGGTGGGCTGAATGTCTGCTCATCGCCGGCGTCCTCGGCCAGCGGGGTCAGCTCGGCCAGCAGCAGGCTCAGTTGGGGCAGCGCCAGGCTGCTCAACAGGGTGCCGCACTCGGGCGCGCTCGCGCTGGCAAAGGGAACCAGCAGGTGCTGAGCAGAATCTGGCTCGGGGCGGAGAGAAGGCATCGGGCGATTGTCGGGGATGCCACAATCGCCCGGCTCGATCCCTCTTATGCAAATCCCCTACGAACTCCTTCTCGGCTGGCGCTACACCCGCGCCGGCCGCGCCACCCGGCGCAACGGCTTCATCTCCTTCATCTCGGGCGTGTCCATGCTGGGCATTGCCCTGGGCGTGGCGGCGCTGATCATCGTGCTCTCGGTGATGAACGGCTTCCAGAAAGAGGTGCGCGACCGCATGCTGGGTGTGCTGGCGCACATCGAGGTGTTCGAGCCCGGCGGCCAGGCCATCCCCAACCTGTCGCAGACGCTGGCCAGCATCGAGCGCCACCCCGAGGTGCTGGGCGCCGCGCCGTTTGTGGGCGCGCAGGCGCTGATTGCGCGCAGCGAGGACATGAAGGGCGCGCTGATCCGGGGCATCGACCCCGCGCAGGAGCCGAAGGTGACGGATCTGGTGCGCGACATGGCCCCGGGCACGCTGCAGCGGCTGGTGCCGGGCGAATTCAACGTGATCCTGGGCGGCGAGCTTGCGCGCAGTCTGGGCGTGACCATCGGCGACACGGTGACGCTGATCGCACCCAGTGGCCAGGTGACGCCCGCCGGTGTGGTACCACGCATCCGCAGCCTGCACGTAGTGGGAGCCTTCGACTCCGGCCATTTCGAGTACGACTCGGCGCTGGCGCTGATCCACATGGACGACGCGGCGCGCATCTTCCGGGTCGAAGGGCCGACCGGCGTGCGGGTGAAGATCAAAGACCTGCACCAGGCGCCCGAGGTGGCGATTGCCATCGCCGCCGATCTCGATCAGGGCCTGCTGGTGCGCGACTGGACGCGGCAGAATCGCACCTGGTTTGCGGCGGTGCAGCTGGAAAAACGCATGATGTTCATCATCCTCACGCTGATCGTGGCGGTGGCGGCGTTCAACCTGGTCTCCACACTGGTCATGACCGTCACCGACAAGCGCGCCGACATTGCCATCCTGCGCACCCTGGGTGCCAGCCCGCGCAGCATCATGGGCGTGTTCATGGTGCAAGGTGCGATGGTGGGTGTGATCGGCACCGGCGTGGGCCTGCTTCTGGGTCTGGGCATTGCGTTCAACATCGACACCATCGTGCCGGCCATCGAGCACGCGCTGCGAACCAGTTTTCTGCCCAAAGACATTTACCTCATCAGCCGCATGCCCAGCGACCCGCAGCGCAGCGACATCCTGCCGATCGCGGTGATCTCGCTCATCCTGTCCTTTGTGGCCACTATTTACCCGAGCTGGCGCGCCAGCCGCGTGAACCCGGCCGAAGCCTTGCGATATGAGTGAATTCAGCCCTCATGCTCCGCCGCTGCGCAGGTCGCTGCCACCCGAGAGCCCGGCGCCGGACCGCCCCGCGGACGTGGTGCTGAGCGCCTCAGGCCTGACCAAGCGCTTCACCGAAGGCCGGCTCGACGTGACCGTGCTGCAGGGCGTGGATCTCAGCGTGCGGGCGGGCGAAACCGTGGCCATCGTCGGCGCTTCCGGCTCGGGCAAAAGCACCTTGTTGCACCTGCTGGGCGGGCTTGATGCACCCAGCAGCGGCCACGTCACGCTCAAGGGCCAGCGCCTCGATGGCCTGAGTACCGCGCAGCAGGGTGTGCAGCGCAACCGGCACCTGGGTTTTGTCTACCAGTTCCACCACCTGCTGCCCGAGTTCAGCGCGCGCGACAACGTGGCCATGCCGCTGTGGATTCGGCGCCTGCCGCGCGCCGAGGCCGGCGCTCAGGCGGCCCAGGTGCTGGCCCGCGTGGGCCTGGTCGAGCGGCTGGACCACCGACCCGCCGAACTCTCGGGCGGCGAGCGCCAGCGTGTGGCGATTGCGCGCGCCCTGGTCACGCAGCCGGCCTGTGTGCTGGCCGACGAGCCCACCGGCAACCTCGATCGCAGCACCGCAGACGGCGTGTTCGAACTCATGCTGGAAGTGGCGCGCGAACAGGGCACGGCCTTCATCCTCGTGACCCACGACGAGTCCCTGGCCGCGCGCTGCAGCCGCCTGCTGCGGCTGACCAAGGGTGTGCTGACCGCGGGCTAAGCCCGCGCCGGCACCGCGCGGTTTACTTCACGCGCACGAACCGCAGCGGCGGCCCGGTGTCCTGCAGGTGAAGGGTCATCGTGTCGCCCAGGCGTTCCATCCGCCACACCTTGTGCAGTGCGGCGAGATAGCGGTTTTCCTGGCCCATCGCGTCGCGCTGGCAGGCCATCTGGGTCGAGCCCAGCTGGTCGATCAGCAGGCGGTCGCCGTCGAGGCTGGCCGAGTTGAAGAAGCGATTGCACGAACCGTTGCCGCCCACCCGACCAGCCTCGGGAAACGCCAGCGTGGCAGGCGCGCCGGCCAACACCGCCCGACCGTTCAGGGACTGCAGACGCCACTCGGTGCCCCAGAGGGGTTCGGCGGCGGGCGCGCTGGGAACCGCACAACCGATCAGGCCCAGCAGCAACGGCGCGGCCAGGTAGAGCAACGCGCGGCGGCGCCAGGGGCGAAAGGGTCCGGTCGGGCTGGTCATGAAAATGCCTCCTGAAAAATCAGCGGAAGGCAGGACACAGAGCATTCGCGCCGCCCGTGGGCACAATGGCTCTCGCAACGCCATGTGGATCGATACCCATTGTCATCTTGATGCACCCGAGTTCGGGGCTGACCATGCCCTGGCCCTGAGCGCGCGCGCGCGCGCAGAGCTGGCCGGCGTGGGTTTGTGCGTGATCCCCGCCGTGGAGCGAGCCAACTTCGACACGGTGCGCCTGCTGGCGCACCGGCTGGGTGATGCCTATGCCCTGGGCATCCACCCGCTGTTTGTGCCGCAGGCGCAAGACAGCGACCTGGTGGCGCTCGATGACGCGCTGTCGCGGCACCGCGACGATCCGCGGCTGGTTGCGGTGGGCGAGATCGGGCTGGACTACTTTGTGCCCGCGCTCTGCGTGCCGGCGATGCGCGAACGTCAGACCTTCTTTTACCGCGAGCAACTCAAGTTGGCGCGCAAACACGGCCTGCCGGTGATCCTGCACCTGCGGCGCAGCGCCGACGTCTTGCTCAAGCACCTGCGCGAGCTGCCCACGGGGGGTGGTACCGCACACGCTTTCAACGGCAGCGCCCAGCAGGCGCAGGCGTTCATCGAACTGGGCTTCAAGCTCGGCTTTGGTGGCGCGGTGACCTTCGAACCGGCGCGGCGCCTGCGCGAACTGGCCGCGACCCTGTCTTTGTCGGCGCTGGTGCTGGAGACCGACGCGCCCGACATCCCGCCGCAATGGCTGTACACCACCGCGGCCGAGCGTGCCGCCGGTCAGCCGCAGGGGGTCAATACACCCGCCGAGTTGCCGCGCATCGCGACCGTGGTGGCCGCGCTGCGTGGCATCACACCCGACGCGCTCGCCAGTGCCACCCGCGTCAACGCGTTCACCGCGCTGCCAAGGCTGGCGGCGCTGTGGCCGCAGGCCTGATCGACGAATGCCCCGATGACACGTTTGCAAGGCCTGCCACCGGTGCTCGACACCCGCACCCGTCTGCTGGTGCTGGGCAGTTTCCCCAGTGTGGCTTCGCTGCGTGCCCAACAGTACTACGGCCACCCACAGAACCAGTTCTGGAAAATCCTGGGCGCGCTGTGGTCTCAGGACCTGATCGCTTGTCCCTACGCCGAGCGCGTCGCCGCAGCACGCGCCCACGGCCTGGGGATCTGGGATGTGTACGCGACCTGCGAACGCGAAGGCAGCCTGGATGCCGACATCCGCGCCGCCGAGCGCAACGACCTTGCCAGCTTGCGGTGGCGCTGTCCGGCGTTGCAGGCCATCGCCCACAACGGTGGCGAGAGCTTTCGCCACGCGAAGCACACCGAGGCGCTGGGTGTCCCGGTCTACAAGCTTCCTTCGACCAGCCCGGCCAACGCGAGCTGGTCGTTCGAACGAAAGCGGCAAGCGTGGCAGGCCGTGTTCGACGCGTCAGGGATCTCAGCCTGAAGCACCTGGTTCAGGGCATGGGGCTCTGGCTTGCCCAGTCCGCAAGTGCCCCCCAGTGGGGTCAGAGGGTTGCGGCTCGCCGCCTGCCGGCGCCGACCTGGATAGTCTGGAAGAGCTTGCGACTCTGACGCAGCCGCCGCCTGCAAGATCCGAGCTGAAAACGGTTCGCGGGGACGTCAAACTGCCCTGTGCGCCATCGGTGTCTCCGGCACCGGATAGCCTGCTGCACCGAACGTGCTCACGATCGCCTTGTGGGCGTCGAAGTAAACCTGCCAGTAGTGATCGGTGTGGGTGTAGGGACGCACACACAGCTTGGGGCCTTCGGGTGTGAACTCCAGGATTTCGATGTCGGGCGCGGGTTCGGCCCTCACGTTGGGAATGGCGGCAATCACTGGCCGCAGGCGAGCGATCGCGTCCTGCACGTCCACGCTGTTGGCCACCTTGGCCACACAGTCCACGCGGCGAAAGGGCTCGGCGCTGAAGTTCTGGATGTTGTCCGAGAACACCTTGTTGTTGCCGACGACGGTGAGCACGTTGTCTGGTGTGAGCACGGTGGTGGCGAACAGGCCGAGTTCCTTGACCGTGCCCAGCGTGCCGCCGGCGCTGATGAAGTCGCCCACCTTGTAGGGGCGCAGCACCTGCAGGAACAGGCCGGCGGCGAAGTTGCCCAGCATGCCGCTCCAGGCCGCGCCGATCGCCAGGCCCGCACCGGCCAGCAGGGCTGCGAATGAGGTGGTCTTGATGCCGAAGATGTCCAGGATGGCCAGCACCAGAATCAGCGTCAGACTGACCGAGATGATGGATTTCAGGTACTGGATCAGCGTGTCATCGAGCTTCTTGCCGCGCTCCAGGGCTTTGGCAATCAGGCCCACCGCGATGCCGATCAGCCAGCGACCAACAATCCAGGCCGCGATGGCGCCCAGAATCTTGAGCGCAAAGTCCGCGCCTTGGGTGGACAGGAAATTCCAGATGATTTCGGTGTTCATAATGGGTCTTTTCAACCATCGAGATATCGACAGGCATGCAATATTGCATCTGCGCCCGTCTCCGGCGCCTTGCCGCGCAGCGATCGGACGGTGATCCGGTGCGTTTGTGCGGGGGACTGTTGTATTCGGGCCATGAGAAGACGGGGGTCGACGCATGAAGGCCGGCGCCAACGCCGCCGCGCGCCGGCGCAGCGGGCCGCAGATCCTGCCCGAGGTCACGCTGTCCGAAGACGGTGAGGTGCGCTTCCTGCACCTGGGCACCGAATGGATCCAGGGCTCGATGCTGATCGGTGCACCGTTCGAGATCGAGCTCGATTACGTGCAGCGCATGATGGCCTGGCTGCTGTTTGTCGAGGCCGACTCGGTCAGCAAACGCCGTGCCATGCAGCTCGGGCTGGGCTCGGCCGCGCTCACCAAGTTCTGCTTCAAGGCGCTGCGCATGGACACCACGGCGGTGGAGATCAACCCGCAGGTGCTCGTCGCCTGCCGCGGCTGGTTCAAGCTGCCACCCGACGGCCCGCGCCTGCGGGTGCTGCTGGCCGACGCCGCCGAGGAGGTGCGCCAGCCGGCGCACACCGGCCGCATCGACGCGCTGCAGGTCGATCTGTACGACCACGAGGCCGCCGCGCCGGTGCTCGACAGCCCCGACTTCTACGCCGACTGCCGCTCGGTGCTGACCGACGATGGTGTGATGACGGTCAACCTGTTCGGCCGCGACACGAGCTACGAGCGCTCGCTGCAAAGCATGGCGGCGGCCTTTGGCGCCGACGCGCTCTGGGCGTTCAAGCCCACCCGCGAGGGCAACACCATCGTGCTGGCGCAGCGCACGCCGGACCGGCCCACGCGCATGCAGCTGCTCGCGCGCGCCGAGGCGGTTCAGGCGCGCTGGGGCCTGCCGGCGGTCAAGTGGCTCAAACTGTTCAAACCCGTCGCCTGAGGCCTGCATGAAAAGCCACGCGCCCGCCACGACCGTCGCCACCCCGCCCGCCGCGGGCCCGCTGGACTGGCGCACCCTGGTCGGGTGGCTGCGGGCCGACCGCGTGATATCGGCCGACGAGGCGCAGCGCACCATCACCCGCTGCGCCTCGGCGCACAGCGCGCAGCACCCGCTGCAGCGGCTGGCGGTGGTCGGTATGGCGCGCGCAGCCGACGGCCATGTGCTCGATGCCGAGGCGCTGACGCAGTGGCTGGCCGGGCGCGCCGGCCTGGGCTACCTGCGCATCGATCCGCTCAAGGTCGATGTGGGCAAGGTGGCCGATGTGATGAGCGCGGCCTACGCCGAGCGCCACAAGGTGCTGCCGGTGCAGGTGAGCCCGGTCGAGGTGGTGGTGGCCACCGCCGAGCCCTTCATCACCGACTGGGTGCCCGAAGTCGAGCGCCAGACACGCAAGACCGTGCGCCTGGTGGTGGCCAGCCCGCACGAGATCGCGCGCTACACCGGCGAGTTTTTTGCGCTGGCCAAGTCGGTGCGTGCCGCCAACAAAAGTGGTGCCCAGGGCGGCTTTGGCAGCTTCGAGCAACTGGTGGAGCTGGGCAAGGCCAACAAGCAGCTCGATGCCAACGACCAGGGGGTCGTGCAGGTGGTGGACTGGTTGTGGCAGTACGCTTTCGACCAGCGCGCCAGCGACATCCACCTGGAGCCGCGCCGCGAGCAGGGCGTGATCCGCTTTCGCATCGACGGCGTGCTGCACCCGGTCTACCAGATGCCGATTGGCGTGATGAACGCGATGACCGCGCGCATCAAGCTGCTGGGTCGCATGGACGTGGTCGAGCGGCGCCGCCCGCAGGACGGCCGCATCAAGACGCTGCGCCCCGGTATTGGCCAGGCCAAGGGCGACGAGGTGGAGATGCGCCTGTCCACCCTGCCCACGGCGTTCGGTGAAAAGCTGGTGATGCGCATCTTCGACCCGGAGTCGACCGTCAAAGACCTGAGCGCGCTGGGTTTTGCGCCGCACGACGCCCAGCGCTGGGAAGGGCTGACCCAACGGCCCCACGGCATCATTCTCGTGACCGGACCCACCGGTTCGGGCAAGACCACCACGCTCTACGCCACGCTCAAGCGGCTGGCCACCGAAGAGGTCAACGTGAGCACGGTGGAAGACCCGATCGAGATGATCGAGCCCGCGTTCAATCAGACCCAGGTGCAGGCCCACCTGGACCTGGACTTCGCGCAGGGACTGCGCGCCCTGATGCGGCAGGATCCGGACATCATCATGGTGGGCGAGATTCGCGACCTGCCCACTGCCGAGATGGCGGTGCAGGCCGCGCTCACCGGCCACCTGGTGTTCACCACGCTGCACACCAACGACGCGCCCAGCGCCATCATGCGGTTGATGGAGCTGGGCATCCCGCCCTACCTGATCAACGCCACCGTGCTCGGGGTGCTGGCACAGCGCCTGGTGCGCACCCTGTGCCCGGCCTGCCGCGCGCGCGAAGACGATGCTGCAGCCCAGACCTCGCGCGAGGCGCTGGCCGAACTGGTCAGGCCCTGGCAGATCAGCGGCAGCTACAAACCGTACCGGCCGGTGGGTTGTGTGGACTGCCGCATGACCGGTTTTCGCGGCCGCATGGGGCTGTACGAGCTGCTGGTGGTCACCCAGGATCTGAAAGACCAGATCACGCGCGAACCGCGGCTCGATGACCTGCGCAAGCAGGCGGTCAAAGACGGCATGCGGCCGCTGCGCCTGGCCGGTGCGGCGCGTGTGGCCGAAGGTCTGAGCACCCTCGACGAGGTGCTGGCGACCACACCGCCAGTGAACTGACCACCCCCACGCTGCGCCGCTGCGCGGGTCGCCGTCCCCAGGGGAATTGGGCCTGCCTTGGCGCAGCCCGGCGGCGGGTCTTTTTTGCTGCCGTATATTGGCGAGTTCATCAGCGACCCGTTTCCACCCACGCATGATCCCCATCAAAACCGAATCGGCCTGGCGCGGCACCGCCGATTGCCGCGCCTGTGGCATCCGCGACATGGTGCTGTTTGCCGATCTGCACGAGGACGATTTCAAGCTCATCCACGCGCCGATCGACGATCTGGAGCACCCGGCCGGGTACGCGCTGGTGCGCATGGGCGAGACCGCCACCTCGCTCTACACACTGCGCGCCGGCGTGGTCAAGCTGGTGCGCAACACGCAGGACGGGCGCCAGCGCATCGTGCGCGTGCTGCGTGCGGGCGACGTGATCGGACTGGAGGCGCTGATGGGCCCCACCTACGACTCGGACGCGATCGGTCTGACCAACATCAAGGTCTGCCGGCTGCCGTTGCAGGTGATCCAGCGCCTGAACCGGGAAACGCCGAGGCTGCACCAGCGCCTGCTCGAGCGCTGGCACCGCAGCCTCAAGGAAGCCGACGACTGGCTGGCCGACCTCAACTTCGGCACCGCGCGCCAGCGTGTGGCCGGCCTGATTCTGAAGATGCGCTCCGATCACGACGCCTCGATCAGCACGCTGTTCTCGCGCGAAGACATGGGCGCCATGCTCGACCTCAAGCTCGAAACCGTGAGCCGCACGCTCAACGCCTTTGTGCGCGAAGGTGCGCTGGAGGGGCTGGACAACCAGGGCCGCATTTACCGCGTGGTCGACGCCGAGCACCTGCTGGCGCGCAAGAGCTGAGACGCAGAACGCCGGGCGCCAGGCCGTTGCTGTCCGGGTACCGATAATCGGTGCATGACCGCTGCTGCCGTGCACCCGCCCCCGTCCCACCTCGCCAGCGGCCTCTTGCTGGCTTCGCTGGGCTCGGTGGCCTTCAGTGGCAAGGCCATCATCGTCAAGCTTGCCTACCGCTACGGGGTCGATGCGGTCACGCTGATCATGTACCGCATGCTGTTTGCCTTGCCCCTGTTTCTGGCGCTTGCGTGGTGGTCCAGCCGCGGCAAGGCATCGCTCACCGGTCGGGACTGGGCTGGTGTGGTGGGCCTGGGCTTTTCGGGTTACTACCTCGCCAGCTTCCTCGATTTCTGGGGCCTGCAGTACATCACCGCCAGCCTGGAGCGGCTGATCCTCTACCTCAGCCCCACGCTGGTGCTGCTGCTGAGCTGGATCCTTTACAGGCGCCGCATCACGCGGCTGCAGGCGGCGGCCATGGTGTTGAGTTACGGCGGTGTGTTGCTGGTGTTCGGCCGCGAAGCCGGGTTGCAGGGGCCGGATGCGGTGGCGGGCACGCTGCTGGTGCTGGGCAGCGCCATCAGCTACGCGGTCTACCTCGTCTACAGCGGCGAGATGGTCAAACGCCTGGGTTCCTTGCGCCTGGTGGGGCTGGCCACCAGCGCGGCCTGTGTGTTTGTGCTGCTGCAGTTTGTGCTGCTGCGGCCCATGGGCGCGGCGGTGGTGGCGCCCGAGGTGATCTGGCTGTCGCTGCTCAACGCGACGTTGTGCACGTTCGTGCCGGTGCTGATGGTGATGATGGCGATCGAGCGCATCGGTGCCGGACTGGCCGCGCAGACCGGCATGATCGGCCCGATGTCCACCATCGCCATGGGCGTGGTCATCCTCGGCGAGCCGTTCAACGCCTGGATCGTGGCCGGCACCGTGCTGGTGGTGGCCGGCGTTTTTCTGGTCACGCGTTTTGGTCGCGTGGCCGCACCGAGCTCGACGAGCTCCCAGTAACAGGAGGCAGCAGATGGATTTGGGTAT
>CAYRIT010000082.1:0-13217 GCA_964424415.1 uncultured Hydrogenophaga sp.
CCGCGCCTGAAAACGCTCAAGGTCAGCGAGCCGCCCAAGCGCGGTACCGGCATCAAGGTGGCTGACGTGGTGGCCCTCGTCGACAAGCTGAAAAACGAAGCCAAAGTGATCTGAGGGAGAACAGCATGACCGCACTCGCAAACACTCTTGTTGTAGCCGAACACGACAACGGCATCATCAAAGGCGCCACGCTCAACACGGTCGCCGCCGCCACCCAGTGCGGTGGTGAGGTGCACGTGCTCATCGCCGGCCACCACGCCGATGGCGCTGCGGCCGCCGCCGCCCAGATCGCTGGCGTGGCCAAGGTCATCCATGCCGACGCCGAGTACCTGGCACACGGTCTGGCCGAGAACATGGCTGCCCAGGTGCTGGCGATCGCCTCGAGCTACAGCCATATCCTGTTCCCGGCCACGGCCAGCGGAAAAAACATCGCCCCGCGCGTGGCCGCCAAGCTCGACGTGGGCCAGATCAGCGACATCATCAAGGTGATCGCTGTCGACACCTTTGAGCGTCCGATCTACGCCGGCAACGCCATCGCCACCGTGCAATGCACCGACACCACCAAGGTGATCACCGTGCGCACCACCGGCTTTGATCCGGCCGCTGCCACCGGTGGATCAGCCGCTGTGGAAACCGCGGCGGTACAAGCAGACAGCGGCAAGAGCACCTTCATTGGCAGCGAAATCGCCAAGAGCGACCTCCCTGAACTCACCGCCGCCAAGATCATTGTCAGCGGTGGCCGGGCCCTGGGCAGCGCCGAGAAGTTCAATGAAGTCATGACCCCGCTGGCCGACAAGCTGGGCGCGGCCATCGGCGCCAGCCGCGCTGCTGTGGACGCAGGCTACGCCCCGAACGACTTGCAAGTAGGTCAGACCGGCAAGATCGTTGCGCCGCTGCTGTACATCGCCTGCGGCATCAGCGGCGCCATCCAGCACCTGGCCGGCATGAAGGATTCCAAGGTGATCGTGGCGATCAACAAAGACCCCGAAGCGCCGATTTTCAGCGTCGCCGACTACGGCCTGGAGGCCGATCTGTTCACGGCGGTGCCGGAACTGGTCATGGCGCTGTAAGCCCAGCGGATTCGACGAACCGATACGCGGCCAAAGGAGACCCACCATGCAGACCATCCATCTTTTTAACGGCCTGGTGTACGGCGCACTGCTCATTGTGATGAGCTCGGGCCTGGCACTGATCTACGGCCTGCGCCGTGTGGTGAACTTTGCTCACGGAGCGCTTTATATGCTGGGGGCGTACATCGGATATTCGGTGGCCTTGCACAGCAACTTCTGGGTCGCGCTGGCGGCGGCACCAGCTGCCATGGCGGTGGTGGGCGTGCTGCTCGATCGCTACGGCCTGCGCCTGTTGCAGGACCGTGAGCCGCTCAATGTGATGCTGGTGACCTTCGGCTTGCTGCTGATCCTAGAAGACCTGGTGGTCTTCATCTGGGGGAAGGGCAACTATTCGCTGTTCACGCCCGACCTGCTGAACTTCACCGTGGACCTGTGGGGCGATGAAGTGCCTGCCTACCGCATCGGTGTGATTGTCGTCGGCGCTGTGGTGGCCATAGGGCTCACCCTGTGGTTGCGTTTTTCGCGCATCGGCCTGTTTGTGCGCGCCGCCAGCACCGACCCGATCACCACGTCCATGCAGGGAGTGAACACCGACGCCCTGAGCGCCGGTGTGGTGGGGCTGGGCAGCGCGCTGGCCGGCCTGGCGGGGGTGGTTGCGGCGCCGTTCCTGTCGCTGTCACCACACATGAGTTCGGACGTGTTGATCGACTCCTTCGTGGTCGTGGTGATCGGCGGGCTCGGCTCGCTGGCCGGCGCCTTCGCTGCTGCGCTGTTGCTGGGAATGATGCAGGCCCTGGGTGCGGTGTACATGCCCGAGGTTTCGGTGTTGCTGCCGTTCATTTTCATGATCGCCATCCTGATCTGGAAGCCCTCCGGACTGGCTGGTAGCCGCATCTGAACCCGGACTGCCCACCATGAGCCTCACCCGCATCTCGATCCTCTCGCTGCTGACCCTGCTCGGCGGCGTCGCCATCGCATTTTTCACGACATCCAGCAACCTGCTGGGCATGTTTTCCCAGGCCATCATCTACGCCATATTCGCGCTCGGCGTGGGGGTGCTGCTGCGCCAGAACGGGCTGGTCAGCTTCGGCCACGCTTTGTACTTTGGGGCCGCCGGCTACGGGATGGGGCTGATCCTGTCGCTTGACTGGATGCCCGCCGAGCTCGCCATTCCCGGGGTGTTGCTCGCCATCGGGGTGCTGGCTTTCCTGATCGGGCTGGTGATCGTGCGGGTGCCGGGCATTGCATTCGGCATGCTGACGCTGGCCATCGGTCAGATGGCTTACCTGCTGGCTTCGCGCGCCCGGGGCATCACCGGAGGTGCCGACGGCATGAGCATCAACTGGCCGTCCACGCTGTTTGGTGTGCCTCAGTCGGTGCTGCTCAAGCCAGCCACGCTGTTCCTGATTGCCTGGGTGCTGATGGTGGTGGTGACCTTTGTTCTGCTGTGCATCCTCAGGACGCGCTTCGGTTCCATCACCGAGGCGATCCGCGACAACGAAGAGCGTGCCCGCTTCATAGGCATCACCACCACGTTGCCGCGTGCGGCGGTGTATGCGATGTCGGCGGTGGTCACTGGCGTTGCCGGGTTGCTGTCCTCGTTCAACACCGGCTTTGTCTCACCTGAGAACCTGCACTGGAGCGTCTCGGCCATCACGCTGCTTATGGTGGTGGTAGGCGGCTTCAAGCGGCCGGTGGGGCCGATCGTGGGGGCGGTTATCTATTTCCTGTTCAAAGACTTGCTGGGTGACTACGCCACGCATTCCATGGCCATCTTTGGCGCGGCCCTGATCGCGGTCATTGTGTTTTCGCCCGATGGCATCACAGGTGCCGCCGAGCGGTTTTTCATCCGTCGCCAGGCCCACGGGGGAGCTTCGCGCGCCGATGAACATTGAAACCCGTCTTTCGGAGTAACCCATGAGTACCTATGTTCTGCAGGCGCAAGACGTGGCCATCCACTACGGTGGCGTCAAGGCGCTCGACGGCGTGTCGCTCACGCTGGAGAAGGGGCAGATCCGTGGCCTGATCGGCCCCAACGGCGCCGGCAAGTCCACCGTGATCGATGCCATCACCGGCAGACGCGCGCTCACGCGCGGGCAGGTGATCCTCGATGGGGAGGACGTCAGCCAGCTGGGCGCGGTTGAGCGTCGCATGCGCGGGCTGTCGCGCAGCTTCCAGCGGACCAGCATCTTCGGCGGTATGCCGGTGCGCAAGCAGGTGGAACTGGCCTCTTACAAGATGGGTGTGAGCGATTCGGCCGGCGATGCCGATGCCGTGTTGCAGGAGCTGGACCTGGCCCGGCTGGGCGACGTGCTGGCGGAGGACCTCGGCTACGGAGAACAGCGCCGGCTGGACCTGGCGCTGGCGCTGGTGGGCCGCCCCAAACTGTTGATGCTCGACGAGCCGATGGCCGGCCTGTCGGTGAAGGAGTCGCTGGACCTGGCGCAGCACCTGAAGGCGCTGACCTCGCGCTGGGACGTTTCGGTGCTGCTGGTGGAGCACGACATGGATGTGGTGTTCGGCATCTCCGATGTGGTCACCGTGTTCGAGTTGGGCCGCGTCATCGCCAGCGGTGATCCGGCACAGGTGCGCGCCGATCCGCGGGTGCGCGAGGCCTATCTCGGGAGCGCCGCATGAAGGAGCGCGCCTACCCCCGCCGCGCTGCGCGCGACCCCCTGCAGGGGGCAGCACCGGCGGCCCGGCAAAGCCGGTTCCGCGGTGTTTGCGGTTCGCCTGTGGCATGCCTGGAATATTTCAAATGACCGCATTACTGGATCTCAAAGACGTCAACGCCTTCTACGGATCGGCTCACATCCTGCACGGCCTGAGCCTGCACGTGAACGCCGGTGAACGCGTGGCGCTGATTGGCCGAAATGGCGTAGGCAAGACCACAGTGGTCAACACCATCCTGGGTCTGGCCCAAATGAAGGGCGGGCACCTGCAGCTTGCAGGCAAGGCCATCAACAGGCCACGCCCCTACATCGCAGCCCAGCACGGCATTGTCGTGGTGCCGCAGGGCCGGCGCATCGTGGCCAACCTGACGGTGGAGGAGAACCTGCAGCTGGGCGCCGCCGTGGGCCGCAAGGGGCCGTGGAATGTGCCCGAGATCTACAAACTGTTTCCTATCCTGCAAGAGCGTGCCCACACGCCTGGCACGGCCCTCTCGGGCGGGCAGCAGCAGATGTTGGCAGTGGGCCGGGCGCTGATGGCCAACCCCGACCTGATTCTGCTGGACGAGCCCACCGAAGGCCTGGCGCCGGTGATCGTGGACCAGCTGGCCGACATCTTCAACCAGGTGGCTGATCAAGGCACAGCCCTGCTGCTGATCGAGCAAAACATGAGCTTGGTAGTGCGCGTGGCGCAACGCTATCTCGCGATGGCCAAGGGCACGGTGGTGGCTGAGGGCGGTGTCGAGAACTCTCGCGAATGCCTGAAGGATATCGAAGAACACGTGATGGTATGAAGCACGCGCAGTCGGGCTTGTAGTTGGCGACCGGGCCATTTCCGGTGTTTTTATGGAGACAGACATGTTCAAACGTACGAAGCCTCAACAAGTGATCTTCGGTGCTCTGGTGCTGGCGGCCACGCTGCCCCTGAATGCAGTGGCCCAGACCAAGGAGCCGATCAAGATAGGCCTGGTTGCGACCAAATCGGGCGCTTACTCCGCCATGGGCGTCCATGTGATCAACGGCGTCAAGTTCGCCGTGGACGAGGCCAACGCCAAGGGTGGCGTGGACGGCCGCAAGATCTTGCTGGCCGAGGGCGATGACGAAAGTACGCCGGATGGCGGTCGCCGCGCGGCGGAAAAGCTGGCCCGCGAAGGCCACAACCTGCTGATCGGTCCAATTGCCTCGTCGATCTCGCTGGCCATCAGCCAGAACCTGGGCCGCTGGGACGCCGCCCTGATCGGCACCATCTCCAAGGCAGACAAGCTGACCACGGACGCCTGCAATACCCGCTTCATCCGCACCAACCATTCCGACGCGATGGACCTGGCCATGATTGGCGAGTGGGCGAAGACCATCAAGGGCAACAATTTCGCCATCATGGCGGCCGATTACGTCTGGGGCCACGATTCGGCCAAGGCCTTCGAATCGACCGTGACCGCCCAGGGCAAGAAGGTGTCGCTCAAGCTCTTCGTTCCCATGGGCACCAAGGACTACGCGCCCTACATCCAGCAGCTCAAGGCCGCCAACGTGGACGCGATCTGGGTGGCTGAAGTGGCGGGTGCCATCGCCTTCGTCAAGCAATCTGCCGACTTTGGCCTGAAGACTCCGATGATCGGCCACGCGGTTGTGTCCGACTTCATCATCAACGCCACGGGCAAGCTGATGGAAGGCATGCCGGGCAACGTGGGCTACACGCCGGATGTCGATTCGGATGCCTCCAAGGCTTTCGTGGCCGCGTTCAAGGCCAGGTTCAACCGACTGCCGTCCGATACAGAAGCCCAGGCCTACAACGGCGCCATGGTGCTGTTCCAGGGTGTGACGCTGGCCAAGAGCGTCCAACCCGAGGCAGTGACGAAGGCCCTGCGCGGTGCCACGGTCGACACGCTGTACGGCAAGGCTCTGGTGCGCGCGGCCGACAACCAGATGGTCATTCCGAACTACGTGGCCCGCGTCAAGATGGCTGATGGCGTATTGCGTCCGGTGATCGAGAACATCTACCCCGCATCGCTCACACCGGCCGCGTCACCGCTGTGCAAGATGTGATGTTTTGACCCGTTTGCGGGTTTTGCACCGGCGCCATCGCAGCCACGATGGCGCTGGGTTTGCACATGCCAAGGAGTCTTCAATGCACAAGAGCACGCTATCGCTCCAGGACAGAGCCGCGCCTAAACTGGTTTGCTATTGCTGCGGGCCTGCGCATCCCACCGGGCTGCGCATCAAGAGCTACTGGGACACCTCCGGGCAGTTTGTGGTCACACGCCACACCCCTCGTCCCGAGTTCATCGGATTTCCTGGTCTGGTTTACGGGGGACTGCTGGCCATGCTGGTCGATTGCCACAGCGGCTGGACTGCCATGGCCTGGCACTACAGGGACGAGCAGCGGGAGCCCGAGAGCGATCCTCCGATCCAGTGCGTGACAGGGAACATGAACATCGACTACCTCAAACCCACACCGACGGGTGTGGAGCTGATCATCAAAGCCCAGGTCGAAGGCGCTCTTTCTCGAAAATCCCGGGTGCTCTGTGAGATATGGGCTGGCGATGTGATGACGGTGAAGGCAGACACGGTGTTCGTCAGGGTCGATACCGAACATCTCCGTGCCCGGGCGCACGGATCATTGGCTTGAGGCGTGAACCCACCTTGAAGCGTCGCTTGCGACTTGTGGTTTCACGGAAGCACAGCTGAAAAGGCTGTTGCTGGTGGGTGTTCCAGTTGGTGTTTGGTGACGGTTGGTGCATGGAGAAAGCTCCACAACGAAGACCGCCAGGTGCCGAAGATCCTCAAAGTTTCAGCACCACGTTGCGGCCACATTGCTTCTTGTGGTGGACACGCAAAGGGCAGCCGTCACTTTACGTCTGCAGTGTCTGTGTTGACAGGCCCATCTGGCCCACGGTCAAGCAGCTGCATGTTGTCGAGCAGTTTGAGCAGGTAGTGCAGTGTGTGGGTGATGTCGCCGAGCGAGAACTCGTCGAGCGCCTGCTCGTAATAGGCCTGGATCTTGGGTTGTGCCTGTACCAGCCACACGTGGCGCCCCGAATCGGTCATTTTGATCAAGCGCGAGCGGCGGTCATTTTCGTCGGGCGCCACACAGATGTGCCCGTCGCGTTCCATGCGCCCGATGACCCCGGCCAGGTTTTGCCGGCTGACCATCAGGTAGCGCGCGAGCTCGTTCACGCCCATGCCAGATACGGCCTCCGGGCGCGAAAGTGCCCCCAGCACCGCCCATTGCTGGGTGGTCAGTCCCTCGCTTTCCACCGCGCGCGAGCCGGTCTTGTGCAACAGGTTGGCACACTGGTACAGGCGGAAGAACAGCCGATTCGCCAGCTCCATGCGAGCCATCTCGTTGCTGGTGGATTTTTTAACCATGTGATGTGTGCCAGAGGCTTGTGCGAATGTCGGTGGTTTGAATAAAATGAGTCAACATATTGACATAAATTTATCGACTGCGGAAGTGGCCTCGAGCTTGGCAAGCCGGACCCGCGACACGCACCCTTGAGGAAACCCAGATGGCAGACATGAAAGCGGCATACATAACCGGACACGGTGGCAACGAGGTGGTCCAGGTGGGCTTGCGCCCGGTGCCCGAGCGGCGGCCAGGGCAGGTGCTTGTTCGGCTGCACGCAGCCACCTTCAACCGGGTAGATCTTTACATGCGCGACAGCGGCGCCGGCATCACGCACCAGCTGCCGCAGATCATGGGGCTGGATGGTGCCGGCACGGTGGAGGCGGTGGACGCAGACGAGGCCTTGCTGAAGCTCGGTCAGCCCGTGGTGCTGCACCCCGGCATAGGCTGCGGCCGCTGCGAGTTCTGCCAGCGTGGCGAAAGCGTGCTGTGCGTGCGTATGAGCCTGCTGGGCGAACACCGCGACGGTACCTTCGCGCAGTACGTCAGTGTGCCTGCGGGGAATGTGTTCCCCATGCCGCCTGGGCTGTCGTTTACCGAAGCCGCCGCGCTGGGTGTGAACCACCTCACCGCTTGGCGCATGCTGTTCACCAAGGCGCGGCTCAAACCCTGGGAGACCGTGCTGGTGTTCGGCATCGGCGGCGGTGTCTCGCTGGCTGCGCTGCAGCTGGCCAAGCTCAGCGGCGCGCGTGTGATCGTGACCTCGCGCGACGACAGCAAGCTTCAACGCGCGCTCGCCATGGGCGCGGACCACGCCATCAACGGGCTGACACAAGACGTAACCAAGGCCGTGATGGCAGCCACCAGTGGTCGGGGTGTGGACGTGGTGTTCGAGAACGTGGGCGCAGCCGTGTGGTCGTCGGCCATGAAGTCGCTGGTGCGGGGCGGGAGGCTCGTCACCTGTGGCGCTACCACCGGCGACCAGCCGCCGGCCGACCTGCGCCGCATCTTCATCCGCCAGTTGCAGATCCTTGGTTCCACGCTCGGCGATTTCAACGAGTTCCGCGAACTGCTGACCTTTGTCGAACGCAGCAGCCTAAAGCCGGTGATCGACCACGAATACTCGCTGGACCAGGTGCACACCGCACTGGACAGGCTGGAGTCCGGTGCGCAGTTCGGCAAGCTCGCATTGCGCATTGACTGATTTTTTCCAAACTGGACACGCTTCATGAACCTGGTTCGCACCGAAACGATCGGCGATGTGCTGCTGATCGAAATCAACAACCCGCCCATCAACGCCGGATCGCTCGGCGTACGCCATGGCTTGATGGCTGCCATTGTTCAACTTGCTGCCAACCCTGTGCTGCGCGCTGGCGTGCTGATCGGCGCCGGCACCACCTTCGTGGCCGGGTCCGACCTGCGTGAATTCGGACAGCCGTTGCAAGAGCCGCAACTGCCTGGCGTGCTGGCGGCCATCGAGGCCTGCGCCAAGCCGGTGGTGGCCGCGCTGCACGGCGCCGCGCTCGGGGGTGGCTTCGAGCTGGCGCTGGCCTGCGACGCGCGCATCGCGCTGGCCGGCACCGTGTTGGGTCTGCCCGAGGTCACGCTGGGCATCATCCCCGGTGCGGGTGGCACGCAGCGACTGCCGCGCCGCACCGGTCTGGTTCGTGCGATCCAGATGGTCTGCAGCGGCGAACGCATCAAGGCGGAGGCCGCGCAGGATCTGCGCCTGGTGGACGAGGTGGTGCCCGACGAACTGCAAGTTCACGCCATGGCGTTGGCGCGCCGGCTCGCCGGCAAATGCCGCATCAGCGATGAGGCCGTGCCCGCCGAAGACGCCGCCGCGGTCGATCAGGCCGAGCAGGCCGCTCTGCGTGCGGGCAAGCGCCGCCCTGCGGTGGCGGCCGCGATCGAAGCGGTCAAGGATGCCGCGCGCCTGCCGTTCGCCGAAGGTCTGGCTCGTGAACGGGCCGTGTTCCAGCAACTGCGTGTGTCAACCGAGGCCTTTGCATTGCGGCACCAGTTCTTTGCTGAGCGCGACGCCTTGCGCCTGCCGGCCGATATGGTGGGCACACCGCGCGTGGTGGACACGGTGGCCATCATCGGTGCCGGCACCATGGGCACCGGGATCGCCATCGTCGCGCTGGACGCGGGCCTGTCCGTGCTGCTGCTGGAGCAGGACGCCGCTGCGCTGGAGCGGGGCCGCCAGCGCGTGGTGGACCACTACCAGGGCCGCGTGGCAGCCGGCAAGCTCAAGGTCAGTGTGGCGGCCAGCAACGAGGCCCGCCTGTCGCCCACGACCGACTGGACCCAGCTGTCACGCGCCGACTTGGTGATCGAAGCCGTGTTCGAAGATCTGTCCGTCAAGCAGGAGGTCTTCCGCCAGATCGACGCGCATGCACGGCCCGGCGCGGTGCTGGCCACCAACACCTCTTACCTCGACGTGGATGCCATCGCCAACGCCACAACGCGCCCGCAGGACGTGCTGGGCCTGCATTTCTTCAGCCCGGCCAACGTGATGAAGTTGCTGGAGGTGGTGCGCGGCGTACAGACCGCGCCCGATGTGCTGGCCACCGGTATGGTCCTGGGCAAGCGCTTGCGCAAGCTGCCGGTGCTGTGCGGCAACGCCTTCGGCTTCATCGGCAACCGCATCTACAACGCCTACCGCAAGCAATGCGAGTTCATGCTGGAAGACGGCGCCTGGCCGGAAGACGTGGACCAGGCCTTGCAGGCCTTCGGTTTCGCCATGGGCCCGTTCAGCGTGGCTGACCTCTCAGGTCTGGACATTGCCTGGCGCATGCGAAAAGCGCAAGCCGCCACGCGCGACCCTCGCGAACGCTATGTCGCCATCCTCGACCAGTTGTGTGAGCAAGGCCGCCTGGGCCGCAAGACGGGAGCGGGTTACTACACCTATGCCGATGGTCGTCAGGACAAGATCACCGACACCACCGTGCGCGGCATCATCGAAGCGGCCTCGGCCCAGCGCGGCGTGATGCGACGCCCGCTGGAGGTGGCCGAGATCCAGCGCCGCGCGCTGCTGGCCATGGTCAACGAAGCGGCGCTGCTGCTGGCCGAAGGCGTGGCGCAGCGTGCCAGCGACATCGATGTGGTGATGGTGCAGGGCTACGGATTCCCGCGCTGGGAAGGCGGCCCGGTGTTCTGGGCCCGCCAGCAGGACTGCGCCACGCTGGAGCGCGACCTGCAGCGCCTTGCCGCCGAAGCCGGCCACGGCTTCGTGCTCGCCGAGCTGGCCCCTTTGCTCAACACCTGACCCACAGAGACACCCCATGCCCCAAGCCTTCATCTGCGACGCGATCCGCACCCCCTTCGGCCGCTACGGCGGCGCCCTCAGCTCAGTGCGCACCGACAACCTCGGCGCCATCCCGCTGCGCGCCCTGATGGCCCGCAACCCGAACGTGGACTGGGCTGCCCTCACCGACGTGCTCTACGGTTGCGCCAACCAGGCCGGTGAAGACAACCGCAACGTCGCCCACATGAGCAGCTTGCTGGCCGGCCTGCCGCTGGAGGTTCCCGGCGCCACCATCAACCGCCTGTGCGGCTCGGGTCTGGACGCCGTGGGCACGGCCGCCCGCGCCATCAAGGCCGGTGAAGCCGGTCTCATGATCGCCGGGGGTGTGGAAAGCATGAGCCGCGCACCCTTCGTCATGCCCAAGGCCGAGTCCGCCTTCAGCCGCAACAACGCGGTGTACGACACCACCATCGGCTGGCGCTTCGTCAACAAGCTGATGAAAGAAAAGTACGGCGTTGATTCGATGCCCGAAACCGCCGAGAGCGTGGCGACCGATTTCAAGATCGAGCGCGAAGCCCAGGACCGAATGGCCCTGTCCAGCCAGATGAAAGCCGTGGCTGCCATCAAGGCCGGCCACCTGGCGCGCGAGATCTGCGCTGTGAGCATCCCGCAGAAGAAAGGCGACGCCATCGTGGTGGACACCGACGAACACCCGCGCGAAACCAGCCTGGAAACCCTGGCCAAACTCAAAGGCGTGGTCAAACCCGACGGCAGCGTGACCGCAGGCAACGCCAGTGGCGTGAACGACGGCGCCTGCGCCCTCCTGCTGGCCGACGAAGCCACTGCCGCCAGGAACGGCCTGACGCCGAAGGCCCGCATCGTGGGTATGGCCACGGCTGGCGTGGCGCCGCGCATCATGGGCATCGGCCCGGCGCCGGCGACGCAAAAGGTACTGGCGCTCACCGGCCTGAAGCTCGAACAGCTCGACGTGATCGAACTTAACGAAGCATTCGCCGCGCAAGGGCTGGCGGTGCTGCGCATGCTGGGCCTGCAAGACGACGATGAGCGCGTCAACGCCTGGGGTGGCGCCATCGCGCTGGGCCACCCGCTGGGCGCCAGCGGGGCAAGGCTGGCCACTACCGCGGTGAATCGGCTGCAAGCCACCGATGGGCGCTACGCGCTGTGCACCATGTGCATTGGGGTGGGGCAAGGGATTGCGATGGTGATCGAGCGCGTTTGACAAGCGCGCCAGAAGGAATCGACATGAGCCCGCAAGAAATTTTGAGTACCCACGGCCCGCGCGAGGCGATGGAATACGACGTTGTCGTGGTCGGCGGAGGGCCCGCCGGCCTGTCCACCGCCATCCGCCTCAAGCAACTGGCCACCGAGAAAGGCAGCGAGATCAACGTCTGCGTGCTGGAGAAGGGTTCCGAGCCCGGCGCCCACATCCTCTCGGGCGCGGTGATGGACCCCAAGGCCATCACCGAGCTGTTCCCGAACTGGAAAGAACTCGGCGCCCCGCTGAACCAGTCCGTGACCGGCGACGACCTGCTGGTGCTCAGCGAAACCGGCGCCACCCGCACCCCCGACTGGCTGATGCCATGCAACTTTGACAACCACGGTTGTTACGTCATCAGCCTGGGCGCGGTGACAAAGTGGCTGGGCGAACAGGCTGAGATCCTGGGTGTGGAAATCTTCCCCGGCTTCAGTGCCGCCGAAGTGCTCTACAACGAAGACGGTTCGGTCAAAGGCGTCGCCACCGGCAACCAGGGCGTGGGCAAGGACGGCGAGCCGATGGAGAGTTTCCAGATCGGCATGGAGCTGCATGCGAAGTACACCGTGTTCGCCGAAGGCGCTCGCGGTCACCTGGGCAAGCAGCTGATCGCCAAGTACCAGCTCGATGCCGGCACCGACACCCAGACCTTCGCCATCGGTATCAAAGAACTCTGGGAAGTGTCGGCCGACAAAGCGAAACCTGGCCTGGTGGTGCACACCGCCGGCTGGCCGCTGAACGACGACGCCTTTGGCGGTGGTTTCCTTTACCACCTCGAAGGCAACAAGGTCACGCTGGGTTTTGTGATCGGCCTGGACTACCAGAACCCGTGGATGTCGCCTTTTGAGGAGATGCAGCGCTGGAAGACGCACCCCAGCATCAAGGTCCACATCGAAGGCGGCAAGCGCCTGGGCTACGGCGCACGGGCATTGAACAACGGCACACCGCAGGCCCTGCCCAAGCTCGTGTTCCCGGGTGGTGCGCTGGTCGGCTGCAACGCCGGGTTCCTGAACGCCGCGCGCATCAAGGGCAGCCATGCGGCCATCAAGAGCGGCATGTTGTGCGCCGAGGCGGCGTTCGAGGCCGTGGCTGCGGGCCGCAGCAGCGACGAACTCAGCGCCTTTCCCGAAGGCTTCAAGCAGAGCTGGCTGTTTGACGAGCTCTGGACCTACCGCAACTTCAAGAACTGGTTCAAGAAGAGCCCGCTCATGGGCAAGCTCATGACCGGTGTGGAACACTGGTTTCTGCCCAAGGTGGGCATCAGAAACCCGCCCTGGACGTTGCACAACAGGACCAGGGACCACACCAAGCTGCGCCCGGCGGCCGCGATGCCGTAGATCACGTACCCCAAGCCCGACGGCGTGATCACCTTCGACCGGCTCTCCAGCGTGTTCATCAGCAACACCAACCACGAAGAGCAGCAGCCGGCGCACCTGACGCTGAAAGACGCCAGCGTGCCGGTGAAGATCAACCTGGCGAAGTACGCCGGCCCCGAGAGCCGCTACTGCCCGGCCGGGGTGTACGAGTACGTGAACAAGGACGGCGCCGACCAGCTGGTGATCAACGCCCAGAACTGCGTGCACTGCAAGACCTGCGACATCAAGGACCCGAC
>CAYRIT010000082.1:13227-14872 GCA_964424415.1 uncultured Hydrogenophaga sp.
CACGCCTGAGGGCGGTGGCGGCCCGAACTACGCGGGCATGTGATCTATTTCTAAGAGAGTCGTCGCCCTGGCTCCCCTGATCACGGCGCGATGCCCAATGACCGCTTCATCCAGGTGGCCTTCGTCCTTTCTGGGGCGAGCACCTGGTCGATGGCGGCTTGTGCCTGCTCGGTCTGTTGGGTGGTGGCTGCTGCGTCGATGGCCATTCGATAGGCGTCCTGGACGTCAAGTCCGGTGAGCTCGTAGCCGTGGCCCATCGACGTCCAGTGCAGGGATGCCAGGGCGCATTGCAGGGCGAATGCCGGTTGGGTCTTGAGATGGTCGCGTGCGGCCCGGTTCAGGGTCTTGGGGTCACACGTTGAGGCCCAGGCCAGGCGGGTGGCCTGGTCAAAGAGTTTCAGCGTTTTGGCGGTGGCGAACCACTTGCCGGGTTCGCCGGGCGTGGAGGCGACCAGATGCATGAGCAGTTTGTCCTTTGCCAGTTCGGGGTACTTTTTGGTGAGGGCCCTGAAGGTGGAGAGGTGGGTGTTGGCCTGGTTGGCCAGCACGGCGAACTGGTTGAAGGCCTCAGTGCGGCGACCAGCCTTAAGCAGCGATTCTTCGGCGAAGCGTGCGATGGTTGTTTCGCTGGTGGTGCTGCCTGCGCGCTCGCGCAGGTAGGCGATGGCTTCGTCAATCTGTCCTCGGGTTGCGAGCACCTTGGCCCCCCAGACCAGGTAGGGCCAGATGGGGCGCGGGTCCATGGCCAGCAGTTCCAAGATCTGATCGTGTCGTTCGGCCTTGAACAGGGCGCTGTAGCAGAGGCTGGTGCCGGAGAAGAAAGCGTAGGTACCGCTTTTACGTTCACGCAGCACGTTCTTAAGGGTGGGCAGGAGCTGGTCGGCCCAGGCTGACGCCAGTTCCTGTGTGGCGCACAGATCGCCCCAGTGATCACCGAGGGATTCAATGTACGGGGGATCGTCTTCCTGGATGGCCTCGAACAGGCTGTCGAGCCATTTCTGGCGCACGGCGGTGCTCACGGGTGCGTTGCTGATCAGGGGTGCGAGTTCCTGCACGGTGGCGTAGGTGGCGTTGCCCAAAGCGCCCGATGAGCTGTCGATTTGGCAGAGGGCAGGGGAGAGCTTTTCCAGCAGCAGCACGGCGCCTTCGGCTGCGCTGGCAGGGTCATGCCGGGCGACCGCGCCGATCTCGGCCAAGGCTTCGTTGATGCGGCCGATGGCGAGCTGGGTGCCTTTCCAGCCGAACGCACTGCGGCGAAAGCGGGTGCGGAAGGCCCAGGAGGTGGTTGGGGTTCTGGCGGCTGTGGTCATGGCGCGTGGTGTTGGCTTGGATGGGATTGTCTTCGGTGGTCCTGATGGCGGCAGTTGACGTGGGTCGATGTTGATCGTGCGTCCCGGCGTACCGCCGTCGGGCTCTGCGGGCTGCGCCCCATGCCCCTTTGGGTCATGGCCATGCGGCTGCGATCCCTGACGCCTTCGGCCGTCGGTTGGCCCCCGGCCTGCGCGCTGCGCTTGCCTTGTCCCATGCCTGCTGTTGTGGTGGGGCTGGCTTGCTGTTCCCTTCATCCTTGCACACCGTTCTCGCCGTCAAGGTCTGCGCGCCCTGTGGGCGCTGGCGGCCGTTCGGCCGTCTTCGAACCTGTGAC
>CAYRIT010000083.1:0-14774 GCA_964424415.1 uncultured Hydrogenophaga sp.
CCACGACAACAGGAATCACAATCCTGGACTCTACCAACTGAGCTACAGCCACCGCAGAATAAGAATTATAGCGGCAAGTGGCGCCAACGCCCCACTCCGGATCACCAAGACCGGGCGCTCAGCCCGCCGTGCCGCTAACTGGTTTGGGTGCCGGCACCTCGATGCGTGCCTTGTAGCGTTCCTTCAGCGCGTTGAAATAGGCTTGGCCTTCGGCGCCAGCCCACCACTGACCGTACTGCTGCGCTTCCTGCTGCAGTGCTTTGGCATCGCGGGTTTCGCGTGGCAGAACTTTCTCCACCTTCACCACAGCATAACCCTCGTTGCCCAGATCCACACCCTTCCACACCGGCAGCTGGGTCGGATCTGCATTGAGCACCGCACCGATCACGGCCGCGGGCAGACCCTGGGCCTTTTCGCGGGAGACCACCACGGCAGCGGGCAGTGTCGCGCTCTCCGGCGCTGCCTTCCAGGTCGAGAGCTTGCTGGCGCCTTCTTCCTGCGCCATCTGGGTCGCACGTTGTGTCACGAGCCGCCTGCGCACCTCATCACGCACCTCGGCCAGCGGTTTGGTGTGTGCCGGGCTGTGCTGCAACACGCGCGCTGCGGTCAATTGCCCTGACTGCGTTTCCACCGCCGCCACGTTGCGCTTTTTTTCCACCGACTCAGGCGAGAAAATCTCGCTCAGCAGACGCTCGTTGGACAACACACCAAGCTCCGCCCGCGGCTGGCGTGTCACGCCTTTGGCGGTCTGCACCGTGAGCTTGAAACGCTCGGCGGCGGGCGCCAGGCTGTCGCCCTGTTCGTAGACCAGGTTGCTGAACGCCTCGGCATTTTCCGCAAACAGTTTCTGAGCCTGCTGTTTCTTCAGATCGGCCTCGATCTGCGCACGCATTTCCTCGAACGGCTTGGTCTTGGGCGCCTTGATGTCGGTCAGCTTGATCAGGTGGAATCCGAACTCGGTTTCCACCGGCTCCGACACTTCGCCCTTCTTGAGCGCAAACACCGCGTCTTCGAACGGCTTGACCATGGCACCGCGCGAGAAGAAATCGAGATCGCCGCCGTTGACGGCCGAACCCGGGTCCTGCGAATTGGCTTTGGCCAGCTCGACAAACGTATCCGGCGCCTGGCGAATCTGGGCCAGCAAGGTGTCGGCGCGGGCTTTCACCGCGGCCTTGTCGGCTGCAGACGCACCCGGTGGCACGGTGAGCAGGATGTGGCTGGCACGGCGCTCTTCGCTACCGGAGAGGCGCGCAGCGTTCTGGTCGTAGTAGGCGCGAACATCGGCCTCGTTGAGGGTGACACCCTGCTCCAACGCCTTGGCGTCGAGCACCAGGTACTCGACGTCGGCCTGCTCGGGCGCCTGAAATCGCTGCGGATTGGCGTTGTAAAAGGTCTCGATCTCGGCTTCGCTGGGGTTCACCCTCGCCGCGAACTCGCTGGCCGGAAACCGGGCCACGCGCACCTCGCGCTGCTCGAAGAACGCGTTGAGAGAAACCTGGGCCAGCGCGGGCGAGGTGAAGCCGGAACCTTCGATGCCTTGCAGCACCTGTCGCATCGACAGGTCGCTGCGGACGCGCGCCTCGAACATCTCGGGTGTCATGCCCTGGCGCGCCACCAGCTGGCGGTAGGCCGCGACATCGAGCGAGCCGTCCGGACGGCGCAGCGACGCGATCACCTGGTTTTGCTGAAGCTCCTGTGCCAGGCGCTGGTCACTGGTGTAGAGATGCAATTTTTGCGCGGCCAGCCCCAGCACGCGGTCGCGCACGAGGCGCTCCAGCGTGGCGTAGCGCGCTTCGGGGCCGTCAAGCAGCTTGGGGTCGAGTGTGGGCATCGACTCGCGCAGGCGCTGCGACTCGACCTGATGGGCCTGATCCCAATCCTGCTGCTTGATGGCGTCGCCGTTGACGCTGGCCACCGTCTTGCCGCGCCCGCTGCCGTCGGTGAATCCCTGCACACCGAACAACACGAAGGCGGGAACGATCAGGATCATCAAGAAACCCATCAGGTATTTCTTGTGGTTGCGGATGGACTCAAACATGCGTGCAAACCTTGAAACAACGGTTGGGACCGATGGCGGTCCCAACAACAAAAAAGGCGAACCCGGGTTCGCCTTCTTGGTGGTGGGTGCTGACGGGGTCGAACCGCCGACCTACGCCTTGTAAGGGCGCCGCTCTACCGACTGAGCTAAGCACCCACGGAAATCCGTGGAGCGCCTCAGTTCAGCGCATCCTTCAATGCCTTGCCCGGGCGGAACTTGGGCACCTTGGCAGCCTTGATTTTAATCTCAGCACCGGTGCGGGGGTTGCGGCCCTTGCGGGCAGGGCGCTTGGTCACCGCAAACGAGCCGAAGCCCACGAGGGAGACGGTGCCACCCTTCTTGAGCGTGGTGCGAATCGCGGTGAGGGTCGAATCCAATGCACGCGTCGCAGCCGCCTTGGAGATGTCTGCGTGTGCGGCAATGTGCTCGACGAGTTCGGTTTTGTTCACAAATGGCCCCTCTTGAAATGATTGGAAGATGCGTGGGAGAAGTTGGCATACCGGGCGCGGTGAGGTTACCGCGGGCACACAACCCCTGGGCGCTTGCTCGCTGCGCTGAGCGTCCAGAAACCCCAGCAAGCGCGCTTTGATTAGACCCACGGCCTTCAGTCGATGTCAATAAGCACATCCGCCAAAGCCGGGGGCGAGCGTCACAAGCCGGGCGATTCTAGACCCTTTCAAGGCCTCGCCAAGCGCGGTCCGTGACAAGGGTCTCAAACGGCGCCATCAGGCGACCAACGCGCTGGTGATCGCACGCCCCACGTCCGCCGTGCAAGCGGTGCCACCCAGATCGGGCGTGCGCGGCCCGCCACTGCCCGGCTGCAGCACGGCCTCGATCGCGTGCATCACCGCGTCGTGGGCACCGCGGTGCCCCAGGTGGTCGAGCATCATCGCGCCACACCAGACCTGCCCGATGGGGTTGGCGATCCCTTTGCCCGCGATGTCGGGCGCCGAGCCATGCACCGGCTCGAACAGCGAGGGGTGCAGGCGGGTCGGGTTGAGGTTGGCGCTGGGTGCAATGCCGATGGTGCCGGTGCAGGCCGGGCCGAGGTCGGACAGGATGTCGCCAAACAGATTGCTGCCGACCACCACATCGAAGAAGTCGGGGCGCTGCACAAAATGGGCGGTGAGGATGTCGATGTGGAATTTGTCGACTTTCACATCCGGAAACTGTTTGGCCATCTCGGCCACACGCTCGTCCCAGTACGGCATGGTGATCGCGATGCCGTTGCTCTTGGTGGCGCTGGTCAGGTGTTTTTTGGGCCGCGAGCGCGCCACCTCGAACGCGTGGCGCAGCACGCGGTCCACACCGATGCGCGACATGACCGTCTCCTGCACCACAATCTCGCGCTCGGTGCCCGGGTACATGCGCCCGCCGATGCTGGAGTACTCGCCCTCGGTGTTTTCGCGCACGATCACCATGTCGATCTCGCCCGGTTGTCGCGGTGTGCCGTCGCGCCGCACCACCGGTGCGGTCACGCCGGGCATGAGCTTGGCCGGGCGGATGTTCACGTACTGGTCGAACTCGCGGCGAAACAGCAGCAGCGAACCCCAGAGCGAGATGTGGTCGGGCACCTTGTCGGGCCAGCCCACCGCACCGAAATAGATCGCGTCGTGGCCGCCAATCTGCTCCTTCCAGTTGTCGGGCAGCATCTGGCCGTGTCGCTCGAAATAGTCGCAGCTGGAAAAGTCGAAGTGGTCGAACTGCAGCCCGATGTTGAATTTGGAGGCCGCAGCCTCAAGCACCCGCAGCCCTTCGGGCATGACCTCGGTACCGATGCCGTCGCCGGCGATGACCGCAATGCGGTGGGTGGTTTTCATGTTGAACTCCTTGAAATCAAACAGCCGACGCAGCGACCGGACCGAAGGCCCACAGGGTCAGGCCGGCTTGGGGGTGCGCACGACCAGGCTCACGCCCAGTGCGGTCAGCGCGATGCCCATCACCGTGGCCACGGTGATGGGCTCTGCAAACAACAACCAGGCGATCAGCGCGGTGCACGGCGGCACCAGATACATCAGGCTGGTGACCTGTGCCGCTGCACCGCGCTGGATCAGCAGGTAGAGCAAAGAGCTGCCGCCCAGCGTGAGCCCTAGCACCGACCAGGCCATCGCACCCGCCAGCTCGCCGTTCCAGCGCATGGACTCCGACTCCAGCAGCGCCAGTGGCAGCGTCACCACCAGGGCCGCGATCAGTTGCACCGTGTTGGCGCTGCGCACGTCGCAAGGCCGGACATGGCGTTTCTGGTACAGCGTGCCGGCGGTGATGGAGAACAGCGCCAACACCGCAAACGACAGGTTCACCCAGTCGGCGTGGTCGCCGGCGCCACCGCTGCCGAACTTGCGCGAAACGACCAGCACCAGCCCCGCAAAACCCAGCAACAGGCCCACCCATTGCCGGCGCGAGACGTGACCATCGGCGCCGCCCATCGCGCTGAGCCAGATTGCGGTGAGCACCGGCTGGATGCCAACGATCAGCGCCGAGAGGCCCGATCCCATGCCGGCCTTCACCGCCGCCCACACGCCACCGAGGTAGCCCGCGTGCATCAGCACCCCGGTGACCGACAGGTGCAGCCACTGCGCTCGACTGGCGGGCCATTTGACACCGACGACCCAGATCCAGGGCAGGAAACAAAGGATGGACAGCGCGTAACGCACCACCAGGAACTTCATCGGCGGCGCGTGGGGCATGCCGTAACGCGCCACGATGAAACCGGTGCTCCAGATCAGCACAAAGACCCAGGGCATGGCACGCAGCCACGCGTTGTCTTGCGTCGGCGAAGCCATCGCGGGCATCAGCGTGAGCGCGCGCGAATCTCGGGCAGTGCCTTCTGCAGGTAATACACCATGGACCAGATGGTGAGCACCGCCGAGGCCCAGATCAGCCAGGCACCCCAGACGCGGGTGTCGATCAACCCGAACACCGTTCCATCGAACAGCAGGAACGGAATCGCAATCATCTGCACCATGGTTTTGGCCTTGCCCACCATGTGCACCGCCACACTCTTGGTCGCGCCGATGATCGCCATCCATTCGCGCAGTGAGGAAATGGCAATCTCGCGGCCGATGATGATCAGGGCCACAAACACGTCGGCCCGCTCCAGGTGCACCAGCACCAGCAGGCTGGCGCAGACCAGGAACTTGTCGGCCACCGGGTCCAGGAAGGCACCAAAAGCCGAGGTCTGGTTGAGTTTGCGGGCCAGAAATCCATCGGCCCAGTCGGTCAGCGCGAACACGATGAACATCACCGTGGCGATCAGGTTCTGCTGCGCCGGACTCACCCCTTCCAGGTAGAACACCCCGACGATCAAGGGGATGGCAACAATGCGCGCCCAGGTCAGCAGGGTGGGAAGGTTAAAAAACATGGCGCGATTATGAGGGAGCGTCGTATGGACCCATTGGGTGATACGGGCTCAATGCAAGGCGCGGTAGATTGCATCGGCCAGCTCGCTGGAAATGCCTTCGACCGAACCCAGGTCCTCTGCGCTGGCACTGGCCACACCGCGCACGCCACCAAAGCGCTGCAGCAACCGCGCCCGTTTTTTCGGCCCCACACCGGGAATGTCTTCGAGACGGCTCGCGCCGGTGCGCACCTTGGCGCGCTGGGCGCGCATGCCGGTGATGGCAAAACGGTGCGCCTCGTCGCGGATCTGTGCCACCAGCATGAGCGCAGCCGAGTCGTGGCCCAGGTAGATCTTGTCGCGGCCATCGGCGAACACCAGTTCCTCCAGACCCACCTTGCGGCCCTCGCCCTTTTCCACCCCGACGATGAGCGAAAGGTCCAGCCCGAGCTGCTCGAACACCTCACGCGCCATGCTCACCTGGCCCTTGCCGCCGTCGATCAGCACCAGATCGGGCATGCGCGGTCCGCTGTGAAGTCCGCTGGACACCTCGGTGGCGGGTTCGGCGGGCGGCTCGTTCGCCTCGCTTGATGCCTCAACCGCCGCTTCGGGCAGCGGCTGAACAACCGGCTGATCGGCTTCCAGGCGCAAGGCCTCGGCGATCTTGCCGTAGCGGCGCAGCAGCACCTGGCGCATGGCGGCGAAATCGTCGCCCGGTGTGATGCCTTCGATCTTGTAGCGGCGGTACTGGCTGTTCTGCATCTTGTGGTCTTCAAACACCACACAGGAGGCCTGGGTCGATTCACCCGCTGTGTGCGAGACGTCGAAACATTCGATTCGCAGCGCGGCGAGATGGTCGTCGGGCAATTGCAGGGCGTCGGCCAGGGCCCGGGTGCGCGCCTGCTGCGAGCCTTCTTCGGCGAGCAGCCGGGCCAGCGCAATCTCGGCGTTTTTCTGCGCCATCTCCAGCCAGATGCGGCGGTGCTCGCGGGGCTGGTGCACCGCATGCACCTTGGCGCCCGTCTGCTCGCTCAGCGCGTCCAGCAACGCCTTGCCCACCGGGTGGCTGGTCACCAGCGTGTGCGGCATGGCCACACCCAGGTAGTGCTGGGCGATGAAGGCCTCCAGCACCTGCACCGCGACCCGCTCGGCCGGGTCGGCGGGGCGCGTGTCATCGGTGCCCTCCTCGCGCATCGCCTGGTCGATCTGCGCCGCGTCGTCCACATGGGCCGGAAAGTAGGGCCGGTCGCCGAGGTGGCGCCCGCCGCGCACCATCGCCAGGTTGACACAGGCGCGCCCGCCGGACACCTTGACCGCCAGCACGTCCACGTCTCTGTCGGACAGGTTGTCCACCGCCTGCTGGTGCAATACGCGCGAGAGCGCACTCATCTGGTTGCGGATCTCGGCCGCCTGCTCGAACTCCAGCCGCTCGGCGTGCAACACCATGCGCTGCTCCAGCGTGGCCAGCACGGCCTGGGTTTCGCCGCGCAAAAAGGCCTCGGCGTCGGCCACGTCGCGGCCATAGGCCTCGCTGTCGATCAGGTCCACGCAAGGTCCGCTGCAGCGCTTGATCTGGTACAGCAGGCAAGGCCGCGTGCGGTTGGCAAACACCGTGTCTTCGCAGGTGCGCAGGCGAAACACCTTCTGCAACAAGGTGATCGACTCTTTGACCGCCCAGGCGCTGGGGTAAGGCCCGTAGTAGCTGTGGCGCCGGTCCACCGCGCCACGGTAGTAGGCCATGCGCGGGAACACCAGCGCGGGCACCGGTTTGTTCGCGCTGGGCCGGTGCGCTTCGCGCGTGCCGGTGATCTTCAGGTAGGGGTAGCTCTTGTCATCGCGGAACAGGATGTTGAACTTGGGGTTCAGCGTCTTGATCAGGTTGTTTTCCAGCAGCAGCGCCTCGGCCTCGGAACGCACCACCGTCGTCTCCAGGCGCGCAATGCGGCTGACCATGTGACCGATGCGGGTGCCGTCGTGGCTCTTCTGGAAGTAGCTGGACACCCGCTTCTTGAGGTTGCGCGCCTTGCCGACATACAGCAACTGGCCTTGGGCATCGAAGTAGCGGTAGACACCCGGCAGGCCAGGCAGCGCGGCCACCTCGCTGAGCAATTGATCGGAAAACGCGGGTTCCATGGCTGGTATTGTGGCGTCGCCGCTGCGGCATGATCCGCACATGGTGAACGCTACCGTTTCAACCCCAACCGGCCTCCACTGGGACATTTTTTGCCGTGTGGTCGACAACCTCGGCGATGTGGGTGTGTGCTGGCGCCTGAGCGCCGATCTGGCGGCGCGTGGCCAGCGGGTGCGGCTGTGGATCGACCAACCCGAGCCGCTGCGCTGGATGGCGCCAGGCGCGCTCGAAGGCCGGATCCCCGGTGTTCAGGTGATCGCCTGGGCCACGCCGATGCCCAGCGAGGCGATGGCGGGCTGGACTCCGGGCGAGGTGTGGATCGAGGCGTTTGGCTGCGACCCAGCGCCCGAATGTGCACAACGCCTGGCCGTGCAGATGGCCCGGGGCGATCCGGCGCCGGTCTGGATCAATCTGGAATACCTGAGTGCCGAGCCGTATGTGGAACGCAGCCACCGCCTGCCTTCGCCGGTGATGAGCGGCCCGCTCAAGGGCCTCACCAAATGGTTCTTCTACCCGGGCTTCACCGCAGCCACCGGCGGCCTGCTGAGCGAGCCCGATCTGGCGGCGCGGCAAGCGGCCTTCGATGCCGCCGCCTGGCTGCGCGAGCAAGGCCTGGCCGCCGCCGCACCGCGCCGCCTCAGCCTGTTCTGCTACGAACCGCCCGTGCTGGCCCTGGTGCTGCGCGCAGCCGGTGAGGATGCCCAGGCCAGCGACTGGCTGCTCACCCCCGGCCGCGCGGCACAGGCCGTGGCGGCGCTGCCTTTGCCTGGCCCGGCCTGCCGCCTGCACACTTTGAAGCCGCTGCCACAGCGCGAATTCGACCACCTGTTGTGGGCCTGCGATCTCAACTTCGTGCGCGGCGAAGACTCGCTGGTGCGCGCGATCTGGGCCGGTCAGCCCTTGGTGTGGCAGATCTACCCCCAGCACGACAACGCGCACCACGCCAAACTCGAGGCCTTTCTGAACTGGCTGGATGCGCCGGCTTCGCTGCGCCGTTTTCACCACCAGTGGAACGGCATCGGGGGCGCAGAAGGCACGGTGTGGCCCGGCTGGGCGGTGGTCGATGGCTGGCGCGACTGTGTGCTGGCGGCGCGTGCGCGTCTGCTGACCCGGTCCGATCTGAGCCGGCAGCTGATCGGGTTCGTCACCGAAAAGCGATAAAATCCAGGGCTTTGCGGACCACCGGCTGCCGATGACAGGCCAGCTGGCGCGATCTGCCAGCCTTCTGCCTTGCCGCACAGATCGCAGCCACCAGCACCGTTCCCGGGCTTCTCAGCCCTGCCGGAACCCGCGGCCCAACGTTGGAATTTTATGAAAATCGCCCAAGAACTGCGCGCCGGCAACGTGATCATGCACGGCAAGGACCCGATGATCGTCCTGAAGACCGAATACGCCCGCGGCGGCCGCGGTGCCGCCACCGTGCGCCTCAAGCTCAAGGCTTTGCTGAACAACATGGCGACCGAAATCGTCTGCAAGGCCGACGACAAGATGGACCAGATCATTCTGGAGAAGAAGGATTGCACCTACTCCTACTTCGCCGACCCCATGTACGTCTGCATGGACGCCGACTACAACCAGTACGAAGTGGAAGCCGAGAACATGGGCGACGCGCTGAACTACCTGGAAGACGGCATGGCGGTGGAAGTGGTGTTCTACGACGGCAAGGCGATTTCGGTCGAGCTGCCGACCAGCGTGGAGCGCGTGATCACCTGGACCGAGCCCGCCGTCAAAGGCGACACCTCCGGCAAGGTGCTCAAACCCGCCAAGATCGCCACGGGCTTTGAAGTCTCGGTGCCGCTGTTCGTCGCGCAGGACGACAAGATCGAGATCGACACCCGCACCGGCGAATACCGCAGGCGGGTCTGAGCCGGGTCTTTCTCCGGCAACCCCAAGAAGGCTCCCGCGGGAGCTTTCTTGTTTTTCGGCCCATGGCAGAACCACCAGGAAACACGCCAGCACCATGGATCTGATCGCGCGCATCGCCGACGTCATCGTCCCGGTCTTTCTGATCGTGGCGATCGGTTATGGCTACGGACGCAGCAAACGGCCGGACCTCACCGCCTTCAACCGGATCGCGCTCGACGTGCTGGCACCGCTGCTGGTGTATTCGGCCCTGGCGGCCAAGGACTTCCGGCTGGCCGAGCATGTGGCGCTGCTGGTCGGTGGTGCGGTGCTCATCCTGGGCAGCGGCCTGCTGGCCTGGCCGCTGGCGCGGGCCTTTGGCGCCCAGCCACGCACCCTGGTGCCTGTGGTGATGTTCAACAACTGCGGCAACATGGGCCTGCCGCTGGCATTGCTGGCCTTTGGCAGTGAACACTTCGGTGCTGCGGTGGCCCTGTTCTCCGTCAGCAACCTGCTGCATTTTTCGCTCGGCGCACGCATCACCAGCGCCGCTGCGCGCTCACGCGATCTGCTCACCAGTCCGCTGATGATCGCCACCCTGCTCGGTTTTGCCAGCGCCATGACCGACTTGCGCCCGCCCGAGGTGCTGCTCTCGGGCATGAAGCTGCTCGGCGACGCCTTGCTGCCCATGATGCTGTTTGCCCTCGGCGTGCGCCTGACCGCCCTCACCCGCGCCGGCCTGGCGCTGGGTTTTCTTGGCGCCTTCGCGCGTCCGCTGATCGGCCTGGCCATCGGCATTCCACTGGCCTGGGCGCTGGGGCTGGAAGGTGCGGCGCGCGGCCAGCTGCTGCTGTTTGCTGCGCTGCCGCCGGCCGTGATCCAGTTCATGCTCGCCGAGCGATACCAGCAGGAGCCCGACAAGGTCGGCGCCATGATCATGCTGGGCAACGCACTGGCGCTGCTGTTCGTGCCTGTGGCGCTGGCCATCGGCCTGTGAATCCAGACCGGGCACAAAAACACAAAACAAAAACCTCCGGAGTACCTTTTGGAAAGCACCGAACACCTGACCCAGCACATCACCGAGCGCCGCCTGGCCGACGCCTGGGCCGAGCTGCAGAACCACGCCGACAACGGCAACGCGTTGCAGGCCGACGCCTACCGCCTGGCCTTCGCCGACCCCGAGTTCCTGTTGCGCCGCGAAACGCGTGGCATCCGCTTCCAGCTGGAAATGCTCAAGCCCGACCTGGCCCAGCACGAACGGGGCATCCACAACACGGTGGTGGTGTACGGCAGTGCGCGGGTGCGCGAAGCAGCGATTGCCCAGGAGCAGCTGGCGGTGGCCGAGGCCGGCGGCAACCCGCAGGCCATTGCGCGCGCCCGCGCGCTGTTGCGCAACTCGGCCTATTACAACCACGCGCGCGAACTGGGCCGCATCGTGGCGCGCCACAGCGCACGCTGCTCACCCGAAAACCAGCTTTACATCTGCACCGGCGGCGGCCCCGGCGTCATGGAAGCGGCCAACCGCGGCGCCCACGACGAGGGCGCGCTCAATGTGGGCTTGAACATCGCCCTGCCCCACGAGCAATCGGCCAACCCCTACATCACACCCGAGCTCAGCTTCAAGTTCCACTACTTCGCGCTGCGCAAGATGCACTTCATGATGCGCGCCAAGGCGCTGGTGGTTTTCCCCGGCGGCTTTGGCACGCTCGACGAGCTGTTCGAGGTGATCACGCTGGTGCAGTGCAAGAAGGCCAAGCCGGTGCCCATCGTGCTGTTTGGCAGCGCCTACTGGCAACGCCTGCTCAACCTCGATGTGCTGGTCGAAGAAGGCACGGTGTCGCCGGAAGACCTGCGGCTGTTCACCTACGCCGACGACCCGCAGGCCGCCTGGGACTACATCCGCCGCTTCTACAACCTGCCTGAGTAGACGGCGACCCGCTCAGTGGCGGAGCGTGGGGGCAACGGTCTCGCGCCGGGCCGCCCCAAGCGGGACCAGCCCCCTCAGGGGGCAGCAGATCACGCGCAGCGGCGGAGCGTGGGGGCTCTACTCCCCCTCCTGCCAGCCGCCGCCCAGCGCCTGGTACAGCGCCACCTGGTTTTGCTGCAACGCGACTTCGGACTGCGCCAGCGCCTGCTGCGCTGAAAACAGCGAACGCTGGGCGTCGAGCACATCGAGAAAGCTCGCCACGCCGTTGCGGTAACGCAGGTCGGCGAGGCGGAAACGCTCTGACTCGGCCGTGGTCAGCGCCCGCTGGGCGCGCAATTGTTCGCCCAGGGTGGCGCGGCCCGCCAGGGCATCGGCCACCTCGCGAAACGCGGTCTGGATCGCCTTTTCGTATTGCGCCACCGCGATCGCGCGGCCGGCCCTGGCCGAGTCCAGCCCGGCCTGGTTGCGGCCGGCGTCGAAGATCGGCAGCAGCGCCTGTGGCGCCAGCGTGAAGCCCCAGGATCCGTCCTTGAACAGGCCCGAGAGCTCGCTGCTGGCCGAGCCCACGCTGGCGGTGAGCGAGATGCGCGGGAAAAACGCAGCGCGGGCGGCGCCGATGTTGGCGTTGGCCGCAATCAGCTGCTGCTCGGCGGCGCGGATGTCGGCGCGCCGGATCAGCAGGTTCGACGGCAGACCCGCCGGCACCTCGCCCTGCACCGCGGCAACGGCCGGCGTGCCCCCGGGCGCCATCTCGGGCAGGGGTTGGCCGACCAGCAAGGTGAGCGCGTTGAGGTCCAGCGCACGCTGCCGCTGCTGCTGGGCCAGCGCGACGCGCGCCGCGGCGTCCAGCGATTCGGCCTGGCGCAGGTCCAGCGCCGACGCGGCGCCGTTGTCGAACCGCAGCCGGGTCAGGCGCAGCGAATCCTGCCGTGTGGCCAGGGTCTGGCGCGTGAGCGACAGCAGTTGGTCGTCGGCCTGCAGGCTCAGCCAGGTGCTGGCGACAGCGGCCACCAGACTGGTCTGAGCGGCGCGGCCCGTCTCCTCGCTGGCCAGGTACTGCGCCAGCGCGGCTTCCTTGAGGCTGGCGACGCGGCCGAACAGGTCGATCTCCCAGCTGCTCAGGGCCAGACCCACGCTGTAGGTGCTGCTGATCCCGCCGCCGCTGGCCGGCACGCGGCTGCCGCTGGCGGCCAGGCCGACGGTGGGGAACTGGTCGGCACGGCGAATCTGGTACTGCGCGCGCACCTGCTCGATGTTGAGCAAGGCCAGGCGCAGGTCGCGGTTGTTTTTCAAGGCCAGCTCGATGAGATCGCGCAGGCGGGCATCGGTCACAAAACGCTGCCAGGGCACCAGGGCGGCCGCCCCGGTGTCCGCGGCAGCCGCCATACCGGCGGGCCACTGGGCCGGGACGGGCGCAGCCGGCCGCTCGTAGACCGGAATGAAGGAACAGCCACCGAGCGCCACGGCCAGCACCGCCAGCGGAAACAGCGCGCGGTTCGGGCGCGGAGGAGCAACAGCGGTTTTAGTCATTGGTGGGCACCCCATGGTCGGCGGCCTGTTTCGCGTCGAGCGCGCGTTGGCGTGGGCTGCCTTTGAAAAGACTGCGCACCACCACAAAGAAGATGGGCACGAAGAGCACCGCCAGGGTCGTGCCGGTCAGCATGCCGCCGATCACCCCGGTGCCGATGGCGCGCTGGCTGGCCGAGCTGGCGCCGGTGGCCAGCACCAGCGGCATCACGCCGAGCATGAACGCCATCGAGGTCATGACGATGGGGCGGAAACGCAGGTGGGCCGCTGCCAGCGCGGACTCGATCACACCTTTGCCTTGCGCCTGCAGGTCCTTGGCAAACTCGATGATCAGAATCGCGTTCTTCGCCGACAGGCCGATGATGGTGATCAGGCCCACCTGGAAATACACGTCGTTGGCGTAACCACGCAAGAGCGTGGCCAGCAGCACGCCGACGACACCCAGGGGCACCACCAGAATCACCGCCAGCGGAATGGTCCAGCTCTCGTAGAGCGCCGCCAGGCACAGGAACACCGCCAGCACGGCAAAACCGTACAGGATGACCGCCTGCGAGCCGGCGAGTTTTTCTTCACGCGACTGGCCGGTCCACTCGTAGCCGAAGCCCTGGGGCAGCTGCGCGGCGAGTTTTTCCATCTCGTCCATCGCGGCGCCAGTGCTGTAGCCGGGCGCGGCGCCGCCGCTGATGCGCGACGCCGGGTAGCCGTTGTAACGCACCGTCTGCATCGCGCCGGTCACCCAGCGTGTGCTGGCAAAGGCCGACAGCGGCACCGGCTGGCCCTTGGTGTTGCTGGCGTTGAGCCGCAGCAGATCGTCGGGCTGCATGCGCGCCGGCGCATCGGCCTGCACCACCACGCGCTGCAGGCGGCCCTCGTTCGGAAAGTCGTTGATGTAGCGCGAACCCAGCGCGGTGGACAGCACGTTGTTGATGGCCGAGAAGTCCACCCCCAGCGCATTGGCCTTGTCGCGGTCGATGTCGATCTGCAGTTGGGGCGCGTCCTCCAGTCCGTCTGGGCGCACCTGCGCCAGCACCGGGCTCTGGGACGCCAGCCCCAGCAGCTGGTTGCGCGCCGCCAGCAGCGCCTGCGGACCGGCACCGCCCCGGTCCTGCAGGCGGAAGGTGAAGCCGCTGGCGTTGCCCAGCTCGGGAATGGGCGGCGGGCTGAGCGGGTAGATGAACGCGTCGCGCACGCCCGAGAGCGCGCCAAAGGCACGCCCGGCCAGCGAGGTGGCATCCTGGCCCGGGCCGGTGCGCTCGGACCAGTCCTTGAGCGTGACGAACGCCAGCGCGGCGTTCTGGCCCTGACCCGAGAAGCTGAAGCCCATCACACCGACCATGCTCTGCACCTCGGGCTGCTTGAGCATGAAACCCTCCACCTGTGCCATGGCAGCGCTGGTGCGCTCCAGCGTGGCGCCCGGTGGCAGCTGCACGTTGACCAGCAGCGTGCCCTGGTCTTCGGCCGGCAGGAACGAGGTGGGCAGGCGGCTGTAGACCAGCACCACCACACCGATGATGGCGGCGTAAATCACCAGGTAGCGCGCGGCACGGCGCAGCAGGCGGGCGACCAGGCTTTCGTAGCCCTTGGCGGTGCGGGAAAAACCCCGGTTGAACCAGCCGAAGAAGCCCCTCTTTGCATGGTGGTGGCCGGCCTCGACCGGTTTGAGCAAGGTGGCGCAGAGGGCCGGCGTCAGCGACAGGGCCAGGAAGGCCGAGAACGCAATCGAGGCCACCATCACGGCCGAGAACTGGCGGTAGATGTTGCCCACCGAGCCGGAGAAGAACGCCAGCGGCACAAACACCGAGATCAGCACCAGCGTCACACCGATGATGGCGCCCGAGATCTGACCCATGGCCTTGCGCGTGGCTTCGAGCGGCGGCAAGCCCTCCTCGCTCATGATCCTCTCGACGTTTTCCACCACCACGATGGCGTCGTCCACCACGATGCCGATCACCAGCACCATGCCGAACATGGT
>CAYRIT010000084.1:0-14487 GCA_964424415.1 uncultured Hydrogenophaga sp.
CTTGAGGGGGTAGTGGCGAAAGCTGTGCGAGTTCGAGTCTCGCCGTCGGCACCAATCTTTGGACAACATGGCCCCGCGCCATGTCAGTGGAATCGCAGCCCAGATGAGTCTTGAACAATACCTCCCCGTGCTTTTGTTCATCCTGGTGGGCCTTGCAATCGGGGTCATTCCCCAGGTGCTGGGATACATCCTCGGCCCGAATCGGCCCGACCCGGAAAAGAACTCTCCTTACGAATGCGGCTTTGAGGCCTTCGAAGACGCAAGGATGAAGTTCGATGTGCGCTACTACCTGGTGGCCATTCTTTTCATCTTGTTTGATCTTGAGATCGCATTCCTCATTCCCTGGGCTGTGGCGCTGGGTGACATCGGCATGACGGGCTTTGTGGCCGGTGTGGTGTTCCTGGCCATTCTCACGATAGGGTTCATCTACGAGTGGCGAAAAGGGGCGCTCGACTGGGAGTGATGTCCCGCGTGTCGTCACCTTTTACCGGAGCAGCACATGATTGAAGGTGTATTCAAGGAAGGCTTCATCACCACGAGCTACGACTCGGTGGTGAACTGGGCCAAGACCGGGTCGCTGTGGCCCATGACCTTCGGTCTGGCCTGTTGCGCGGTTGAAATGATGCATGCAGCTGCGGCGCGATACGACATCGGTCGTTTCGGAGCCGAGGTGTTTCGCGCCAGTCCGCGACAGGCCGATCTGATGATCGTGGCCGGCACGCTGTGCAACAAGATGGCGCCCGCCTTGCGCAAGGTCTATGACCAGATGGCCGAGCCGCGCTGGGTGCTTTCCATGGGTTCGTGTGCCAATGGTGGTGGTTACTACCACTACAGCTATTCGGTGGTGCGCGGCTGTGACCGCATCGTCCCGGTCGATGTGTACGTGCCGGGCTGCCCGCCCACGGCCGAAGCGCTGATCTACGGGATCATCCAGCTGCAACAGAAGATCCGTCGCACCAACACCATTGCGCGCGCCTGAGCGCCGCGCACGCAGCACCATTTCAGCCATGAGCGACAACGCCAGCCCCTCCAGCGCCACCCACGCCATCCGTCCCGAGGCATTGCAGGCCACCGTGGCCGCGTTGCTGGGTGATCGTGTCCGCTCCCTCACCGTCGAGCGCGAAGAGCTCACGCTGGTTGTGGCCGCGTCGGACTACCGGGCCGTGATGCAAATGCTGCGCGATGCGCCACAAACGCGTTTCGAGCAGCTGATCGATCTCTGTGGCATGGACTATTCGACCTATGGCGACGGGCGCTGGGAAGGCCTGCGTTACGCGGCGGTGGTGCACCTTCTCTCGGTCAGCCTCAACCACCGCTTGCGGGTGCGCGTGTTCTGCCCGGAAGACGATTTTCCGGTGCTCGATTCCGTCACCCCGCTCTGGAACTCGGCCAACTGGTACGAGCGCGAGGCGTTCGACCTGTTCGGTATCGTGTTCGAAGGTCACCACGACCTGCGCCGCATCCTCACCGACTACGGTTTTATCGGTCATCCGTTCCGCAAGGACTTCCCGCTTTCGGGTCACGTGGAGATGCGTTACGACGCGGAGCGCCAGCGTGTGATCTACGAGCCGGTGACGATCGAGCCGCGCGAGGTCACGCCGCGCGTGATCCGCGAAGACAACTACGGGGGCCTGCACTGAAGGCGCTAGCCCAGGCACAGCTGACATGGCAGAAATCAAAAACTACACCCTGAACCTCGGCCCGCAGCACCCGGCCGCGCACGGCGTGCTGCGCCTGGTGCTCGAGCTCGACGGCGAGGTGGTGCAACGTGCCGACCCCCACATCGGCCTGCTGCACCGCGCCACCGAAAAGCTCGCCGAGCACAAGACCTTCCTGCAGTCATTGCCGTACATGGACCGCCTGGACTACGTGTCCATGATGTGCAACGAGCATGCCTATTGCCTGGCGATCGAGAAGTTGCTGGGCATCGAGGTGCCGATACGTGCGCAGTACATCCGGGTGATGTTCAGCGAGATCACGCGTCTGATGAACCACCTGATGTGGCTGGGTTCGCATGGCAACGACTGTGGCAGTTCGACCATGCTTGTCTACACCTTCCGCGAGCGCGAAGATCTGTTCGACATGTACGAGGCGGTCTCGGGTGCGCGCATGCACGCCGCGTATTTCCGCCCGGGTGGCGTTTACCGCGACCTGCCGGACAGCATGCCGCAGTACCAGCACAGCAAGATCCGCAACGCCAAGGCCATGGCGGAGATGAACAGCAACCGCCGCGGTTCGCTGCTCGACTTTGTTGAGGACTTCACGCAGCGCTTTCAGGTGTTTCTGTCCGAATACCACACGCTGTTCACCGACAACCGCATCTGGAAGCAGCGCACCGTGGGCATTGGCGTGGTCTCGCCCGAGCGCGCCCTCAACCTGGGCATGACCGGCCCCATGCTGCGGGGCTCCGGTATCGCGTGGGATCTGCGCAAGAAGCAGCCATACGAGGTCTACGACCGCCTGGACTTCGATATCCCGGTCGGCAAGACCGGCGACACCTACGACCGCTATCTTGTGCGGATGGAGGAGATGAAGCAGTCCAACCGCATCATCAAGCAGTGCGTCGACTGGCTGCGTGTCAACCCCGGCCCGGTGATCACCGACAACCACAAGGTGGCGCCACCCTCGCGCGAATCGATGAAGACGAACATGGAGGAGTTGATCCACCATTTCAAACTCTTCACCGAAGGTTTCCATGTGCCCGAAGGCGAAGCCTATGCTGCGGTCGAGCACCCCAAGGGCGAGTTCGGCATCTATCTGGTGAGCGATGGCGCGAACAAGCCCTACCGGCTGAAGATCCGTGCGCCTGGTTTTGCGCACCTCGCCACGATGGACGAAGTGGCCCGCGGCCACATGCTGGCCGACGTGGTGGCCATCATCGGCACCATGGACATTGTTTTTGGAGAGATCGACCGATGATCGCTGAGCACGTAGTCGCGATGACGCTGTCCGAAGCGACTCAGGCGCGTTTCGCGCGTGAGGTGGCCAAGTACCCGGCCGACCAGAAGCAGTCGGCGGTGATGGCTTGCCTGTCCATCGTGCAGCAGGAGCAGGGACATCTGAGCCGCGCTGCCGAGCAGGCGGTGGCCAACTACCTGGGCATGCCGGCCATGGCAGTGCACGAGGTCACCACCTTCTACAACATGTACAACCGGCAGCCGGTTGGCAAATTCAAGCTCAACGTCTGCACCAACCTGCCGTGCCAGTTGCGCGAAGGCCAGAGGGCCTTGCACCATCTGGAGCACAAGCTGGGCATTGCAATGGGCGAGACCACGGCCGACGGCCTGTTCACCCTGCAGCAAAGCGAGTGCCTGGGCGCCTGCGCCGATTCGCCGGTGATGCTGGTCAACGACCGCCACATGTGCAGCTTCATGAGCAATGACAAGCTCGATCAGCTGATCGACGGTCTCAAGGCCTCGGAAGGCAAGGCATGAACGCAGAACAAGTGATTGCGCAGTTCCGCGCCACCGGCGTGCAGACCTGCTTCCACGACCGCCACATCAATCCGCAGATTTACGCCGGGCTCAACGGCAGAAACTGGTCGCTCAAGGATTACGAGGCGCGCGGCGGCTACCAGGCCCTGCGCAAGATCCTGGGCAAGGACGGCTCGCCGCCCGACGCGGACACCGGCGTTGCCGGGTTGACCCGGGATCAGGTGATCGCCACGGTGAAGGAATCGGCGTTGCGCGGCCGTGGTGGTGCGGGTTTTCCCACCGGCTTGAAGTGGAGCTTCATGCCGCGCCAGTTCCCGGGGCAGAAGTTCCTGGTGTGCAATTCCGACGAGGGCGAGCCGGGTACCTGCAAGGACCGCGACATCCTCATGCACAACCCGCACATCGTCATCGAAGGCATGGCGATCGCGGCCTATGCCATGGGCATCAGCGTGGGCTACAACTACATCCACGGCGAAATTTTCCAGGAGTACGAGCGCTTCGAGGCCGCGCTCGAAGAGGCGCGGGCGGCGGGCTACCTGGGTGACGCCATCATGGGCAGCGACTTCAGCTTCCAGCTGCACGCCTTCCACGGTTTTGGCGCCTACATCTGCGGCGAGGAAACCGCACTGCTCGAATCGCTCGAAGGCAAGAAAGGCCAACCGCGCTTCAAGCCGCCGTTCCCAGCCAGTTTCGGCCTGTATGGAAAACCGACCACCATCAACAACACCGAGACCTTTGCTGCCGTGCCCTGGATCATCCGCAACGGGGGGCAGGCGTACCTCGAATGTGGCAAGCCGAACAACGGCGGCACCAAGATTTTCTCGGTCAGCGGTGACGTGAACCTGCCCGGCAACTACGAGGTGCCGATGGGCACACCGTTTGCCAGGCTGCTCGAACTCGCTGGCGGTGTGCGCACCGGCCGCACCTTGAAGGCGGTGATCCCTGGCGGGTCGTCATCGCCGGTGCTGCCGGCCCAGATCATGATGGACTGCACGATGGACTACGATTCCATCGCCAAGGCGGGTTCCATGCTCGGCTCTGGTGCGGTGATCGTGATGGACGATACCCGCTGCATGGTCGAGTCGCTCAAGCGCCTGTCGTATTTCTACATGCACGAATCCTGTGGCCAATGCACCCCGTGCCGCGAAGGCACGGGCTGGCTCTGGCGCCTGGTCGACCGCATCCACTGCGGCCAGGGCCGCCCCGCTGACATGGCGCTGCTGGACAACGTGGCCGAAAACATCATGGGCCGCACCATCTGCGCGCTGGGCGACGCCGCCGCGATGCCGGTGCGCGCCATGCTCAAACACTTCCGGCCCGAGTTCGAGGCCATGATCAAGTCCGACACGCCGACCGCGGCCTGACGACGCGAGACAACGGTTAAGCAAGATGATTGAAATCGAACTGGACGGTCAGAAGGTCGAAGTGCCGCCGGGCAGCATGGTCATGCATGCGGCCGACAAGGCGGGCACCTACATCCCGCACTTCTGCTATCACAAGAAGCTCTCCATCGCAGCCAACTGCCGCATGTGCCTGGTTGACGTTGAGAAAGCGCCCAAGCCGATGCCGGCCTGCGCCACGCCCGTCACGCAGGGCATGATCGTGCGCACCAAATCCGACAAGGCCATCAAGGCCCAGAAGTCGGTGATGGAATTCCTGCTGATCAACCACCCGCTGGACTGCCCGATCTGTGACCAGGGCGGCGAGTGCCAGCTGCAGGATCTGGCGGTGGGTTATGGCAGTTCGGGCTCGCGCTACGAGGAAGAAAAACGCGTGGTGTTCCACAAGAACGCCGGCCCGCTGATCTCCATGGAGGAGATGACGCGCTGCATCCACTGCACCCGCTGTGTGCGCTTCGGCCAGGAAATTGGCGGTGTGATGGAGCTGGGCATGTCGCACCGCGGCGAACACGCCGAGATCGAGACCTTCGTTGGCCAGTCGGTGGACTCCGAGCTCTCGGGCAACATGATCGACATCTGCCCGGTGGGTGCGCTCACCAGCAAGCCCTTCCGCTACCAGGCCCGCACCTGGGAGCTGTCGCGCCGCAAGTCGGTCAGTCCCCACGATTCGACCGGTGCCAACCTCATCGTGCAGGTGAAGAACCACAAGGTGATGCGCGTGGTGCCGCTGGAAAACGAAGCGGTGAACGAGTGCTGGATCGCCGACCGCGACCGTTTTTCTTACGAAGCGCTGGACGTGGATCGGCTGACCGAGCCCATGATCAAGCAGGGCGGCCAGTGGCAGACCGTGGACTGGCAGACCGCACTGGAGTACGTGGCCAACGGCCTGCGGCAGGTGAAAGCCGAGTTCGGCGCCAACGCCGTCGGCCTGCTGGCCAGCCCGCACAGCACCGTCGAAGAGCTGGCTCTCGCGGGTGCGCTGGTGCGCGGACTGGGCAGCGAAAACATCGACAGCCGTCTGCGCGCCGCCGATTTTGACAACGCCGCGCCCGCCGGCTCGGCGCGCTGGCTGGGCATGCCGATCGCAGACCTCACCACCTTGCAGCGCGTGCTGGTGATTGGCGCCAACCTGCGCAAGGACCATCCGCTGTTTGCACAGCGCGTCCGCCAGGCGGTGCGCCACGGCGCACAGCTCAGCGTCCTGACCGAACAGACGCCCGACTGGGCGATGCCGGTCGCCAACCTGTGTCTGGCCGATGCCTCGACCTGGGTGTCGGCGCTCGCCGGTATCGCAGCGGCCATCGCGCAGGCCAAGGGTGTCCAGCCGCCCGTGGCCGCCGAGGCCAGCGCCTCGGCCCAGGCGGTGGCAAAGTCGCTGCTCGGTGGTGAACACAAGGCGGTCCTGCTCGGCAACGCCGCCGCCCACCACGAGAAGGCGTCCAGCCTGCTGTCGCTGGCGAACTGGATTGCAGAGCAGACCGGTGCCCGCGTCGGTTACCTCACCGAAGCGGCCAACACCGTGGGTGCCCAGCTGGTGCGTGCGCTGCCGGGCGAGGGTGGCCTGAACGCCAGCCAGATGCTGGCCGGTGACGTGAAGGCCGCGTTGCTGCTCAATGTCGAACCGGGCGCTGACAGCGCAGCCGATGGCCAGGCGCTGGCTCAGGCCGGCATGGTGGTCACGCTCAGCCCCTTCAGGGCCAACCTGGACATCAGCGACGTGCTGCTGCCGATCGCGCCGTTCAGCGAAACCTCGGGCTCGTTCGTGAACGCCGAAGGCCGTCTGCAGAGTTTCCACGCCGTGGTGCGTCCGTTGGGCGATACACGTCCGGGTTGGAAGGTGCTGCGTGTGCTGGGCAATCTGCTGGGTCTGAACGGATTTGATGCCGACTCCTCGCAGGCGGTGCTGGCGCAGGCACTGCCGGGTGCCGACGCAGGCCAGATGGTGGATGCGGCGTGTTTGTCCAACGCGGTACGCCTGGGTCAGCCCGATCTGGCCCCCGCCACGGTCGCACCTTGTGTGGCGTCCATCTACCAGCTCGATGGTCTGGTGCGTCGGGCCACATCGTTGCAGCTCACCGCCGACGCGCGCCAGGCGCAAACAGCTTCGCAAGGGGTGCACGCATGATCGACGCGATGTACAACGGCGGCCTCGGGCTGATTGCCGCACCCTGGTGGACCACGGCGGCCTGGCCCGTGCTCTGGATTCTGATCAAGATTGTGGTGGTGCTGGCACCGCTGATGGGTGCGGTGGCCTACCTGACGCTGTGGGAGCGCAAGTTCCTCGGCTTCATGCAGGTGCGACTGGGCCCGAACCGCGTCGGACCGTTTGGCTTGCTTCAGCCGATCGCCGATGCGCTCAAGCTGCTCACCAAAGAAATTATCAGCCCGAGTGCGGCCAGTCCCGGCCTGTTCCGACTTGGCCCGGTCATGGCGATCATGCCGGCGCTGGCGGCCTGGGTGGCGATTCCGTTCGGCCCCGAGGCCATCCTCGCCAACGTCAATGCCGGTCTGTTGCTGATCCTTGCCATCACCTCGATCGAGGTTTACGGCGTGATCATTGCGGGCTGGGCATCGAACTCCAAGTACGCATTTCTTGGCGCGCTGCGCGCCTCGGCGCAGATGGTGAGCTACGAGATCGCGATCGGCTTCTGTTTCCTGATCGTCATCATGACCGCGGGCAGCCTGCATCTGGGCGACATCGTGGCCTCGCAGGCGCGCGGTATGGGTGCGGGCATGGGGCTCAATTTCCTGTCGTGGAACTGGTTGCCACTGCTGCCGATTTTTGTGGTGTTCCTGATCTCTGGTGTGGCCGAGACCAACCGCCACCCCTTCGACGTGGTCGAAGGCGAGGCCGAAATCGTGGCCGGTCACATGGTCGAGTATTCGGGCATGGGCTTTGCCATCTTCTTCCTGGCCGAGTACGCCAGCATGTGGCTGGTGTCCATTCTTGCCGTGCTGATGTTCCTGGGTGGCTGGTTGTCGCCTATCGACAGCGTCTTCCTGAACTGGATCCCCGGCTGGATCTGGCTGGGGGCCAAGACGTTCTTTGTGGTGTCGCTTTTCATCTGGTTCCGTGCCACCTTCCCGCGCTTCCGTTACGACCAGATCATGCGTCTGGGCTGGAAAATTTTCATTCCCGTGACGCTGGTCTGGCTGCTGCTTGTGGGCGGACTGATGCAGACCTCCTGGAATCTCTGGAAATAAGTCAGGCACCGATACCGCCCACGCCGCCCCACATCGCAGGACAACGCTCATGACCACCACCACCGCACCCACCGCCGCGCGGGCCGCTGCACCGGCTGTTGTCGCGCCGTTTTCCCTGGGCGACTTCTTCAAGAGCTTTCTGCTCGTCGAACTGTTCAAAGGCATGGCCCTGACCGGTCGCTATGCGCTGCGCCGCAAGGTGACGGTGCAGTTCCCGGAAGAAAAAACCCCGCTGTCACCACGTTTCCGTGGCCTGCACGCCCAGCGCCGCTACGCAAACGGTGAAGAGCGCTGCATCGCCTGCAAACTCTGCGAAGCGGTCTGCCCGGCCGTGGCCATCACCATCGAGTCCGACCAGCGCGACGACGGCTCGCGCCGCACCACCCGTTACGACATCGACCTGACCAAGTGCATCTTTTGTGGTTTCTGCGAAGAAGCCTGCCCGGTGGATGCGATCGTGGAAACACACATTCTTGAATACCACGGCGAAAAGCGTGGTGACCTGTATTTCACCAAGGAGATGTTGCTGGCCGTGGGTGACCGATACGAACCCGAAATTGCTGCGGCCCGCGCGGCGGACGCCCCGTACCGCTGATGGCCGATCGGCGCTGAGCACATTGCTCGCCGCCATCGTGCACCGACCAACCCAGACACTCGCCTCTCGTCCATGGATTACCAGACCGGCTTTTTTTACCTGTTCGCGGCTGTGCTGCTGTACGCGGCCTTTCGCGTCATCACCGCACGCAACCCGGTGCTCGCGGTGCTTCACCTGATGCTGGCCTTTTCGCAGGCGGCTGCGGTGTGGTTGCTGATCCAGGCCGAATTTCTCGGACTGACCCTGGTGCTCGTCTACCTCGGTGCGGTGATGGTGCTGTTCCTGTTTGTGGTCATGATGCTGGACATCAGGCTCGAGGGCGATCGCTGGTCGTTCTGGCAGCACTTTCCGCTGGCCGCTGTGATAGGTGCGGTGGTTGCACTGGAGCTCATTGCGGTGCTGTGGGCCGGATTTCCGAACATCAGCGCCACCCCGGTGCCTGCTGCGGTTGCCGGCCTGCCCAACACCAAGTCGCTGGGTCTGCTGCTGTACTCCGAATACCTTTACCCGATCGAGGTGGCTGCGGTGATTCTGCTGGTCGCCATGATCGCGGCGATCGCGCTGACACTGCGCCGGCGCAAGGACAGCAAGGCGATCGATCCGGGCGTGCAGGTGCAGGTGCGCGCCAGCGACCGCCTGGTGGTGCTGCCAATGACTGCCACACAAAAACCGGCCCCGCTGGCCGCCGCCACCGAGGAGGGCAAGGCATGAGCTTGACACTGGGCCACTACCTTTCGCTGGGCGCCATCCTGTTTGCGCTCTCGGTGATCGGCATCTTTCTGAACCGCAAGAACCTGATCGTGCTGCTGATGGCCATCGAGCTGATGTTGCTGGCGGTCAACACGAATTTCGTCGCATTCGCGCACTTCCTGGGCGATCTGCACGGCCAAGTCTTCGTGTTCTTCATCCTCACCGTGGCCGCTGCCGAGGCGGCCATCGGTCTGGCGATCCTGATGCTGTTGTTCCGCAACCGCTCCTCGATCAGCGTCGAAGAACTCAACACCCTCAAAGGCTGAGGTCGGGACACCGTCCCGGGCGATTTCAGACAAGCATCCATGAGCACAACCCTTTCCGCAACCACGCTGCTGGCCGTTCCGCTCGCCCCCCTGGTGGGCGCGCTGATTGCCGGCATTCTGGGCACCACGTTCGGCGGCAACGTCATTGGCCGGCGTGCCTCGCACACCGCCACCATCCTCGGTGTGCTGGTGGCGTTTGTGCTGTCGGCCAGCACCCTGATGAATGTGATGGATGGGGCGCGTTTCAACGCCACCATCTACGAGTGGATGCAGATCGGGGGCCTGAAGATGGAGATCGGCTTCATGGTCGACGGGCTCACCGCGATGATGATGTGCGTGGTGACTTTCGTCTCGCTCATGGTGCATCTCTACACCATCGGCTACATGGCCGAAGACGACGGCTACAACCGCTTCTTCTCCTACATCTCGCTGTTCACCTTCTCCATGCTCATGCTGGTGATGAGCAACAACCTGTTGCAGCTGTTCTTTGGCTGGGAAGCGGTGGGTCTGGTGTCCTACCTGCTGATCGGTTTCTGGTTCAACAAACCCTCGGCCATCTTCGCCAACATGAAGGCTTTTCTGGTCAACCGGGTGGGTGACTTCGGCTTCATCCTCGGCATCGGCCTGATCGTCGCGCACACCGGCACGCTGAACTACACCGAAATTTTTGCCCAGACCAGCGCGCTGGGTGTGATGGGTTTTGCCAACCCCTTCGGTGGTGAGCAGTGGTTGCTGATCACCGTGATCTGCATCTGCCTGTTCATTGGCGCCATGGGCAAGAGTGCGCAGTTCCCGCTGCACGTGTGGCTGCCCGATTCGATGGAAGGTCCGACACCGATCTCGGCGCTGATTCACGCCGCCACCATGGTGACGGCCGGTATCTTCATGGTCACGCGCATGTCGCCGCTGTTCGAGCTGTCGGACACCGCGCTGAACTTCGTCATGGTGATCGGCGCCATCACCGCGCTGTTCATGGGTTTCCTCGGCATCATCCAGAACGACATCAAGCGAGTGATTGCGTACTCCACGCTGTCGCAGCTGGGTTATATGACGGTGGCGCTCGGTGCCTCCGCCTACTCGGTGGCCGTGTTCCACCTCATGACCCACGCGTTCTTCAAGGCACTGCTGTTCCTGGCTGCCGGTTCGGTCATCATGGGTCTGCACCACAACCAGGACATCCGCTGGATGGGTGGCGTGCGCAAGTACATGCCCATCACCTGGATCACCTCGCTGCTGGGGACGCTGGCGCTGATCGGTACACCGATGTTCGCCGGCTTCTACTCCAAGGACAGCATCATCGAGGCGGTGCATTTCAGCAACCTGCCAGCGGCTGGTTTCGCCTATTTCGCGGTGCTCGCCGGTGTGTTCGTCACCTCGTTCTATTCGTTCCGACTCTATTTTCTGGTGTTCCACGGCAAGGAGCGTTACGACCAGAACCCCGATGCGCACCATGGTCATGGCGACCACCGCGGGCACGGCGACAGCAAGCCGCACGAGACACCCTGGGTGGTCACCGTGCCGCTGGTGCTGCTGGCGATTCCTTCGGTGGTGATCGGCTACCTCACGATCGAGCCGATGCTGTTTGGCGACTTCTTCAAAGACGCGATCACCATCAATGCCGAGCTGCATCCCGCGCTGGAGAAGTTCGCCGAGGAGTTTCACGGCCCGATGGCCATGGCGCTGCACGGGTTCACCACCGCACCGTTCTGGCTTGCACTCGCCGGCGCCGTCTCGGCCTGGTACATGTACCTGATCAACCCGGCGGTGCCGGCGGCCATGGCGCGCAGTTTCCGCCCCATCGTCACCCTGCTGGAGAACAAGTACTACCTGGACTGGTTCAACGAAAACGTGATCGCCCGTGGCACGCGTCTGCTGGGCACTGGCTTGTGGAAGGGCGGCGATCGGGGCGTCATCGAGGGTGGTGTGGTCAACGCCAGCTGGAAGCTGGTGGGCTGGGTGTCGTCGGTGGTGCGCCAGGTGCAAAGCGGCTACGTCTACCACTACGCGCTGGTGATGATCGTGGGTGTGTTGCTGTTCATGACGTACTTCGTCTGGATTGCCCGATAAGAACAAAGCGAAGAGGTAATACAAGATGGGTTTGCTGAGTCTGGCGATCTGGACGCCAATCTTCTTCGGCGCGCTGTTGCTGCTCTTCCGACGCGACGATCAGGCGCCGATGGTGCGCTGGATCGCCCTGATCGGCGCGTTGGCCAGCCTGGCGGTCACGGTACCGCTCTACACCGGCTTCGAGATCGGCACCGCGGCGATGCAGTTCGTGGAAAACCGCGTCTGGGTCGAACGTTTCAACATCCATTACCACCTGGGGGTGGACGGCATCTCGCTCTGGCTGGTGCTGCTGACCGCTTTCATCAACGTGGTGGTGGTGATCGCAAGCTGGACCTCGATCACCACCCGGGTGAACCAGTACATGGCTTCGTTCCTGATTCTGTCGGGTCTGATGATCGGCGTCTTCAGTGCCCTGGACGGGATGCTGTTCTACGTCTTCTTCGAGGCCACGCTGATCCCGATGTACCTGATCATCGGCATCTGGGGCGGACCGAACAAGATCTACGCCGCCTTCAAATTTTTCCTTTACACCTTGCTCGGCTCGCTGCTGATGCTGGTGGCGATGATCTACCTCTACACACAGTCGGGTGGCAGTTTTGATGTCGCCACCTGGCACAGGCTGCCGCTCTCGGGCACCGCTCAGACGCTGCTGTTTTTTGCCTTTTTCGCCGCGTTTGCGGTCAAGGTGCCGATGTGGCCGGTGCACACCTGGCTGCCCGATGTGCACGTGGAGGCGCCCACCGGAGGCTCGGCGGTGCTGGCGGCCATCATGCTCAAGCTGGGAGCCTACGGTTTTCTGCGCTTCTCGCTGCCCATCCTGCCCGACGCTTCACATGAATGGGCGTGGTTGATGATCACGCTCTCCCTGGTCGCGGTGATCTACGTTGGCCTGGTGGCCCTGGTGCAGAAAGACATGAAGAAGCTGGTCGCCTACTCGTCGGTGGCCCACATGGGTTTTGTGACGCTGGGCTTCTTCGTGTTCAGCGACATGGGTGTGGCGGGCGGCATCGTGCAGATGATTGCCCACGGCTTTGTGTCAGCCGCGATGTTCCTGTGTATCGGTGTGCTTTACGACCGGGTGCATTCACGCGAAATCGCCGATTACGGCGGTGTGGTCAACACCATGCCCAATTTCACCGCGTTTGCGCTGCTGTTCTTCATGGCCAACTGCGGCCTACCGGGAACGGCGGGTTTTGTCGGCGAATGGATGGTGGTGCTGGCGGCGGTGAAGTCCAACTTCTGGATCGGCATGGCGGCAGCCTCGGCCCTGATCTGGGGCGCCGCCTACAGCCTGTGGATGTTCAAGCGTGTCTACCTGGGCGCACCCGGGAACCACCACGTGAAGGCCTTGCTGGACATCGGCGGGCGCGAGTTTCTGGTGATGGCGCTGCTGGCCGTGATGGTGCTCTACATGGGTATCCACCCCAAGCCGTTCACCGATGTGATGGACGCTTCGGTGGCCGAATTGCTGCGCCACGTCGCGATCTCCAAGCTCAACTGAGCCCGTGCCCCACAAGAAGAGAACGCTCCCATGATTGACTCGCTCGGCTGGTACGCGGCCTATCCGGAAATCCTTTTGCTGGTGATGGCTTGCGTCATCGCCCTGGTCGACCTTGGTGTGAAGACACCGATGCGCGGCGCCACCCACCTGCTGACCTTGCTGACGCTGGCGGTGCTGGCCGTGCTGCTCGGGGTCTATGCGAGCAGCGGCGCCACCGTGCTGGCCTTTGGCGGCATGGTGGTGAGCGATCCGATGGGCAACTGGCTCAAGTGTTTCGCCACGGTTTCTCTGATGGTGACCCTGGTCTACGGTCGCCAGTACGCAAGTCAGCGCGACATGCTGCGTGGTGGCGAGCTGTTCACGCTGTCGCTGTTTTCGTTGCTGGGCATGTTCGTGATGATCTCTGGCCATCACTTCCTGGTGATCTACCTCGGCCTGGAACTGCTCACCCTCTCCAGCTACGCGCTGGTGGCGCTGCGGCGCGACGATCTGCCGGCGACCGAAGCGGCCATGAAATATTTCGTGCTTGGTGCCCTGGCCAGCGGATTCCTGCTCTATGGCCTGTCCATGGTCTACGGCGCGACCGGCTCGCTGGATCTCTCGGAAGTGATGCGTGCCATCGCCGGCGGCGAGGCCACGCTCAAGGGCTCGCATCAGGTGCTGATCCTGGGCCTGGTGTTTGTGGTGGCCGGCCTGGCGTTCAAGCTGGGTGTGGTCCCGTTTCACATGTGGGTGCCCGACGTCTACCATGGCGCGCCCACGGTGGTCACGCTGCTGATCGGCAGTGCGCCCAAGCTGGCGGCCTTCGCGATCGTCATCCGCCTGCTGGTCGAAGGCCTGATGCCGCTGGCGGTTGACTGGCAGCAGATGCTGGCCGTGCTGTCGGTGTTCTCCTTGCTGGTGGGCAACCTGGCGGCGATTGCGCAGACCAACCTCAAGCGCATGCTGGCTTACTCGACCATTTCGCACATGGGTTTCATGCTGCTCGGCCTGCTCGCCGGGGTGGTGCAGGGCGACAGCGGCAACGCGGCCAACGCCTATGGCTCGTCGATGTTCTATGTGGTGACCTATGTGCTCACCACACTGGGCACCTTTGGCATCATTCTGCTGCTCTCGCGCAATGGGTTCGAATCGGACAACATCGCCGACCTCTCGGGCCTGAACCAGCGCAGCCCGTTGTATGCGGGTGTGATGGCGATCTGTATGTTCTCGCTCGCCGGCGTGCCGCCGCTGGTCGGCTTCTACGCCAAGCTGGCGGTGCTGCAGGCGC
>CAYRIT010000085.1:0-13546 GCA_964424415.1 uncultured Hydrogenophaga sp.
GAAGAACGCGCCGAAGAACATCACCTCGGAGAAGATGAACCAGCTCATGCTCCAGCGATACGAAAGATCGATCTTCCGGCCGTAAAGACCACCCTCGCTCTCAGTGACCGCATCACGGAACCACTGAAACAGAACCACGGCCCAGAACGCCAGACCAAATGCGAACGAATAGGCACCCCAGGCGGCACCGTTGATCCACTGCACGGCCCCCAGAATGACAAAAAACAGACCCACAGCCGCCAGCACCGGATGGCGGGAAGGACCTGGAACAAAGTAGTACGGCGTGCTGCCCGACGTGGTGGATGACATGCTCACTCCTAATCGCTATCGCTTGTATGAATAAGAAAACCGAAATTTCGACGTCCGCCCGGTCAGCGCACAACCCAATGCACCAGGCCAATCAGCCCGAGCACGAACAACAAGGCCATCACGACGCCCACCACGATGATGTGGATTGGGTTGAGGCTGGCAATGTCCTTTTGGTAATCCGCGTTGCGGCGAATGCCCAGAAATCCCCAAAGAACCGCTTTCACGGTTCCCAGAATGGTGCCCTTGCGCTGGGTCAGCGGCAAATCGCTCACACCGCCCCCGCCGTTTTTGGGGCTGGAACAGGAACGGGCACCTGGGCCACATCCTGCGGCGCCTGCGGCACCTTGCCACCCACCTCGAAGAAGGTGTATGACAGCGTGATGGTGGTCACGTCCTTGGGCAGCTTGGTATCGATCACAAACGCCACCGGCCATTCCTTCTTTTCGCCCGGCGCCAGCGTGTACTGGTTGAAGCAGAAGCACTCCAGCTTGTGGAAGTGCGCCATGGACTGCTTGGGCGCATAGCTCGGAATCGCCTGTGCTGACATGGTGCGATTCTGCGTATTCTGGAACTCGTACAACACCGTCGTCAGCTGGCCGGGATGCACCTGCAGTGAGCGAACCTCGGGTTTGAAATACCAGGGGCCACGCGCGTTGACATCGAATTCCACCGTGATGGTGCGCGATGTGTCGACCTGCGTATTGGCCGGCAACTTGGGCTTCAGACCAGGCACCTCGCGCTCGGAAAGCGCCAGGATGTTGATCCCCGTGACCTCGCAGATGGCTCGATAGATCGGTACCAGCGCATAGCCGAAGGCAAACATACCCAGCGCGATCACGCCGAGCTTGCCCACCATCTTGAAATTCTCGTGCTTCAGGCCCATGGCTCGTGCTTGCGAAATGGTTCTTCTTGGGGCCTTAGCCGCCAAAAAAAACCATCTTGCCAATGAACCCCAGGAAAAACACCAGCGCCACCGACGCCAGGATCAGCGCCAGACGCAGGTTGTCTTTCTTGTGCTCGTTCGGTTTCATGAAATGACCTGACCCGTTCAGCCAATCACCTTGGTGGCGGTCACGTCGAGCTTGGGCGGGTTCTCGAAGGTATGGAAAGGCGCAGGCGACGGCACCTCCCACTCCAGACCCTCGGCCCCTTCCCAGGGCTTCTGTACCGCTTTCTCACCCTTGCCACGCATGGCAGGGATGACGACCGCGACGAAGAAATAGACCTGAGCAATACCGAAGGCAAACGCCCCCACCGAAGCGACCGCGTTGAAATCCGCAAACTGCATCGGGTAGTCCGCGTAGCGGCGCGGCATGCCCGCCAGACCCAGGAAGTGCATGGGGAAGAAGGTGATGTTGAACGAAATCATCGACCACCAGAAATGAATCTTGCCGCGCGTCTCGCTGTACATGAAGCCGGTCCACTTGGGCAGCCAGTAATAGATGCCGGCGAACATGGCAAACAGGGAGCCGGCTACCAGGACATAGTGGAAGTGGGCCACCACGTAATAGGTGTCCTGCATCTGGACATCGATCGGAGCCACGGCCAGGATCAGGCCGGTGAAACCACCGACGGTGAACACGAAGATGAAGCCAACGGCCCACAGCATCGGACTCTCGAAAGTCATGGATCCCTTCCACATGGTGGCGACCCAGTTGAAGATCTTCACACCGGTGGGCACGGCGATCAGCATGGTCGAGTACATGAAGAACAACTGGCCGGTCACCGGCATGCCGGTGGTGAACATGTGGTGCGCCCACACAACGAACGACAGGATGGCGATGGAGCCGGTGGCGTACACCATGGACGCATAGCCAAACAGCTTCTTGCGCGAAAACGCGGGGATCACCTGGCTGACGATGCCGAAGGCCGGCAGGATCATGATGTAGACCTCGGGGTGGCCGAAGAACCAGAAGATGTGCTGGTACATCACCGGATCACCACCGCCAGCGGGGTTGAAGAAGCTGGTGCCGAAGTGGCGATCCGTCAGCGTCATGGTGATGGCACCGGCCAGCACCGGCATCACGGCGATCAGCAGGTAGGCTGTGATCAGCCAGGTCCAGCAGAACATCGGCATTTTCATCAGCGTCATGCCAGGGGCGCGCATGTTGAGGATGGTCACGATGATGTTGATCGAGCCCATGATGGAACTCGCCCCCAGAAGGTGCAGCGCGAAAATGGCCGCATCCATTGAGGGGCCCATTTGCAGCGTCAGCGGGGCGTAAAGCGTCCAGCCGGCGGCGGGCGCGCCGCCGGGCATGAAGAACGAAGACACCAGCATCAGCGCGGCGGGAATCATCAGCCAGAAGCTGAAGTTATTCATGCGCGCAAACGCCATGTCCGAGGCACCGATCTGCAGTGGAATCATCCAGTTCGCGAAGCCGACGAAGGCCGGCATGATGGCGCCAAACACCATGATGAGGCCGTGCATCGTGGTGAGCTGGTTGAACAGCCCCGGATTCACCAGTTGCAGCCCCGGCTCGAACAGTTCGGCACGGATCAGCAGAGCCAGCACGCCACCCACCATCAACATGGTGAAAGCAAACAACAGATACAAGGTGCCGATGTCCTTGTGGTTGGTGGCGAACACCCAGCGACGCCAGCCCGTGGGGGCGTGGTGATCGTGGTCGTGTCCGTGTGCGTCGTGGTGGTCGAGTACTGCACTCATGGTCGATTCCTCAATGGCTCGGTGGTGGTTTTTGTCCGGCGGCGCTTACTGGCGCGCGGCCACGACGTCAGCAGGCTGCACAATTTGTTCGGTCTGGTTGGACCAGTGGTTCTTGGCGTAGGTCATCACAGCCGCCAGCTCAGTGTCAGACAGCTGCTTCCATGCCGGCATCGCACCATTGTTTTGCCCGTGCAACAAGACACTGATCATCTTGCTTTTGTCGGCATCGAGCACCACCGCCGCACCATCCAGCGGCTTGATCGCGCCGCCGCCCTTGCCGTTGGCCTGATGACACGCCACACAATTGGCCGCGTACACCGACTCACCTCGCTTGACCAAATCGGCCAATGTCCAGACCTTGGCAGGATCGTCTGCGGCGGCAGCCATGGCCTTCTTCTGATCGGCGACCCATGCGGTGTAGGCCTCTGCAGACACCACCTTCACATGGATCGGCATGTAAGCGTGCTCTTTGCCGCACAGCTCGGCACACTGGCCGTAGTAGTCGCCGGTTTTCTCGGCGCGGAACCAGGTATCGCGCACGAAACCGGGAATGGCGTCCTGCTTGATGCCAAAGGCCGGCACCATGAACGCGTGGATGACGTCGTTGGCGGTGGTGATGATGCGCACCTTCTTGTCCACCGGCACCACCAGCGGATGGTCCACCTTCAACAGGTAGTCGTCCATGGCCGGAGGCTTGCCGCTGCTGGACATTTCGCGGTGGCTGTTGTCCAGCGTGGAGAGGAAGCCGATGCCTTCGCCTTCGCCCTTGATGTAGTCGTAGCCCCATTTCCACTGCATGCCCGTGGCCTTGATGGTGAGGTCGCTGTTGGTGGTGTCTTTCTGGGCCACCAACACCTTGGTGGCTGGCAAGGCCATGCCGATGACGATCAGAAACGGGACGATGGTCCAGCCCAGCTCGACCCAGATCGGCTCAGGCAGAACCTGCGCCTTGTGCCCCACCGACTTCCGGTGCTTGAGGATGGAATAAAACATCACGCCGAACACGAGCACGAAGATCACGGCGCAGATCGCCATCATGAACCAGTGCAGCCAGTGTTGCTCATGCGCAATCCTGGTGACGGCGGGTGCAAAGTTGAGCTGATTGACCGCCGGTCCGCCCGGCAGGTCGTTGACTTTCTGAGCCATCGCCAGACCCCAGCCACCAAACCCACCCGCCAGCGACACGCCCACCGCGCGAAGTGCCGCGCGCTGCTTCACCAGAAACTCAATCGTTGTGTTGGACTGACTCACGTTTTCCGCCTCGAATATAAGTATTGATTTATATCAACACCGATTAGAACAAACTTTTCGACCTCTGCCCATGCAGGAATCACCCACACAGAAGCACCGATTGGTCACACCCCCGCGCCCCTCACCGCCCACCGAAGCTCCTGCGCCAGCAAGGGGCGCATTTCGGCCCGCAAAAAACGTCCGACACGCACCGATTGACCGCCGCCCACAACCTCCACCAGGCCGTGGCGCTGATGCGGCTCGACACGCACCCAGTCGCGGACAAACTCGCAGCGCTCCACCCGGCCGGCCCGCTCCACTTCCACGACCAAGCGCCCGCCGCGAACGCTGATGCACTCGCGGTCGGTCGCGTGGCGGGCGTGGAGCACAAATGCCGTGGCCAGCGCCATCAACTCCAGCGCCGCAAAAGGAAGCACCAACACCGCCCCGAGAAACCAGAAAAACAAACCGACGGCCAATGACACGACGCTGAGAAGCACAAAGCTCAAACCCAGCTGGACCGGTGTCACCGAGCAGTTGCGCTGCAAAGTCCAGTCCAGACCGTCTGCCGTTGCTTTCGCCAATCGAAACGGGTTGCTGGACCGATCCACCACCGACTCCCGTCAAAACACCCAGCCCCACGAAGCTCGGCGTGAACCAGGGAACATGCCCTGCAGACCTTGATTTATGTCAATTGTAGCGACCAACGGCCGGCGATTTTTCGCTGAGGTGCTGCATCTGGCGCGGGCACGGTGGCAAGCAGCTGACGCAGGTCAACGACGGCTGGCGCGCAGCATGGCACGCATGTCCTCCATGGCGACCGCGGTTTCACCCGCAGGGCCTTTGGCAGGACGGGGGGACCCCTTGAACGCGTGCCCGTAGATCACCTCCACCGTGAGCCGCAGACGACCCTCGGCATCCCGCGGGAGGCCGGCATCCAAGGCCTGAATCAGGCGCTGGCGCCAGTGGCGTGAGCGCAAGCCGGCAGCGCGACCCGCGTGCAAATTGCGTCCGAGGCTGCGCAAATCGTCCAGCAGCGCGGCGGCTCCGCTGTAGGTCAGCGTGAGCCGCTCCATGTCCATCACCGGTTCGGCAAACCCGCTGTGCACCAGCATGTCGCCCCAGTCGTGCATGTCGGTGAAGGGGTGGTGAGGCAAGGGCCAACCCTGGTCGGCGTACACGCTACGAAGCTCCCGCAGGGTATCGGGCCCAAGACAGGAGAACATCAGAAATCCCTGGGTGTTGATGTGTGTGTTCCATCGGCGCAGCAATCGCTGCGGCTGCGGCTCCAGGTGCAGCACCATGTTGGCCCAGAGCATGTCGACGCGGGTGTCGACATTCGCGATGGCCACCTTGTTCCGCCGGCCCCAGGCAAGCGAGCGCCAGGTTCGTCCCCCCGGCGGCGTCAGCACCGCCACCGCCTGATGGACGTCGTGCGCCGCGATCTGGCTGGTGGCAGCGGGCAGCAGCGCCTGCAAACGTTGGTGGGCCTTCACCCCGCCCGTCTGGGGCTCCCAGTGCAGCCAGCTCGTGGGCGGTTCACGGAACCATTGCAGGCGCTCAACCATGCGAGAAGCGATTTCTTCGTGCAGCCAGGGGCTTTCGCTTCGCGGCAAATCGCGCCAGCGGCCTGCGGCGACCGCATCCAGGTCAGGCACCGGCGGCTCGAGGTCTGCAGATGAAGTCACAAAAGGGCGTGTCATGGGTTAACTATGAGAAAGCGACGGGACTGTCAGCCCTGAGTCGCCGCTATATTGGGCCAATGTTAAAGGCCTTGCTGCACGTCACACGCCCCTGGCCAGCGGTTTGCCAGGTGTGCGGGGGGTGGCCGGCGCAACCAGTGTGTGGCGCCTGCGTGCATCGCTTTGCACAGGTGCGGCCCCGCTGCAGCGCCTGTGCTGCGCCACTGATCCAGGACAGCGGCCTCTGTGGCGGCTGCCTGACGCGCGCCCCACACGCCCCGCTGGACCGCTGCGTCGCGGCAGTGGACTACGCCTACCCCTGGGACGACCTGATCGCCCGATTCAAGTTCCGTGACGAGCCAGGCCTGGCGGGCACACTGGCCGAGCGCATGCTGGCTGCGCCCGGGGGCAAGGAGGCGGTCACGGGCAGCGATTGGCTGGTGCCGGTGCCGCTGCGACCACAGCGTCTGGCGAGCCGCGGTTACAACCAGGCCTGGGAACTGGTGAAGGCCCTGGGCGCGAGGCTTCCCCATGCACCCGCCGGTCTTGCCGACGCCCTGGTCCGGCTGGGCAATGCGCCAGACCAGCACAGCCTGCCGCGCGATCAGCGCCTGCGCAACCTGCGCGGCGCCTTTGCCGCGCAGCCACAGCACACCGAGGCACTGCGCGGCAGGCGCGTGTTGCTGGTGGACGATGTGAGCACCACCGGCACCACACTGCAGACGGCTGCTCTGGCGCTCAAGCAGGCCGGCGTGACGCAGGTGTGGGCGCTGGTGATCGCACGCACCCTGCCACACTGAGCCGCCCGTGATGCAAATCAGACACTGACCACTTTTCGCACCCACCACCGACACCGGGGCCGGGTGCGACGCTATCATGTCGAGAGCAGGGAGAGCACAGAAGATCAGCTCAATGGTCCGCTCCATTTTTCGAGGATAGGCGCCCCTCCTACCGCTGCCCGATGCTCCACATCGTCCTTGTTGCTCCCGAGATCCCGCCCAACACGGGCAATGTGATCCGTCTGTGCGCCAACACCGGCTGCAGCCTCCATCTGATCGAACCCCTGGGGTTCTCGATGGAAGACAAACAGATGCGGCGCGCCGGACTCGATTACCACGAATACGCCGCACTCAAGCGGCACGCCGGCTGGGACGCCTTCCTCGCCAGCGAGCAGCCCGACCCGGCGCGCCGCTTCGCGCTCACCACAAGCGGCAGCCGCAACCTGTTCGAAGCCCGATTTTTGCCCGGTGACTGGCTGGTGTTCGGCTCCGAGACACAAGGTCTGAGCGAGGCCGTGCGCGCGCAGTTTCCCAGCGAGCAGCGCCTGCGTCTGCCCATGCGCAAAGGGCAGCGCAGCCTCAACCTGTCCAACGCGGTGGCCGTTGCCACCTTCGAGGCGTGGCGCCAGCAAGACTTTGCCGGAGCCGCAGCGTGAAAAACCACACCCAGGCGCGACCTTGGCGCGCATCAATCACCCCACCGCAGCGCAACTGCCTGTCAAATACGCTGATGTTTGGTGGCCCGTCACATCCCATGGGCCATCTTGTACCCACCGCGGCTTATCCAGCCCCACGGAGATCCCATTGATCGCCACCATCGCCCGCCTGTTCGGCGTGGGCCACCGCAGCCGCCCAAAATCCCGCAAAACACCCAGCCTCAAGGACCTGATCGCCATCCGCCAGGCCCTGCTGGACTGCGTTGACGATTGCGACAGCGCCAGCGCGCAACGGCTGCGCCACAAAATCGATCGCACACAGACGCCGCAGGATCTCTGGCTGCTGCGCAACGACGCCTACCAGGTCATTTCCCAGCGCCACAACCAGACCGTGGCCGCCGAACGCATCAACGCTGTGATCGTGCGTTTCCGAGGCTGGGTCGACGCCAAGCAGCTGGTGCGGATCAAATAGCCCGCGGACGCCGGGCCGAGCACTGCTTGTTCAGGGATAGCGGCGCACTAGCGATTCCGCCACACACACCGGTTTGTCGGCACCCTCGCGTTCAACCGACACGGCCCAGCACATCTGAAGCCCGTCGCCTGCGATCGACTCGGCCGATAGCAGCCGCAGGTGCGCACGCAAGCGACTGCCCACCAGCACCGGCGCCGTGAAACGCACCTTGTTGAGTCCGTAGTTCACGCCCATCGCCGAGCGTCGCACGGTCAACGCGGAGTCAAAGAACACCGGCAGCAGCGACAAAGTGAGGAAACCATGCGCCACCGGCGCGCCGAACGGTCCCTCGCGCGCACGCTCCACATCGACGTGAATCCACTGGTGATCCCCTGTGGCCCGAGCGAACAGATTGACCTGCTCCTGGGTGACCGTCACCCAGTCACTCACCGCAACGTCCTGGCCCACACAAGCGGCCAGATCGGCCAAAGTTTCGAAGATTTTCATCGGCGCGACTCTAACGACACACACACCTCAACCCTGTCGGGGCCGGGACAGCGACCACCACAGTGGCGGGACGCGAGCGCCCCTATTTGTTCAGCCAGTCGCAAACCCCCTGCCATTGCTGCAAGTCCTTTTGCACCCGGCTCGGTGCCACGTCAAACAAGGTCAGGCCGCGCGCGGCGAGGTGAATGTAGTTTTGTGTGTCGCGCAGATAGCCGAGCACCGGCAACCCCAGACTGTCCACGAACTCCTGCAGTTTGTCGGCCGCAATGGTGCGCGCATCAACCCGCATCCCCACGATGCCAATCTGCAGGCGATCGACATGGCGCGACTCGGCCAGTTCATCCAGAAACGCACGCGTGGCGTAGATGTCGAAAATGCTGGGCTGCAACGGCACCAGCACCTTGTCGGCCAGCTTGAGCACGTCCTTGAAGCGCCAGCCGTGCATGCCGGCCGGCGTGTCCAGCACCACGTGGGTCGCGTCCCTGGGGGGCCGGGCGATCAGGTCCGGCGAGACGCCCCAGGTCTGGATCGGCCGCGCCTGCGGCGGGCGCAAACGAAGCCACAACGCCGAAGACTGCTGCCGATCTGCGTCACCCAGCATCACGTTGTGACCCTGGCTGGCGAAATAGCCGGCCACATTGGTCGACAGCGTGGATTTCCCCACGCCCCCTTTGGGATTCGCCACCACCACCACCGGCATACCGCTCTCCTCGATGTCTTGAAACCGCCGCCTATGTTACGCGCCCGTCGCGCCGGCCAGGCTGCGCCGCAGCCTTCAGTGAAGTGCGTCCCACAGCAGCTTGGTGCCGGTGAGAAGCATGCCCAGATACACCATGCGGTAGAACAGCACGGGCTGGATGCGGTGGGCGATGCGCACCCCGAGCCACACGCCCAATGGCGCGACCGGCAGCAGCACCAGCGAGGTCATCAGGTTGGCTGTGTCGAGCAGACCCAGCCAGGCGTAGGGAATCCATTTGGCGAGGTTGATGAAAAAGAAGAAGAACGCCAGGGTGCCGGTGAACAGCACCGGTGACAGCCGCAGCGGGATCACATAGGCGTTGATCGGCGGGCCCCCAGCGTGCGCGATGAAGCTGGTGAAGCCCGAGGTGACGGTGAGTAACGCGCCCAGCCAGCGCGGCGGCGGCGGGCTGCCGGGTCGCGGCGGAAACAGCAGGCGCTGCGCGAGAAACAGCAGCGTGAAAACACCCACGATACCGGCGACCCAGCGGGTATCGAGCAGCTTGAACAGGCAGGTGCCGATCCCGATCCCCAGCAGACCAAAGGGGATCAGGAACCGAAGCAGCGTTCGATCGACGTTGTTGCGAAACGCTGCCATGCCGAGCAGATCCATCAGCAGCAGCACCGGCATCAGAATGGCCGCCGCCTGCGGCACGCTGACGGCCAGCGCCATCATGGGGACCGCCAGGGACCCGAAACCGGCACCAAAACCGCTTTTGCTGATGCCCAGCAGCAGCACCGCCGGGATGGCCACCAGGTAGAAGTAAGGATCGGCATGCATGGGCGCGCCATTGTCGCCGGGCGCAGCACCGCGTTCAGGGGATTCGCGGTGCATGCGCCACAATCCCGGTCATGTTCAGCCCTTCCCAAGCCGACGTGCGGCGCTTCTTCTGCGAGGTCCAGCGCAAACAGCTGGCCGGCGAGCCGATGCAGGCGATCGAGACCCTGGCGGGCCAATGGATCGCCGAACATCCCGAGTACCACGACGAACTGTCCGATGCCGATGCCGCGATCGCGCGCGTGGGTGAGGCACCGGACGCAAAGACCAACCCGTTCCTGCATTTGTCGATGCACCTGTCCATCAGCGAGCAGTGCAGCATCGACCAGCCACCTGGCATCCGGCAGGCGGTGGAGTTGCTGAGCGCGCGCCGGGGAGACCTGCACGCCGCCCACCACGAGGTCATGGAGTGCCTGGGCCGCATGTTGTGGGAAAGTCAGCGCGCGGGCCGCCCACCCGACGGCCAGGCCTACATCGACCAGGTGCGCCAGCGCGCGACGAGAGACTGACCCCTGCCCCGCTTCGCGGTTTCCCCCCGAAGGGAGCACGCCGGAAGCCTGGCGAAGCCAGTTCCACGGCGTGGACTGATCGAGCGCCCTTCACGCCAGATGGGCCGCCTGTGATTGCCAAACAAAAAAACCGCTCATTGAGCGGTCTTTTGTTGCAGCGGGGCGATGGTCTCAGCGGAAGCGCGCTTGCGGGACCACCGCCAGTTCACCCTCGACCGAGGACAGGTACTTGGTGATCTCGCGCATCTCGTTGTGGGAGAACTGTTTGGCGATGCCGGACATGATCGCGTTGTTGCGACCGATCAGCGCGTTGCCTTCCACGGTGTAGGACTTGAGCGCGACATACAGATAGTCGGCATGCTGGCCGGCGAGCTTGGGGTAACTCGGATCGATCGGTTTGCTGAAGTTCGCGCCATGGCAGGAGGCGCATGCGCCCTTTTCGATCAGCGCGGCGGCAGCGACGCCGGCAGCGCGAGGGGCTTCCGGGGCGATCTTGCTCACCTCGGTGGAATAGAAACTTGCGAGATCGGCCATGTCCTGCTCGGACAGCGAGCCGGCAATGCCGCGCATGGTCGGGTGTTTGCGATCGCCTTTTTTGTAGGCCGAGAGCGCCGAGACGATGTATTTGTCGGACTGACCCGAAATCATGGGCACCTTGGTGACCTCGGGAAATCCGTTTTGGTAACCCGGAATGCCATGGCATCCGATACACATTTCGGCCTTGTTCTGGCCGGCTTTCGCATCACCGGTGACGCCCTGGGCGCTTGCGCTGACAGCCACGGTGGCCAGGGTCGCAGCGGTGACAAAGGTACGGACGATCGCGGGCAACAGGTGGGTCATTTTGCAAGCACAATGAGATGGACATTGATAAAAATCAACCGCCGATTATATAGACTCGACCATCGGGCCCCCGCTCGTTTTCCCGCCCTGCCGGGCTTCGGTCGCCAGCGTCTGGCGACGCCACTCCCCACGCACCATGAAATTCACAGGTTCCGAAAACTACGTCGCCACGCAAGACCTGATGCTCGCTGTCAACGCGGCCATCACCTTGAAGCGCCCGCTGCTGGTCAAGGGCGAGCCGGGCACCGGCAAGACCATGCTGGCCGAGGAAGTGGCGCAGGCGCTGAACATGCCGCTGCTGCAATGGCATATCAAAAGCACCACGAAGGCGCAGCAAGGCCTGTACGAATACGACGCGGTGAGCCGCCTGCGCGACTCGCAGCTCGGCGACGAGAAGGTCAAGGACATCCACAACTACATCGTCAAAGGTGTGCTCTGGCAGGCGTTCACCACCGACCAGCCGGTGGCGCTGCTGATCGACGAGATCGACAAGGCCGACATCGAGTTTCCCAACGACCTGTTGCGCGAACTCGACCGCATGGAGTTCTACTGCTACGAGACACGCGAGCTGGTGAAAGCCAAACACCGCCCGCTGGTGTTCATCACCTCCAACAACGAAAAGGAGCTGCCCGACGCGTTCCTGCGCCGCTGCTTCTTCCATTACATCAAGTTCCCCGACGCCGAGACCATGCAGCGCATCGTCGACGTGCACTACCCGAACCTGAAAAAGGAGCTGCTGGCGGCGGCCATGAAGACCTTCTTCGATGTGCGCAACCTGCCCGGTCTGAAGAAAAAACCCAGCACCAGCGAACTGCTGGACTGGCTCAAGCTGCTGATGGCCGAAGACATCCCGCTCGAAGCGCTGCAGAGCGCCGACAGCAAGGTCAGCATCCCGCCGCTGGTGGGCGCGTTGCTCAAGAACGAGCAGGACACCACGCTGTTCGAGAAGCTGGTGTTCATGAACCAGCGCAACCGGTGAGTCCCCTTCTTCGCCCAGGGTCCGACCAGCGGTGAGACATGCGCCATGAGCTTCGTCCAGTCCGTCATCCTGAGTGACCACGGCATCCGCCTGGAGCCGCTGGCCTTGTCGCACGAAGACGGGCTGCGCGCGGCGGCAGCCGACGGTGAACTCTGGACCTTGCGCATCACATCGGTGCCCCGCCCCGAAGAAACCCGCGCCTACATCGAGACCGCATTGCAGATGCGCGAGGCTGGCGACCGCTTCGCGTTTGTGGTGATCGACGAGGCCAGCGGCCGGGTGCTGGGCAGCAGCAGCTACCACGACATCCTGGCGAGCGTGAAACGCGTGGAGATCGGCTACACCTGGTACGCCAGAAGCCGGCAACGCAGCCATGTCAACACCACCACCAAGCTGCTGCTGATGGGCCATGCCTTCGACACCCTGGGGTGCCGCACCGTGGGCTGGCGCACCGACAACTTCAACTTCGCCTCGCAACAGGCAATCGAGCGTCTGGGTGCACGCAAGGATGGTGTGATCCGCGGCCACGCGATGCGCCGCGACGGCACCATCCGCGACACAGTGATGTACAGCATGACCGCCGGCGAGTGGCCCGAGGCCAAGGCCCAACTGCTGTACCGGCGCGGCCTGCGCGAGACCTGAAGCGCACACCGCCTGAGCAAGGAGACCGCCATGCTGATCGACTTTTTCTACACCTTGCGAGCCGCCAAGCTGCCGGTCTCGGTGAAGGAATACCTGACACTGCTCGAAGCGCTGCAGCAGGACGTGGTGGGGCCGCGCAACCCCGACGCCTGCAGCATGGACGATTTCTATTTCCTCAGCCGCACCGCGCTGGTGAAGGACGAAAAACATTTCGACAAATTCGACCGCGCCTTCGCCGCCTACTTCAAAGGCGTGGAGATGATCGCGGACTTCACCAAACCCATCCCGGCCGACTGGCTGCGCCAGGAGATCGAGCGCATCCTCTCCGAAGAGCAAAAAGCCAACGCGCCCAAGATGGACTGGGACGAGCTGATGGAGACGCTGAAGAAACGGCTCGAAGAGCAGAAAGAGCGCCACGAAGGTGGCTCGAAATGGATCGGCACCGGCGGCACCTCGCCCTTTGGCCACGGCGGCAAGAATCCGCAGGGCATACGCATCGGCGGCAAAGGTGGCAACAAGAGCGCGGTGAAGGTCTGGGAGCAGCGCGCCTACCGCGACTACGACGACACCCAGGAACTCGGCACACGCAACATCAAGGTCGCGCTGCGCCGGCTGCGCAAGTTCGCGCGCGAGGGCAACGAACTCGAGCTCGACCTGCCCGACACCATCCGCGCCACCGCAGCCAACGCCGGCTGGCTCGACATCAAGATGATTCCCGAGCGGCACAACAACGTGAAGGTGCTGCTGCTGATGGACGTGGGCGGCACCATGGACGAGC
>CAYRIT010000086.1:0-13307 GCA_964424415.1 uncultured Hydrogenophaga sp.
GCAGCCCCTGCGTGGGGTGCGCGTGGCGCCCGTCGCCGGCGTTGATCACGTGCACATGCGGCGCCACATGCTGCGCGATCAGGTAGGGCGCACCCGACTCGCTGTGGCGCACGACAAAGATGTCGGCCGCCATCGCGCTCAGGTTGGCGATGGTGTCGACCAGCGACTCACCCTTGGCGGTGGAGCTGCGCGCGATGTCGAGATTGATCACGTCGGCGCTCAGGCGTGTGGCCGCGATCTCGAAGGTGGTGCGGGTGCGGGTGCTGTTCTCGAAGAACAGGTTGAATACGCTCTTGCCACGCAGCAGCGGCACCTTCTTCACCTCGCGGTCGCTCACACTCACAAAATTCGCGGCGGTGTCGAGGATCTGCGTGAGGATGGCGCGCGACAGGCCTTCGGTAGAGAGCAGGTGGATCAGCTCGCCGTTGGCGTTGAGTTGGGGATTGCCGGCCACGGGTCAGTCTTTCTTGGGTTCGAGCACAAAACTCAAAACGCCGCGTTCGTCGCGCGCGAGTTCGAGCAACTGGTCGTCGGGCAGGCTGACGCTGGCCGCGCAGACAGTGGCCTCGATCGGCAGTTCGCGCCCGCCCCGATCGACCAGCACCGCCAGCTGGACACTGGCCGGGCGTCCGAAATCAAACAGCTCGTTGATCACCGCGCGCAGCGTGCGCCCGGTGTAGAGCACATCGTCGACCAGCAACACATGGGCGCCATTGACCTCGAACGGCAGGTGGGTGTGTGCACTCACCGCCAGGCCACGACGCGCAAAATCGTCCCGGTGCATACCGGAGGAAATCATGCCGGCCGCGCCGGGCAGACCCAGATCGCGCTGCAGGCGCTCGGCCAGCCAGGCACCGCCCGAGGGAACCCCGGCCAGATGCACCGGTTGCGTGCGCTTCGCCAGCAACTCACGCAGACGCATCAGCAGCTCGGCGTAAAGCAGCTCCGCGTCGAGCACGGTGGGGTGGGTACGGTTCAAGGCAGGCTCCTCAAAAACTGTTCCAGGATGATGCAGGCTGAGGCCGCATCGGCGTCTTTGGCGCCGAGCGACAGGGCTTCGGTGGTGCTGTAACGTTCGTCCACCTCGAACACCGGCAAGGCGTGGCGCCCGCGCAGCTGGCGCGCGAATTTGCGCGCGCGCACCGTATTTTCGTGCGCCGCGCCGTCGGGGTGAAACGGCACCCCCACCACCAGAGCGTCGGGTTGCCATTCGGCGATGCGCCGCGCGATCTGCACAAACCGGGCATCGCCCTGGGCCTGGACCGTGACCTGCGGCGTGGCGCTGCGGGTGAGGCGGTTGCCACTGGCCACGCCGGTGCGCTTGAGGCCGTAGTCGAAGGCAAGAAAACGCTGCAGAGATGCCGGTACCGAGGATGCTGCCTGTGTTGAGCTGGTAGGCGCCGGATCCATCGACGGATCCGCCACAGGGCCGCTGCCAAGACGGGGCTGACCCTCCTGGGGAGCAGCGACCTGCGAAGCGGTGGAGCATGGGGGCTCCATCACGGCCTCATGCATGCCCGGCGTCTGGCGAGAGCATCCAGGATTGCAGGCCGAGCAAAGCCATCGCGCGGTCGTATCGCTCGTCGACCGGGGTGTCAAAAATCACCCGCGGGTCGGCTTCCACCGTGAGCCAGCTGTTTTCGGTGATCTCCGATTCGAGCTGGCCCTCACCCCACGAGGCATAGCCCAGCGACACGAACACCTTGCGCGGCCCCGCGCCCGAGGCCATGGCCTCCAGCACGTCCTTCGAGGTGGTCATCTCCAGCCCGCCAGGGATCGACAGCGTGGACGCGTAGACCGACTCACCCTCACCGGCCTCGATCGCCTCGTGCAACACAAAACCGCGCTCGGTCTGCACCGGCCCCCCCTGAAACACGGGGGTCTGCGCCAGGTCGTCGCGACCCATCGGCAGATCGACCTTCTCGAACAGGCGCGAGAGCAGGATTTCGCTGGGCTTGTTGATCACCAGCCCGAGCGCGCCGCGCTCGCTGTGTTCGCACATAAAGACCACGCTGCGCCCGAACAGCGCATCGCGCAGGCCGGGCATGGCGATCAGGAAATGGCTGGTCAGGTTGATGGGGGCAAAATCCGCGGGCATGCGCGCATTTTATGCCGCCTACCCCACCGCACAGCCTGGCACATTTCCGATTCCCGCCCGCATGAACACTTACGACAAAGGCCTGATGTGGTTCCGCCGCGACCTGCGCGCACAGGACAACGCAGCACTCTCGCACGCCCTGCGCGCCTGCCGGCAGCTGTGGTGTGTGTTTGTGTTCGATACCGACATCCTCGACCCGCTGCTTGAGCGCGGCCTGCACGCCGACCGCCGGGTGGATTTCATCTTGCAGTCGCTTCGCGCGCTGCACACCGACCTGCATGCCATGGGCGTCGCCAGCGGTGTGTCCGACGCGGGGCTGATCGTGCTGCACGGGCGCGCGGAGGTTCTGGTGCCCGATCTGGCCCGGCAACTGCAGGTACAGGCGGTGTTTGCCAACCACGACGACGAACCCGCGGCGCGCGCACGCGACGCCCATGTGCTCGGCGATCTGGCACACGCGGGCATCATGTTCCACGGCCACAAGGACCAGGTGGTGTTCGAGCGGCGCGAGGTGCTGACCCAGGCTGGCCATCCGTTTGCGGTCTTCACGCCCTACAAAAACGCCTGGTTCAAACAGCTGGCAGCCGACCACCTCGCGCCACACCCGGTGGCTCCGCACGCCAAGGCCCTGGCCCCCGTGCCCCCAACACATCGCGCTGCCATACCCAGCCTGGAAATGATGGACTTTTCGCCCAGCAATCTGGCGCAGTTGCCGGTGCACGCGGGCACGGTGGGCGCACTGGCGCTGTTCGAGGACTTTGTGGAGCGCATCGACCGTTACGACGAGGCGCGCAACTTCCCCGCCGTCAAAGGCCCGAGCTACCTCAGCGTGCACCTGCGCTTTGGCACGATCTCGGTGCGTCAGGTGGCGGCGGTCGCCTACGCGATGCACCTGCAGGGCATCCGTGGCGCGAGCACCTGGCTCTCCGAACTGATCTGGCGCGACTTCTACCACCAGATTCTGGCCAACTTCCCCCACGTGGTCGACCAGGCGTTCAAGCCGGAGTACGACCAGATCCGTTTTGAACACGGCAAACACGCCAAGGCCCTGTTCGAGGCCTGGTGCACTGGCCGCACTGGCTACCCGCTGATCGACGCCGCCATGGCACAGATCAACCAGACTGGCTACATGCACAACCGCCTGCGCATGGTGGTCGCCAGTTTTCTGGTGAAGGATCTGGGGATCGACTGGCGCTGGGGTGAGCAGTACTTTGCCGACCACCTGATCGACTTCGACCTCGCGGCCAACAACGGCGGCTGGCAGTGGGCTGCCTCCAGCGGCTGCGACGCCCAGCCCTATTTCCGCATTTTCAATCCGGTCACCCAGAGCGAGAAATTCGATCCCGACGGCAAGTTCATCCGGCGCTACCTACCGTCACTGGCCAGCTTGCCCGACGCCGCCATACATGCCCCCTGGAAAGCGGGCGAGATCGAACTCGCCGCTGCAGGTGTGGTGCTGGGCCAGACTTACCCGAAGCCACTGGTCGATCATGCGCAAGCACGTGAGCGTACGCTGCAGCGCTACGCGGTGGTCAAGAAGCCGGGCAAGACGCCCAATTAAAACCCCCGGCAAATTGACCGGGGTTTGGGGATGGCGCTGCGCCGTGTTCAAACCTCTGCGGCAGCTCGCGCGTAATGTGCGATCAGCCCGAGCAACTCGTCTTCCGAATAAGGCTTACCCAGGTAATGGTCCACACCAAGTTCGCGCGCATGCTCGCGGTGTTTCTCGGCGATCCGTGAGGTGATCATGATCACCGGCAGGCCCGAGAGCCGCGCGTCGCCGCGGATGTTGCGAACCAGATCGAAGCCGTCCATGCGCGGCATCTCGATGTCGGACAGCACCACCGTGGGCCGCTCCTGCTGCAGACGTTCGAGCGCCTGCAGGCCGTCGGCCGCCAGCGTGACGCGGTAGCCCTCGCGCTGCAGCAGACGTTGTGTGACCCGGCGCACGGTGATGGAATCGTCCACCACCAGGACCAGCGGCACCGAACTGACGGCCAGCGCAGCAGCGCTGCTGCCCTCGCCGTCGGACAGGTGCTCGGCCGGTTGCTGGCTGGCAACCCAGTCCTTGACCTGCGGACCGTACACGGTGGCCAGCGCCACCGGGTTGTAGATCAGCGCCACCGCCCCAGAGGCCAGCACCGACATACCTGCCAGGCCAGGCAGGCGGGATAGCTGCGGACCGAGGTTTTTGACCACCACTTCCTGGTTGCCCAGCACCTCGTCCACATGCATCGCGATACGCTGCGCCGCGCTGCGGAAGATCACCACCGGCAGGGTGCGACCGGCTCGCTCCTGCGAGCGTGGCGAAGACTGCAGCAAGGCGCCGGACCAGAAGAACGGCACCTCTTCGCCCGCCACCGGCAGGGTTCCGCTGGCATATGCGCGTTCGAGCTCAGCGGGAGTGAGGCGGCGCACCACCTCCACCAGATTGGACGGCACGCCCAGGGTCAGTGCACCGGCGCGCACCATCACCACCTGGGTAACGGCGGTGGTCAGCGGCAGCATCAACCGAAAGCGCGTTCCCGCACCGGGCTCGGTGTGGGTTTCGATGCGGCCGCCCAGGGCCACCACATCGGCACGCACCACGTCCATGCCGATGCCACGACCGGCAAGCGACGAGGTTTCAGCGGCGGTGCTGAGGCCAGGTGTGAAAATCAGCTGGGCGGCATCGGCATCATTCAACGCAGCGGCATCGTCCACCGCACCCAGTTCGGTGGCGCGTTCGCGCAGCCGGGACAGATTGAGCCCGGCACCGTCGTCGCTGAAGACCACCGACACGTCGTTGAGCTCCTGGGCCAGACTCACCTCGATCCGACCCTCGGCCGACTTGCCCACCGCCTGACGGACTTCGGGACTTTCAATGCCGTGCACCACGCTGTTGCGCAGCAGGTGCTCAAACGCCGCGGTCATGCGGTCGAGCACACCGCGGTCCATCTCGATGTTGCCTCCGGTGATGTCCAGCCGCACCTGCTTGCCGGTTTCCTTGGAAGCCTGCCGCACCACGCGGTACAGGCGCTCGGAAATGCCTTCGAATTCCACCATGCGCGTGCGCAACAGATCGCGCTGCAACTCGCGCGCCTGGCGCCCCTGGGCCACCAGGCCGTCTTCGGTCGCCTCCAGGGCGCGCTGCAGGTTGCGCTGCACTGTGGCCACGTCGTTCACCGACTCGGCCATCATGCGGGTGATCTCCTGCACCCGGGTGAAACGGTCGAACTCCAGCGGATCGAACGCCTGATCGGCATCGCGTGCCTGCGCCAGGCGGGACTGCATCTGCGTTTCGGCCTGCAGCTCCATGTCGCGCAGCTGCCCGCGCAGCCGGTCCAGGTTGCCGGTGAGCTCCTTGAGCGAGCCGCGCAGCGTCACCAGCTCGGCTTCCATGCGCGTGCGGCTGATCATCACCTCGCCCGCCTGGTTGACCATCCGGTCCAGCAGCTCGGGACGCACCCGGACCGCGGCACCCGCACGCAAGGGCGCAAGCAGAGGGGATGCGGGCAAGGTCAGACCTGGCAATCCACTCGGGCTGGCCGCTTCGGCGGCGCTGGCCAAAAGAACTGGAGCGGCAGATGCGGCCTCGGTCGGCGGCGTCTCGTCGCTTGCGGTCACGTTCTCGGGCGAGGTCTGCACCACGTTCTGCGCATCGGGGCTGGTGTGGCGCAACACCTCGAAGCGTGCCTCGATGGCGTCGAACGCAGCCTGCACCGGCTCCAGGTCGGCGTTGCGCGGCAGATCCGAACCCAGGCGCTCGACGCTGGTTTCCATGCGGTGGGCCATTTCGCCCAGCCGCAGCGCGCCGGCCAAGCGGGCACTGCCCTTGATGGTGTGCAGGTTGCGCAGCACCTCTGAACGTGCGCTGGTGTTGTCGGGCCGAGCCACCCATTGGCGCAGCGCGCCACCCAGGCGCGGCAACAACTCCTGCGCCTCTTCGGCGAAGATCGGGAACAGATCGACGTCGATGGTGTCGAGGGCGTCGATGTCGTCGTCGATGTCCTGTACTGCAACATGCGCTTGTTCATCGGCCGGCTCGGCAACTGGTGACAGCATCGCCGGCAAATCGAGGCCACGCGTTTCGATCCGTGTGAATTCGACCGACTCCTCGCCCCATGGGGTCGGCGCCTGCACTTCGGACCGCGCCACTGCGTCGACCAGGACCACTTCGGATTCAACCACCGACTCTGGTTCTGGCTCGGCAGCCTGGTCGGCTATCGCTTCGGGTAGCCATTCGGGCAGGGGCTCGTGCACCACGCGGCGCAAAGCCTCCAGCAGCTCCGCGCTGGGATCTTTTAGGAAACCAGCTGCGAACTGATGCAGCAGACGGCGGATGTCTTCTGCGGCGTCCACAAACAGCTGGGCCACGTCGGGTGCTGCCACCCAGCCCGACTCTTGGTGCAAACGCACCGTGGCGATGGCATGTTCCAGCGCGCGCGCGATCTCCGAGAGTGCGCCAAATCCAACTGTGGCGGAACTGCCAGCCAGCGAGTGGGCCAGCGACTCCGCCTGAGCTGGCGCTGTTTCGTGCCGTTCCAGCGCCCATTCAGCGAGCTCGGTACTCAGGCGACGCGACCATTCGTCGGCCTCATTGAGGTACACGTTGTAGAGTTTGATGCCGATGCGCAGACCACCGATCACCTTTGTCTGGTCGTCGGCCAAGCCGTCGACCGTCGACGCCACCGCTGACTCGGCCAGCGACAGTGTCTCCTCGGTTGCCGCTGCAGCCGTCGCCTCCGGCGCCAGATCGGGCAAAACTGCCTCCTCCGCGGCAGGCTTCTCCGCCTCGTTGCTCACGCGCGCAGAAAATGCCGCCAAAGCACCGAAATCGATGTCGTCAAACATCGGCGGCAGCGGTTGTGGCTCGGCTGGCTTCGGCGTTTCGCCTGCGGCGATGAACAACAGGTCGTCGGCCAGCGAGGGTGCCTGCTCGACCAGGGGCCAGCCTTCGGCAGAGTCCGGCTGGTGATCGGCTTGCGGAGCCTCGAGCACATCGTCAAATCCGGTGAAATCGGTGTTTTGATGCTCTTCAGCGGAAACAAAAGAATCCACATCAAGATCGCTCAGACCGGAGTGAGTGAGGTCCGGATCTGCCGACGGTTCGGCGCCTGCGTCAAGGCTCTCGACCGCGTCAACGGCGGGCAACGCTTCGCTCTGGGGCAACTCTTGCAGTGGCCAATACTCGGCTTGGTTGCGCCAGATCTCGGCACTGATACGAAACGGCGCGGCGCTCCAAGGCGCGCCGTTCTGGTTTGCAATATCGTCAACCCAGCGTGCAAACGCTTGTGTAGCGTCCTCGCACAACGCCATCAGGGCGGGCTGCGCCGGTCGCTGCTCGGCCAGAGCAGCGTTGAGGGCTTGCTCCATCGCCCAGGCAGCCTCTCCGAACTCGGTCAACCCCACCATGCGCGAGCTGCCCTTGAGCGTGTGAAAGGCACGACGCAGGGTCGTCAGGCTCTCCAGGTCGCCCGGGTGTTCGCGCAGGGTCGCCACCGCCGCCTGACCATTGACCAGGACCTCGCGGGCTTCCTCCAGGAAGATGTCCAGCAGATCGCCCTCGTCGTCTTCGTCGGTCAGGGGCATGGGCCGGGAATCGACCACCATCGGTGGAGGGGCAACCTGGGACAGGTCCACCAGCGCCTTGGCGCCCGCCTGTGCATCGGTCCCCACCACCGCCTGCGCCGCATCCCGCGCCGCTCGCGCCATGCCGGTCTGCTCGGCCAAGGAGGCCTGGTCGGCCAGTTGATCGAGTTGCTGGCTGAGATCGGTCAGATCAGCGCCCTGCTCAACCCCTTGCACCACACGCTGCAGGCCGGCGCTGATGTGCTCGGCGTCCTCGCTGCTGGAATGTGAGCCCCCCAAGGTGGATGCATGTCGACCCATGAGGGGCAGCAACTCGCCCTTCTCTTCGTCGAACACAAACAGCTTCTTGGCCAGTGCGGGCTGGTAGCTGAGCATGTCGACCAGGAAACTCAGCGCACTCAGGTTGTTGCCCAGCTGCTGGAAGGTACCGGCTTCACGGGCCTGAGCTTCGTCGACCTCAGTGTCCAAAATTTCGTCAACCGTGGCGCGCATGCGTGCCACGGTCTGCACAGCCTGATCCAGCCCCAGCACAGACAACACGCCACGCATCTGCGCCAGCTGCGAGACGGCCACATGCAGGCCGGCTTTTTCGACTGGCGAACGGAAGAACTGGTCGAGGGATTTCTCCGCGTCACCCAGCGCCACCTTGAGCTCACCGACCACGCTGCCCATGGTCTGGCGGTCGCTCACCCGGCGGTAAAGCTGCTCCATCCACACATCAAGTGGCTGCCCGGGCTTGCCCTCAAGAACCGCCTCCATGCGCTCGGCCAGCGCCTCGGTGCGCTGGGTCATCTCGCCATCGTTGGGATCGAAATCCTCGAACGCCGCTTCCAGGTACAAGGTGGTGGTCGCCACCTCCATCGCCAGCTCCGGGCGAACGCCTGAAGCGTCGCGTGTAGCCTGATCGGTGGCTTTGACCAGCGCGCGCGCCAGCGCGGTGCTCGCCGGGTGAAGCTTGAGCAGCGAGTCGGCAATCAGGCCGATCTGATCCTGCACCTGGCGCGCACGACTGACGTCGCCGCCTGAAAACAGCGACCAGGTCTCCTTGGCGGCGTGAATTCGTTTGCGTGCCTGCACCAGCAGCGCCGGGTCGTAACGGCCCAGCGTGGCCTGGTGGTAATCGGCCACCAACAGCGCATCGAACCCGAAGGCCTCGCGCACCGCCCACAGGCGGGGCGTTTTGTCGGCCGAGGCCGCCGTTGCCTGAGCGCAAAAAAACAGAAGGTCGCGCAACAGGGTTTCCGACACCTGGGTCTTGCCCTGGGCAAAGGTGGCGAACTGCAGCAGGACCCGAGAGGCCGCGCGCTTGACGTACACGTCCACCGGCAACACACGCAGCGAGATCGCTTCAAAAAAACCCGCGGCCACCCGCCAGAACGTCCGGGCGCGCGATTCGCTGGCGCCGGCAGACAGTCCTGCACAGAGCTTGGCCAGCTGTTGCGCCGCTGCCGGGCTGTCGGTCTTGATCAGCAGCAGGACCAGGCGATCGAACAACGAACGCATCGCGGCATCACACTGCAGCGGCGTGACCGCGGTGGCGGCGGCCATGTCCACGCCATGGTGCTCCACCGACCACAGATCGGCCGGGTGCACACGCTCGGCTGCGGCCAGCTCCTGTACTTCGCGGTACTGCGCAAACAAGGCCACCGGCGGCACCGGTTTGTTGTTGAGCACCGCCTCCAGATATTCGATGAGGGCAAAACCCGCGCGTTCAACCACGTTACTGGCGGCGCTGGTGCAGGTCTCCGGTTTTTGCACAAAGCGCTGCACGGCCGCCTCCATGGCGCGCAGCACCTGTGCCGGCGAGCGCAACCCGACCATCTCCAGCGCACCAACCGCCTGGTGCAGTTGTTGGCGCGCCAAGCGCAACGAGCCCGGATCCACCGCCTCCAGATCGTTGTTGCGCGATTGCTCGGTTTCGCGCACAAACCGCTTGATCGCCTTGTTGGCGGTATCGAGCGACTTGCGCAGTTCGTCGAAAACCCAGGCCAGCGGACCGAGGTCGGCGAGCGGCGCGTCCGTCTGCAGGCTGTCGGTGGTGGTGTCTGGCATGGTCATCGTCAATCCGTGGGCAGGCAGCGGCCGGGTGGGTCGTCAGGCAATCTTGAATCGGGCAACCGACTGGCGCAGTTCCTCGGCCATCGCCGAAAGCTCCCGCACCTGCTGGGCGGTGGAACGTGTGCCCTCGCCGGTCTGCTCGGTCACCGCAAAAATGTGCTGGATGTTGCCCGCCACTTCGTTGGCCGAGTTGGCTTCGCGCGACGTGGCAACGGAAATTTGTTCGATCAGCTCGGCCAGTCGACGCGACACACGATCAATCTCCGACAGCGCGGCGCCGGCGTTGTCCGACAGCTTCGCTCCCTCGACCACACCCTGGGTGGAGCGCTCCATGGCACCCACGGCATCCTGTGTGTCGGTCTGAATCGCCTTCACCAAGGCGGAAATCTGACGCGTGGCGTCGGCAGAGCGCTCAGCAAGTCGCTGCACCTCTTCGGCCACCACCGAAAACCCCCGACCAGCTTCACCGGCCGATGCGGCCTGGATGGCTGCGTTGAGCGCCAGGACGTTGGTCTGCTCGGTGATGTCGGAAATCAGCTCGGTGATCTCGCCGATCTCCTGCGAAGACTCACCCAGGCGTTTGATGCGCTTGGATGTTTCCTGAATCTGATCGCGAATGGCGTTCATACCGCCGATGGCGTTTTGCACCGCCTGCAGACCCGATTCGGCCGCTTGCAGCGAGACACGGGCCACCTGGGCCGACTCCTGTGCCTGGCCCGACACCTGGTTGATCCGCTGCGCCATGTCCACCACCGACTGGCCGGTTTCGCGGATCTCGCGCAGCTGCTCGTTGGACGCCGCCAGCAGTTCGGTCGAGGTGCTTTCCACCGCCGAGGTGGTCTGTGCCACGCGGGTTGCCGTGGCTTGCACGTTGCCCACCAGTGATCGCAATTCTTCCACCGTGTAGTTCACCGAGTCGGCGATGGCGCCGGTAATGTCTTCGGTCACCGTGGCTTCCTGGGTCAGATCGCCCTCGGCCACTGTCTGGAGCTCGTTCATGAGACGCAGAATGGCCGCCTGGTTGGCGTCATTCACCCGTTTGGCATCCTGCTCCAGTGCCTCGGCCGCGAGCTGCTGGTTCTCGGCCACGCGCTGGCGCTGGCGGCTGTCCTGCAAGCGCAAGTACCCAAGGCCGGCGCCACTGGCCAACACCAGCGATACCAGCAACAGAAGTGCGAGCACCTGCATCGCACTGAGGCCTGCGGCGTTGGACAGTTGCTCTTGCACCTTCTGCAGGCCCAGACGCAACGGCTCGCTGTCGGCAATGATGCTGGACTGCGCCTCGCGCGCTGCCACCAGGCCTTGCAGGTTACCCAGAATGGCGCCCGCCTCGATACGCGTTTGCTCGTACTGAGCGAGCAAGGCCTGCAGTCGCTCACGCACCTGCGCTTCACGAGCTGGCGCCAAGCGCAGCGCTTCGCTGCCGTTCAGCAGGCCCTCGCCCACCTCCTTGAACGTGTTGAGATCCTTGCCCAGAAGGAACACCGCCTCAGGACTTACACCCTCCATGGTCAGGAATTCGTTGGCGGACTTGCCGATGCGCTGTGTCAGCATCACCAGCTGACCAGCGGCTGAAATTTCTGCGGCTGGAGCGTTTTGCTGCAGCTTGAGGGACGACACGGTTTCGGCAATTTCCAGCAGATCGGACGACTGCCGGTTGATACTGCGCAGCGCATTGCCCACCTGCGTCAGGACCTGCTGCTGCCCCAGCACTGCGGCCGCGTTGGCCTCGGCCTGATCGACCTGAGGCATGAGTGTTTCGAGCTGCGTTGCGACGCCGCCGTCCAGCGCTGCGATCCCAAGCTCAGCATCGCCCTGCCTGAGTCCGCGCAAGTTTCGCGCCAACACCTCGGCACTTTCCTTCACCTCCGGAAATGCCGCAGCACTGCCAATCAGCGCCTGCGAAACGCTCTTGGCCAGTCGCTGCGACTGCATCAGCGCCTGGCCGCTGGCCGCCACCTGCTGGCTCGCCTTGTTGGACTGGCTCAGCCCATACACCGCCGTACCCAGCAAAAACACCAGGCTCACGCCCAGTACACCCAGCAGGGTTCGCTGGTGCCGATCCGCGGTCTTGGTGCCCAGTAGTGGCAAAGTCACCATACCGGCCAAGCCAGCATCGAACGCGTTGTCATTCGGCGCCAGCCTGTTCCCCGCGAAGTCATCATCGATCGCCTGCCGTTCGGGCGCGAGACTGGCAGCCGCCACATCAGCCAGGTCTTGGGTGGCCACGTCATCCAAGCTCGCCGTCTCGGCGTTGTTCTTCCTGAGGAATCCCGAAAATCGATCAAGCGTGGCCATGAAAATACCTTCCAACGGAGAACATCAAACGACAGAGGCCGGATACCCGGCAAACGGTTCAGACATCAGGCCGCAATGGCCATGAATTCGGGTTCGGCGACAAGGGCCTGCAAACTCAGCTCTTGCCAGACCTGACCTTGGGCATCGATCAGGCGATGGACGAAGCTATCGGGCGCATCGGCCGGCCTCTCCGCAAAGGCGCTGAACATGGCGGGGTTGCGCAAGCCCAGCAGTCGGTCGATCAAGAGCACCGCGTTAACGCCCAGCGCACTGTGTAGGCTGACGAAGCGGGACTCTGATGAGATTCGATCGGCCAGCGGCGCCAGCACCTCCCCCGGGCGCTCCAGCAAACGTGCCAGATCGATCACACCCTGCAACCCCCCGCGCAGACTGGCCACGCCGAGATACCAGGATTTTGTGTAGGGCACGGGTTGCACCGTCGACCAGGGAAAAATTTCACCCGACTGCACCAGCGGCATGAGATAGCGCGCCCCTCCCGCCTCCACCGCAAGCCAGGTGGCGGTGGTCAGTTCGGATCGGGCGGCTGTCAGTCGTCTGGCCAGTCGTTCCTGCAATTCCTTGAGTGCCTGTCGGTTCGCCATGCTCTGTGGGTGCTTGCTCTTGGGGTGTGGACGGCGCGCAAGCGCCTCAGCCGAGCGCCCGGATCTTGGACAGCAGCTCGTCGACGTTGACCGGTTTGGTCACGTAATCGCGTGCGCCCTGGCGCATACCCCAGACCCGGTCGGTCTCCTGATTTTTGCTGGTGCACATGATGATCGGAATGTGTGAATACTGCGGGTCACGGGCGATGGCGCGGGTGAGCTGAAACCCATTCTGACCGGGCATGACAACGTCCATTAAGATCAATTGCGGCTTTTCCTCGCCTAGGCGACGGAAGGCCTCCTCGGCATTCTCGGCGGTGCGCACGGTGAAGCCATTCGTGGTCAGCAGATCGGACAAGACCATCAACTCGGTCTTCGAATCGTCCACCACCAACACGTTTTTGATCGTCATTACAGCGCTCCTGTCAGGCTGGCGCCAAACTGCTGCACGGCCTGCAACAGCTGGTCTTTGGTAAAGGGTTTGGTGAGGTAGTCCTGCGAACCCACCATGCGGCCGCGGGCTTTGTCGAACACACCGTCCTTGGACGACAGCATGACCACCGGGATACTTGAAAAACGCGCGTTGCGCTTGATGATCGCGCAGGTCTGATAGCCGTCCAGCCGCGGCATCAGGATGTCGCAGAACACCAGGTCGGGCTGGTAATCGTTGATCTTGGCCA
>CAYRIT010000087.1:0-1533 GCA_964424415.1 uncultured Hydrogenophaga sp.
TACAGTGTTTGTAACGATCAGCTCACGCACCTGATTCAACAGGCGTGGAAATTGGGCAGGATAGGCGACTGGTTGCATGGCGAAACTTCCATATGTGCCTAATGCAGTACCGTTGGCCGCGCTCAGGTGTCAAGAGTCGTCCAGCGCTGCGCGCCCCATGATCGTTGCACATCTGTCTTTGTTTATCCCATCGCCTAATCTGGTTTTCCCAGATTAGGCGATGACTTACATTCGATTAGGCGTCGCAACCTGCGGCTCCATCAACCAATAGATGCTATGAGACACAGCGAAGGCCACAGAACACATCGAACTGGATGGCTGCGCGCCGCCGTCCTTGGCGCGAACGATGGGATCGTTTCTACTGCGAGCCTTGTTTTAGGTGTAGCTGCTTCGGGCGCAACGACCCAGGCTATCCTGGTTACAGGAATTGCCGGTCTTGTCGCAGGAGCCATGTCAATGGCTGCGGGCGAATATGTTTCGGTCAGTTCACAAGCCGATACTGAACGTGCTGATCTTGCGCGGGAGCGCAAGGAATTGGCTGAAAACCCGGATCAGGAACACGCAGAACTGAAGTCGATCTATGTCAAGCGGGGTCTCGATGATGCTCTGGCCAGCAGCGTCGCTACCCAATTGATGGCGCATGACTCTCTTGGCGCACATGCACGAGATGAGCTTGGCATATCGGACGCCATGGCCGCAAAGCCCGTACAAGCCGCGTTCGCTTCGGCGGGGACGTTTGCGGTGGGGGCAGCATTGCCACTTTTAATGGTTCCTTTGCTTCCGGCTTCAATGCTCATGTGGGGCCTTGCTGGCAGCTCGCTTGTATTTCTGGCGCTGCTGGGGTTGCTGGCGGCACGTGCCGGGGGCTCGCCCTTGTTTTCCTCGGTCGCGCGCGTGGCTTTTTGGGGCGCCTTGGCCATGGCGCTCACAGCCGGGGTGGGGGCATTGTTTGGCGTAGCCGCATGAACCTGATGTGCACACGAAAATGGTGGCGCCAAACCACTCCAGCCGGACATGTTCCGGCGAACTGGTTTCGCTTCATTTCATTCTCGCCCAGACCCGGCCCACCGAAAAACGCCGAGTAGCTCAAACGCAAGGCCGCAGAGTGCTGAGTCCCGGTCACACTGAAAGGAATCGACAGATGCCCACACGCAAGAAGCGCCGTTCCAGCGCTGCAGCAACAAAACTCGCTGAACTCGGCGTCGCCGTTCCACAGGTTGTGGCTCACCGCGTGTCGCGGATGGCACTGGCCGGTCCCGTGCTCTCGGCCCGCGATCGAAAGGAGTTCACAGGCATGGTGGCGGAGAAGCAGCTTGCGTTTACGCAGTCGTGGATGGCGATGTTCGCGGAGTCGGCGCGCCAGCAGCAACGCGTCTTCCTGTCGTGGCTCGGTGGCGCGCCTTCCCTCGCCAAACAGGCGGCACAGTCCCGCAGCGCGCTGAACCGGGTGGCGAATGCAGGCCTGGCCCCGGTGCATCGCAAGGCGGTGGCCAATTCCAAACGCCTGGCACGGACCAAACCGCGTTAAACGGC
>CAYRIT010000087.1:1633-13279 GCA_964424415.1 uncultured Hydrogenophaga sp.
GGCGCTGCCCTTGTCAGGGCGCGAGCCGCTCGCGCAACCACCCGCCACCTTCTTGCTGGCTGTAGCGCAGCCGGTCGTGCAGCCGGCTCTTGCGGCCCTGCCAGAACTGCCACTGTTCGGGTTTGAGGCGGTAGCCGCCCCAGTGGGGGGGGCGGGGTGGCCTGAGCAGGAACTGCGCGCCGTATTTCGCGGCGTTGCTGACGAGCACGGTGCGGCTTTCGATCACTTCGCTTTGTGGGCTGGCCCAGGCGCCGATGCGGCTGTCGAGCGGGCGGCTGTGGAAGTAGGCGTCGCTTTCGGCGTCGCTCACCTTCTCGACGACGCCTTCGATGCGCACCACGCGCTCGAGCTCGACCCAGTGGAACTGCAGCGCGGCGTACGGGTTGCCGGCGAGTTCGCGGCCTTTGCGGCTGGCGTAGTTGGTGTACCAGACGATGCCGTGCTCGTCATAGCCCTTGATCAGCACCACCCGGGTGCTGGGCCGCAGGTCGGAACCCACGGTGGCGACCGTCATGGCGTTGGGTTCGGGCACTTCGCCCTGGATGGCCTGGTGGAGCCATTGCTCGAACTGCTTGAGCGGATCGGCGTGCGAGGCGGACTCGCTGAGTTCGGCTTTTTCGTAGCTTTTGCGCAGGTTGGCGATGTTCATCGGCGCAGTATAGGCAGCGCCGGCAGGGCACAACTTGCGCCGGGTCAAGAGCCGCTTGGTGGCGCTGCCAGGCGCAGCAGCCGCGCCAGTGGGCGGTCTTCGATGCCATGGGCGCGCAGGCCGTGCAGGGTCTGGCGCGCGTAGTCGAGGGTGCTGCCGTAGCGGCCCACTGCGTGCGCAAAGATCTCGCGGTAGTGCTCGGCGCTGAGTGCGCCGGTGTAGTTGGGGCTGCGCCGCGAGAGGGTGAAGGCCAGCGCGGGCACCATGCCTTGCGCGGTCTGGCAGGGCAGCCAGCGCGGGTCGTAGACCGGGTTGGGCATTTCGCGCGCCCACAGCGCGGGCATCAGCGCTTCCACCTGATCGTGCGCTACGCGCAAGGCCAGGCCCTGCGTGCTGCCACCGTGCACCAGCGCAAACACCAGGCCTGGGCGCTCGGGTGTGCCGCGGTTGACGCGGCTCCACATCTGCAGGCTGCGGTGGTGGCCGTGCACACGCGCGGGCCGGATTTCAACCGCCTCGAACTCGGGCCGCCAGAGCAGCGAGGCGTAGCCGAACACCCAGAGATCGGGGCGCGGGCCGAGCGAGCGCCAGGCGGCCAGGGTGTCGGCCATCATCTGCGCGCCGTTGCGCTCGGCCGGCACCCAGGTGGTGGGGCGGGGCAGCTGCGGCACGCGGGGCGGTGGCGAGATCGGCGTCAGGATAGGGGGCAGGGCGGGCATTTACAATGTCGGGTTGCTCGGACGGCAGCGATCGAGGCGCTGCGTTCTCCACCAGTTTCCATCCGGTCTGCCGGATTCCCCTTTATTTTCACGGAGTGTGACCCATGTCTTCCCAAGATAACGACCAGGATATTCGCGTCGTTGCCGTTGTGCTGATTTCTGCCATCCTGCTGGCCGTGGGCCTGGCCCTGGGCATTGGCATCCACAAGGCGCGCAGTGGTGCGGCATCGGCCATGGCCTCGGCGCCGGCGGCCAGCGTGAGCGAGGTCGTGGTGGTTGTGCCCGTGATCGGCGACGACGCCAGCGTGGTGGTCGAGAGCGGTGTGGTCAAGTTCTACTTCGCCAGCGGCAAGGCCGATCTGGCGGCCGGCGCGCTGGAGGCGCTGGGTGACTCGGTTGCGGCCGCTCAGGCGGGCAAGCGGCTGGTGATTTCCGGCTTTCACGACGCCACCGGCGACGCGGCTTTCAACGCCGAGCTCGCCAAGCAGCGCGCCATGGCCGTGCGCGACACCCTGGTGGGCGCGGGCGTGCCCGAGTCCAGCATCGAGCTGAAGAAGCCCGAGCAGACCACTGGCAGCGGCAACAACGCCGAGGCGCGCCGCGTCGAGGTGGTGATCGCCGACTGATCCGCACTCCCGCGGAGACAAAAAAGCCCGGTCGTGCCGGGCTTTTTTGTGTCTGGTGCTGTGCCCTGTTGCTAGAGGAATCGCTCCAGCAGGCGCTGCGACGCCCGGTCCAGCCGGTTGCGGTCGCGGATTTCAAACACCACGCCGCTGCCGCTGGTGACCAGCAGGCGCTGGGCGCCGGGCAGGCGGCGGATGTCTTCTTCCACCTTGAGCACCAGCTCGGTGGCGCCGCGGTCGGTGTCGATCTGCCAGGTGCTGGGTGTGGCGAAGGTGCTCACCGAGCGGATGCGCTCAATCACCGGCACGAACTCGCGCTCGGCCAGGGCTTCGCGCAAGGCCTGCTGGTTGGGCGCGTCCAGCGCATCGAGACGGGCCACGAACACCAGCTCCTGACCGCCAGCGTTCACGATGGCAATGTCTTCTTCGGGGGCGCTCAGCGGGAAGGCGCGCACCACCTGCACACCGGGGTGGTCCTTGCCGCCGGTGTGGCAGGTCCAGCGGCCGTGGGGATCGCGTTGCAGGGTGAAGGCGGGCGTCATCGCGTGGGCGCTGGGGCTCATGGGGCGGCCATGGTTGTGTGGGCCGAGGGCTGCGGCAGGCCGTGCGCGAGCACGCTGGCCTCGTGTTCGGCGTCTTCGGCGGCGGCGTGGCGCGCCTGCGCTTCGTACAGCCGCCAGTAGGCACCTTCGCGGGCCATGAGTTCGTCGTGTGGGCCGACCTCGACCACCTCGCCGCGGTCCATCACCACCAGGCGGTCGGCCTTGCGCAGGGTGGACAGGCGGTGTGCGATGGCGATTGTGGTGCGGCCCTGCACCAGGTTGTCCAGCGCCTTCTGGATTTCTTTTTCGGTCTCGGTGTCCACCGCCGACGTGGCTTCGTCGAGGATCAGGATCTTGGGGTCGATCAGCAGCGCGCGCGCAATGCTGATGCGCTGGCGCTCGCCGCCCGAGAGGCCTTGCCCGCGCTCGCCCACCAGCGAGTCGTAGCCCTGCGGCAGGCGCAGGATGAAATCGTGCGCGTGGGCGGCACGCGCCGCGGCCACAATTTCGGCGCGTGTGGCACCCGGTTTGCCGTAGGCGATGTTGTCGGACACGGTGCCGAAGAACAGGAACGGCTCCTGCAGCACCAGGCCGATGTGGCGGCGGAAATCGGCCACACGAAAGCGCCGGATGTCGGTGCCGTCGAGCAGGATGCGGCCGTCGGAGACGTCGTAGAAGCGGCAGATCAGGTTCACCAGCGTGCTCTTGCCCGAACCGCTGTGGCCCACCAGGCCGATCATCTCGCCCGGCCGGATGTCCAGGCTCAGGCCGCGGATCACCGCGCGGTTGCCGTAGCGAAAGCCGATGTTGTCGATGCGCAGGCCGCCATGCACCACGGGCTCCTGCACCGGGTCGATGGGCTCGGGCACGTTGGAGACGTGGTCGAGGATGTCGAAGATGCGTTTGGCGCCGGCGGCGGCTTTCTGTGTGACCGAGACGATGCGGCTCATGGAGTCGAGCCGGCCGTAGAAGCGGCCGATGTAGGCGATGAAGGCGGTGAGCACACCGACCGTGATCTGGCCCTGGCTGATCTGCCAGATGCCAAACGCCCAGACCACCAGCAGGCCGATGTCGGTCAGCAGCGTGACGGTGGGCGAGAACAGGCTCCAGGTCTTGTTGAGCCGGTCGTTGACCGCCAGGTTGAGCTGGTTGGCTTCCTTGAAACGGTCGGCCTCGCGGCGCTCCTGCGCAAAGGCTTTGACCACGCGGATGCCGGGAATCGAGTCGGCCAGCACGTTGGTCACGTCGCCCCAGACGCGGTCGATTTTCTCGAAACCGGTGCGCAGGCGGTCGCGCACCAGGTGGATCATCCAGGCGATGAAGGGCAGCGGCAGCAGCGTGACCAGCGCCAGCCAGGGGTTGATGGAGAACAGGATGAGCGAGGTCATGCCGAGCATGAGCACGTCGGTGGCGAAGTCCAGGGCGTGCAGCGAAAGAAAGACCGAAAGGCGGTCGGTTTCCGAGCCGATGCGGGCGATCAGATCCCCGGTGCGCTTGGCGCCGAAGTAGTCGAGCGAGAGGCCGAGCAGGTGTTCGAAGGCGCTGGTGCGCAGATCGGCCGCGATGCGCTCGGACACCAGCGCCAGCAGCCAGGTGCGCGCCCAGCCCAGGCCCCAGCCGAGCAAGGCCGAGCCGAGCAATCCGCCCAGCAGCAGGAACACGTAGTGGGTGTCGATGGTCTGCCCGGTCTGGAACGGGATCAGCACCTCGTCCATCAGCGGGATGGTGAGATAGGGCGGCACCAGGGTGGCCGCGGTGGAGGCCAGGGTGAGCAGAAACCCCGTCAGCAGCTGCCAGCGGTAAGGCCGGGCAAAACGCCACAGCCGCAGCAGCACCCAGGTCGACGGCACCTCGGGCGCTGGCGGTGGGCAGATCGCGCAGGCCTCGGCATCGGCGGGCAGCAGCGACTGGCAGACCGGGCAGCGCGGGCCCGCATCCCCGTCGGCCGCGTGGGGGTTGCTTGAAGCGCTGAGCACCTGGTCGAACGCCTGCACCAGCCGCAGTGAAGCGGCGTTGTGGGCCAGCGTGAAACGCCAGCGCGCGAGCAGGCCGTGGGTGTCCAGCAGATCGAGCGTGGCCACGCCCGACAGGTCGGTGTGGCGCAGCGACAGACCGGGCACCAGGGCGGTGGAGCGCCAGCCGTGCTGCGGGTGGGTGTGCCAGAGATGGGATGCGGTCAGCAGCAGCTGGCCGGGGGCGAACCGATCGCGCTCGTCGAGGTCGAGCGTGAGGCGCGCAAGCACCGCGGAGGCGGGGACTTGGAGCGGGAGATCACCGACCGGGTTGTGGCTGGCAGGGTCGGTGGCAGTGGGCATGGCAGCGAGATTGTGCGTCAAGTCGCCGGTGGTTTCCTTGTGACACTTAGGTGCAAACACTTAACAATTCTTAAGAGCCCGTTCAGGATTTGGAAGGAAAATGCAATGGCGCACAGATCCGTGTGCAAGCCGTTGCCAATGGCTTTTTCAGCCGATGCAACCGCGCCGGAAGGCCGGGCCAGGTGCCCGGCCTTTGTGTGTTCAGACACGAATCCATGAATGCAACGCCTTTTGCCTTGAGCGTGCTGCGGCACCGTTTTCTCGGAGGCCCCAATTGCTGGACCTACCGCTCCGCGATGGAGGTCTGGCTCGACCTCGGGGTGCTGGAACAGCACCCGTCCAATGCCCTTCCCGGTTTCACCGACCGCTTGCTGGCCTTGCTGCCGGGGCTGGGGGCGCACCACTGTGGCGTGGGTGAACACGGGGGCTTTCTGGAACGCTTGCGCGATGGCACCTGGATGGGCCATGTGCTGGAGCATTGTGTGATCGAGCTGCTCAACCTCGCGGGCATGCCCACCGGGTTTGGCCAGACGCGCAGCACCTCCACCCCTGGCGTTTACCGCATGGTGTTTCGCGCCCGCAACCAGGCCACGGGCGAGGCCGCGTTGCAGCAGGGTCTGGCGCTGCTGCACGCGGCGCTCAACGACGAACCGTTTGACGTGGCGCAGGCGGCGGCCACCTTGCACGCCGTGGTGGAGTCGACCTGGCTGGGGCCCTCGACCGCGGCCATCGTGGCGGCGGCCACCGCGCGCGGCATCCCGTTTCTGCGCCTGAACGACGGCAACCTGGTGCAGCTCGGGTACGGGGCGCACCAGCGCCGGATCTGGACCGCAGAAACCGAGCTCACCAGCGCGATTGCCGAGAACATCGCGAGCGACAAGGACCTGACCAAGACACTGCTGCGCGCCTGTGGTGTGCCAGTGCCCGAGGGTCAGGTGGTCACCAGCGCGCAGGGCGCCTGGGACGCAGCGCAGGACATCGGGCTGCCAGTGGTGGTCAAGCCCAGCGACGCCAACCACGGCCGTGGCGTGGCGCTGGATCTGTCCACCCAGGCCGACGTCGAGGCCGCCTACCGGGTGGCCGAGACCGAGGGCTCGGAGGTGATGGTCGAGCGCAACATCTGCGGCCAGGAGCATCGGCTGCTGGTGGTGGGCGGGCGGGTGGTGGCCGCCGCCCGTGGCGAACTCGCCGAGGTGGTGGGCGATGGGCGTTCCAGCGTGCTGGAGCTGATCGAAGCGCAGATCAACAGCGACCCGCGCCGTGGCGCGACCGAAGCCTTCCCGCTCAACCGGCTGGACGCGCTGGGCGATCCGGTGGTACTGCTCGATCTCAGGCGCCAGGGTTTTGATCTCCACGACACCGTGCCCAACGGCCAGCGGGTGCTGGTGCAGCGCAATGGCAACGTGGCGATCGACTGCACCGACGAGGTCCATCCCGAGGTGGCTTACAGCGTGGCCTTGGCGGCGCGGGTGGTCGGGCTCGACGTGGCCGGCGTGGATGTGGTGTGCGAGGACATCGGCCGCCCGCTGCAAGACCAGGGCGGAGCGGTGGTGGAGGTCAACGCCGGGCCGGGCCTGCTCATGCATTTGAAGCCCGCGATCGGCCAGCCGCGCCCGGTGGGCGAAGCGATTGTGGACATGCTGTTCGATCCGCAGCAGGACAACGCCGGTCGCATTCCGCTGGTGGGTGTGACCGGAACGCGCCAGACCGGCATGCTGTCGCGCGCCACCGCGTTCCTGCTCGGGCTGGGCAATGGCCCGGTGGGTCTGGCCTGCCACGACGGAATCTGGATCGGCAACCGCCGCACCGAAGACGCCGAGCGCCACTACTGGGCACAGTGCCAGCGCCTGCTCATGAACCGCGACATCCGGGGGCTGGTGGTGGAAAGCACGCCGGCGCAGATCCTGGACCAGGGTCTGCCGTACGACCGCTGCCTGGTGGGTGTGGTCACCGATCTGGGGGGCTGGGTGGGTCTGGCGCACCACGATGTGCAGGGCGAGCAGGACATGCCGCGGGTGTTGCGAACCCAGATCGATGTGGTGCTGGCTTCTGGCGCCTGTGTGCTCAACGCCGACGATGCCGCGGTGGCCGAGCTGGCGCGTTTTTGTGATGGTCACTGCGTCTGGTACGGCCTCGGGGCCATCCCCGAGGGCGCGCCCGGCACACGCATCGTGCGCTGGAGCGACGACATGGTGAGTCTGGTCGACGCCGGTGAAATGCGGGCCTCGGCGCGGCCGGTGCTGTCGGCCGGCGACGATGCCCTGGCCCTGTGTGCGGCCGCTGCGGCGGCCTGGGCCAGTGGCCTCGCGCCCGAGCTGATCGCCGCCGGGCTGGAACATTTCGACAGCCTGCCGCACCCCTGAACACGCGGACCGCTCAGCCTTTTTTCTTTCTTCCATTTTTTCGAGCCATGGACATTTCCCGCATCCGGGCGCTGCGCGGCCCCAACCTCTGGACCCGGCAGACCGCCATCGAGGCCATCGTGCGTTGCGAGCCCGAGGAGTGGTCGATCGACGGCCGTCCCGAGTTCGAAGCCGCCTTGCGCGAGCGCTTTCCCCAGCTCGGCCCCTGGCAGCGTCCCGCCGACGGTCTGTCGCTGGCCCATGCGATCAAGCGCGTGGCGCTGGCCTTGCAGGCACAGGCGGGCTGCCCGGTGAGTTACTCGCGCTGCACCGAGACGGTGGAGCCGGGCACCTACCAGGTGGTGGTCGAGTACACCGAAGAGGCGGTGGGGCGCGCTGCGTTCGACGCCGCGGTGCGGCTGATTGCCGCGGTGCGGGCGCCCGAGCCCCAGGCATTTGATGTGGACGCGGTGCTGGCCCAGCTGCGCGAGCTCGACGAAGACCTGCGCCTGGGACCGTCCACCGGTTCCATCGTCAACGCCGCGGTGGCGCGTGGCATTCCGTTTCGCCGCCTGACCCAGGGCTCGCTGGTGCAGTTCGGCTGGGGTGCCAGACAGCGCCGCATCTGGGCCGCCGAGGTCGATGGCACCAGCGCGGTCTCGGAGAGCATCGCGCAGGACAAGGAGCTGACCAAACAGCTGCTTCGCGCCGCGGGTGTGCCCGTGCCCTGGGGGCAGCCGGTGGACAGCGCAGAAGAAGCCTGGGCGGTGGCGCAGGAGATCGGCCTGCCGGTGGTGGTCAAGCCGCGCGACGGCAACCAGGGCAAGGGCGTGACGGTGAACATCGTCGACCTCGAACACCTGGAGGTCGCCTACCGGGTGGCCAGCGAATATGGCCAGCCGATGGTGGAGCGCTTTCTGCCGGGCAGCGATTTCCGGCTGCTGGTGGTGGGCGACCGCCTGATCGCGGCGGCGCGGCGCGATCCGCCGCAGGTGATTGGCGACGGTGTGTCGACGGTGGCCCAGCTGGTGGCGCAGGTCAACGCCGATCCGTTGCGGGGTGACGGACACGCCACCTCGCTGACCAAGATGCGCATCGACGAGATTGCGCTGGCGCGCCTGAAGGTGCAGAACCACACACTCGACACCGTGCCCGCCAAAGGCGAGCGTGTGGTGCTGCGCAACAACGCCAACCTGTCCACCGGTGGCACAGCCACCGACGTGACCGACGATGTGCACCCCGAGGTGGCGGCGTCTGCGGTGGCCGCGGCCCGGATGATCGGTCTGGACATCTGCGGCGTGGACGTGGTCTGTGAAACCATGCTGCGCCCCCTCGAGGAGCAGCATGGCGGTATCGTCGAGGTCAACGCGGCACCGGGCCTGCGCATGCACATCAGCCCCTCGTACGGCAAAGGCCGTGCGGTGGGCGAAGCGATCGTGGACCATCTGTTTGGACCGGGCCAGGACGGCCGGGTGCCGGTGGCCGCGGTCACCGGGACCAACGGCAAGACCACCACCGCGCGCCTGATCGCCCACCTGCTGCGGGTGCAGGGCCTGCGCGTGGGCATGACCAACACCGATGGTGTGTATGTGAACGGCCGCCAGACCGACAGCGGCGACTGCTCGGGGCCGCGCAGCGCGCGCAACGTGCTGCTGCACCCCGAGGTCGATGCGGCGGTGCTGGAGACCGCTCGCGGCGGGGTCCTGCGCGAAGGCCTGGGTTTCGACCGCTGCCAGGTGGCGGTGGTGACCAACATCGGTGCTGGTGACCACCTGGGGCTGAACTTCATCACCACGGTGGAAGACCTCGCGGTGCTCAAGCGCGTGATCATCCAGAACGTGGCGCCCGACGGCTACGGTGTGCTCAACGCCACCGATGCGCACTGTGTGCGCATGGCCCAGGTGTGCAGCGGCCGGGTGATCTTCTTCGCCGCCGACGGCGGGCACCCGGTGCTTGGCACACACCGCGCGCAAGGGCATCGCTCGATCTGGGTCGAGGGTGGCTGTATCGTGGCAGCCGCTGGTGACGAGCGGCACACCGTGCCGCTGGACCAGGTGCCGTTCACCCAGGGCGGGTGCATCGGATTTCAGGTCGACAACGCGATGGCCGCACTCGGTGCGGCCTGGGGCATGGGTGTGCCCTGGGACGCGATCCGTGAGGGTCTCGCCAGCTTTCAGAGCGATGTCGGCAGTGTGCCGGGCCGCTTCAACCTGATGGCCTACCGCGGTGCCACCGTGATCGCCGACTACGGCCACAACGCCGACGCGATGCGTGCGCTGGTGGCCGCGGTGCAGGCCATGCCGGCCGGGTGCCGCAGTGTGGTGATCAGCGGTGCGGGAGACCGGCGCGACGACGACATCCGCGAGCAGACAAAAATTCTGGGTGCGGCGTTCGACGAGGTCATCCTGTTCGAAGACGCCTGCCAGCGCGGTCGGGCCGAGGGCGAGGTGGTGGGCCTGCTGCGCCAGGGCCTGGAAGGCGCGGCCCGCACACGGCGCATCGACACCATCCAGGGCGAGTTCCTCGCGATCGACACCGCGCTGGAGCGGCTGCAGCCGGGTGACCTGTGCCTGGTGCTGGTCGATCAGGTGCAGGAAGCGCTGCTGCACCTGCAGCAGCGCTGCGCCGAGGGGGCAGCGGTCGCCCCGGCCTGAGCGCTCAGCGCAGACCCTGGCCGGCGGCGTGCTCGGGACGCTGGATCAGTTCGATCTTGTAGCCGTCGGGGTCGGTCACGAAGGCGATCACCGTGGTGCCACCCTTCACCGGGCCGGCCTCGCGCGTCACATTGCCACCGGCGGCCTTGATTTTTTCGCAGGCGGCGTAGGCGTCGGCCACGCCCAGCGCGATGTGGCCGTAGGCGGTGCCCATCTCGTAGCTCTCGGTGCCCCAGTTGTGGGTGAGCTCGATCTCGGCCTGGGCCGGGTTGCCCTCGAAGCCCACAAAAGCGAGCGAGTATTTGTATTCGGGGTTCTCCGAGGTGCGCAGCAGCTGCATGCCCAGCACCTGGGTGTAGAAGTCGATCGAGCGCTGGAGGTTGCCCACGCGCAGCATGGTGTGAAGGAGTCGCATGCAAGAGGTCCTTGGTCGGGGAAACAGGCTGCAGATTATGTCGTCGCGCGCCTTTCACACCGGGCGCGAGGGGCTTGTCATCGCTGGACGTGTTTCGCGGACGGTACCGTCGGCAGGCTGTGTGCTTACACCGGCACGGTGTAGTTCAGTGCCATGCGGCCACCGTCCACGGTGACGATTTCGCCGGTGACGTAGCTGGCCGCGTCGCTGGCGAGCCAGGCCACCACGTCGGCGACTTCATCGGGCTCGCCCAGGCGCTTCATGGGCGTGCGGCTGAGGATTTTTTCCCGCGCCGCTTCGCTGGTGAGCACCGCGCGTGCGGCGAGCTCGGTGGCGATGGTGCCCGGCGCCACCGCGTTGACGCGGATGCCGTGCTCGGCCAGCGCCAGCGCCATCACGCGGGTGAGCTGGTTGATGCCGCCTTTGCTCACGTTGTAGCTGGCGATGTCGGGAATCGCCAGCACGCCGTTGACCGAGCTCATGTTGACGATGCTGCCCTCGCGGCGCAGCGCCATCTCGCGCGCCACCGCCTGGCCCATGAGAAACGCACCCTTGAGGTTGACGCGCAGTACCTCGTCGAAATCGTCCTCGGTCACCGCCAGGAAGTCGGCCGCCCTGAAGATGCCGGCGTTGTTCACCAGCACGTCGATGTGGCCGTGGGTGGCCAGCACCTTGGCCACGAGGTCGTCCACATCCACCTTGTCGCCGACGTCGCAGTGGCGGTAGAGCGCGCCGAGCTCGGTGGCGAGCGCGCGGCCGGGCGCGTCGGCCACGTCGGCAATCACCACCTTCGCGCCTTCCTGCGCGAAGCGCCGCACACAGGCTTCGCCGATGCCCTGGGCGCCGCCGGTGACGATGACCACACGGCCCTGGTGACCGAAATGCACCGAGGTGCTGCTGCTGGCTGCTGGGTTCATGCGGTGATAGTACTCAGCGCGCCGGGGTGGCGCGCAGCAGGGTGGCGGTCGCGTGGTGCCCGGCGCGCTCGGCCAGATCGGCTGCGGTCTGGCCGTCGCGGTCGGTGCGGCTGGCATCGGCGCCGGCCTCGAGCAGCAGCCGCACCAGCGCCGGTTCGCCGCGCATCGCGGCAAGCATGAGCGCGCTGCGGCCGTTGCCCTGCGTGGCGTTGGCCCGGCCACCCTGCGCAAGCGCGGTCCGGGTGTCTTCGATCCGGCCCTGCCCGACGGCCAGCAGCAAGGCACGGTCGGCCGCACTGGCCACGTCCGCGATGCGCGGCGCGGCGTCAGCGGGCGCGGATCGCTCCGGCATGGGTGCCAAGGCCGGTGCAGCGGAGCGCGCCTGGGCATCCGCCTGTTCGGTGCGGCCGCCGGACAGGGCGTCACTGCGTGCCCGTGGTGCCCCAGGTGCCGGCGTCGCCAGCGCCTCG
>CAYRIT010000088.1:0-13245 GCA_964424415.1 uncultured Hydrogenophaga sp.
CCCAGCGAAGCCAGCGCCGCGAAGGTGAAGCGCAACGCGTCGGCGCCGTAGGGCGGAATGCCGTCGGGGAACTCCTTTTCGGTCTGCTTGCGCACCTTGGGCGCGGTCTCGGGCCTGCGCAGTCCGGTCGTGCGTTTGTCGAGCAAGGGCGCCAGCGCAATGCCGTCAATCAGGTCCACCGGATCAAGCACGTTGCCTTCGCTCTTGCTCATCTTGTGGCCCTGCGCATCGCGCACCAGGCCGTGGATGTAGACGTGCTTGAACGGCACGCGGCCGGTGAAGTGGGTCGTCATCATGATCATCCGGGCCACCCAGAAGAAGATGATGTCGTAGCCCGTGACCAGCACGCTGCTGGGCAGGTACAGGTTGTAGTCGTCGGTGGCTGCTGTACCTTGTTCTGGCCAGCCCATGGTCGAGAAGGGCACCAAGGCGGACGAATACCAGGTGTCGAGCACGTCGTCGTCCCGGCGCAGCGTTTTGCCCGGCGCCTGAGCCTGCGCTTCGGCTTCGTTGCGCGCCACATAGACCTTGCCGTCTTCGTCATACCAGGCGGGAATCTGGTGGCCCCACCAGAGTTGGCGGCTGATACACCAGTCCTGGATGTTGTTCATCCACTGGTCGTAGGTGTTGACCCAGTTTTCCGGCACAAATTTCACATCGCCCGATTTCACGGCAGCGATCGCCTTGTCGGCGATGGAGGTGCCGCTGGTGTTGTGTTCATTGCCTTTGGACTGCATGGCGACAAACCACTGGTCCGTCAGCATGGGTTCGATCACCTGACCGGTGCGCGCACAGCGCGGCACCATGAGTTTGTGTTTCTTGGTCTCGACCAGCAGGCCGGCAGCGTCCAGATCGGCGACCACGGTTTTTCGTGCGACGAAGCGGTCGAGGCCTTGGTATTTTTCAGGCGCGTTGTCGTTGATGGTGGCGTTGAGCGCCAGCACGCCGATGATGGGCAGCTGGTGGCGCTGGCCCACGGCGTAGTCGTTGGCATCGTGCGCAGGGGTCACCTTGACCACACCGGTGCCGAACTCGCGGTCCACGTAGTCGTCGGCGATCACCGGGATTTCGCGGTCGCACAGTGGCAGCTTCACGGTCTGGCCGATCAGCGCGGCGTAGCGCTCGTCTTCGGGGTGCACCATCACGGCCACGTCGCCGAGCAGGGTTTCCGGGCGGGTGGTCGCCACCGTCAACGAACCGCTGCCGTTCGACAACGGGTAGGCGATGTGCCACATGAAGCCATCTTCCTCCTCGCTCTCCACCTCCAGGTCGGAGACAGCCGACATCAACACCGGGTCCCAGTTCACCAGGCGCTTGCCGCGGTAGATCAGGCCTTGCTCGTACAGGCGAACAAAGGTTTCGGTCACCACCTGGGACAGCTTGTCGTCCATGGTGAAGTACTCGCGGCTCCAGTCCACCGAGTCGCCCATGCGGCGCATCTGGGTGGTGATGGTGTTGCCGCTCTGTTCCTTCCACTCCCAGACCTTGGCGACGAAGTTCTTGCGCGCCTCGGCCGGGGTCGGGCCCATGTCGTGGCGGCTGATGCCTTGCTCCTGCAGCTGGCGCTCGACCACGATCTGGGTGGCGATGCCGGCGTGGTCGGTGCCGGGAATCCACGCGGTGTTGAAGCCGCTCATGCGGTGGTAACGGGTCAACGAGTCCATGATGGTCTGGTTGAACGCGTGGCCCATGTGCAGTGTGCCAGTGACGTTGGGCGGCGGCAGCTGGATCGCAAACGGTGGTGCGTCCGCCTGGGGTGCAGCGGTGCCGCGATAGCCCGCATGGCCGTAACCGCGCCGTTCCCACTCGGGGCCCCAATGGGCCTCGAGCGCGGCAGGCTCGAAGGACTTGGACAGGCTGTTGAGGCCGGGCTGGTCGGGTGCGGTGTTGGACATGCTGGGTGGGGCGAAGTGAGGGTGTGTGTCGATGCGCCAGAGGCGCAGGCCCAGGCTGGGGCGAACCCTTGATTTTACGGGTGCCAGCTGTGCCGCCAGCTCGCGTCACAGCCGGTGCGACAGGGCGTCGGCGCACCCTGTGGACAATCGTCTTTGGTTCGGCGGTTTTTGCCTGGAGGTGCTCGATGAAACGGTGGTTGCGGTTCGTCCTGACGGTGTTGCCGGTGTTCGGTGTGCTCGCGGCCTATCTGCTGCTGTGGCCGGTGCCGATCGAGGCGCGCGCCTGGGCCGCCCAGCCCGATCCAGGTTATGTCGGACCGTTCGCCGCCAACACGCGGTTGGCGGCGTTGCGCAGCATCGGCCTGGGGGGTGAAACCGGCCCGGAGCAGGTGCAGATCGGGCCCGATGGCCGGCTTTACGTGGCGGTGGCGGGCGGCAAGGTCTTGCGCATGGCGCCCGATGGCATCCAGCGCGAGGTGTTTGCCGACACCCGGGGCCGCGTGCTGGGCTTCGACTTCGACCGCGCCGGTGCGCTGATCGCGGCCGACGCGATGCGCGGTCTGCTGCGCATCGATGCGGCCGGGCAGGTGAGTGTGCTGACCGATCGGGTGGACGGCTCGCCCATTCTTTACGCCGACGCGGTGGCCGTCAGCCGCGCGGCCGCGTCACCCGAGCGCATGTACTTCACCGATGCCTCGATGCGTTTCGGCGCCAAGGCCTCGGGCGGCACCTTCGAAGCCAGCCTGCTCGACATCCTGGAGCAGTCGTCCACCGGTCGGGTGCTGGTGTTCGATGCGGCGAGCGGGCGCACCGAGGTGGTGGCGCGTGGCCTGTCCTTTGCCAACGGACTGGCCCTGTCGGCCGACGAGCAGACGCTGTTTGTGGCGGAAACCGGGCGCTACCGTATCTGGGCCATCCCGGCGTCGGGGCGGGGGCTCGACCTTGCCGCGGGGCCCGCCGGTGGCGTGCGCATCCTGTTCGACAACCTGCCGGGTTACCCCGACAACCTGATGCGTGGACTGGACGGGCGACTCTGGGCCGGTCTGGTCAAGCCGCGCAGCGTGGTGGTCGATCGGATGGCGACCCAGCCGCTGCTGCGCGAAATCACGCTGCGCTTGCCGCGTGCGCTGTGGCCCATTCCGCAGCCCTACGGCCATGTGTTCGCCTTCACAGAAGATGGACGCGTGGTGGCCGACCTGCAGGACCCCAGCGGCGCCTACCCAGAAACCACAGGGATCACCGAAACGCGCGATCGGCTGTACGTACAAAGCCTGCACGCGCACACGCTGGGCTGGCTACCACCCCCGCCCGGCCTGCGTTGATCCAGTGAGGCCGGTCGATAGCCGTGGGCAATTCACCAGATAGGCCGGAACAATTAGACGTGTGCCGGGAAGCCGCGTAAGGTCTTTTTGTCTCAAGGGGTGCTTCCGTCCCGGTGGCCCCGATGAGCGCTTGTTCAACCCACGATCTAGGAGACACCATGGCTGCATTGAAAGGCTCTAAAACCGAGCAGTGCCTGAAGGACGCCTTCGCCGGCGAATCGCAGGCCAACCGCCGCTACCTGTATTTCGCGAACAAGGCCGACATCGAGGGCCAGAACGACGTGGCGGCGCTGTTTCGCTCCACCGCCGAAGGTGAGACCGGTCACGCCCACGGCCACCTGGAATTTCTGGAGCAGTCCGGCGACCCGGCCACCGGTATGCCGATCGGCGCCACCCGCGACAACCTGGCCTCTGCGGTGGCTGGCGAGACACACGAGTACACCGACATGTACCCCGGCATGGCCAAGACGGCCCGCGAGGAAGGCTTCGACGAGATCGCCGACTGGTTCGAAACCCTGGCCAAGGCGGAGCGCTCGCACGCCAACCGGTATCAGAAGGCGCTGACCGAACTGGTGGATTGATCGAGCCACCCCCGCGCCGCACCTGCGGCGCGTCACCTCCTGAAAGGGGGGGCAACGCAGGCCGACTGGCAGAGCCGGATCGGCAGCGTTCTGAAATGAGACACCTCGTTGGCGGTGTTTTTGCAAGCGCTTGTTGAGCACTTACCAAAACCCACGACAACATCCCCAGGCAAGAGGAGCACCCATGGCCACCGAAGGCAACTTGCAGGCGCCCACCCGGCACCCACTCGACTGGAAGAACCCCGACTTCTACGATCAGGAAAAGTGTTTTGTCGAACTCGAACGCATCTTCGACATCTGCCACGGTTGCCGCCGCTGCGTGAGTCTGTGCGGGGCGTTTCCCACCCTGTTCGATCTGGTGGACGAGAGCAAGACCCTGGAGGTGGATGGGGTGGACAAGGCCGACTACTGGAAGGTGGTGGACCAGTGCTACATGTGCGACCTGTGCTACATGACCAAGTGTCCGTACACACCGCCGCACCCATGGAACGTGGATTTTCCCCACACCATGCTGCGCGCCAAGGCGATCAAGTTCAAGCAGGGCGGGGTTGGCCTGGCCGAGAAGTTTCTTGCTTCAACCGATGTGCACGGCCAGTTTGCCGGCATCCCCGTCGTGGTCCAGGTGGCCAACGCGGTGAACAAGACCGGGTTTGTGCGCGGTGTCATGGAAAAGGTGGCCGGGGTCGACAAGGACGCCTGGTTGCCCGAGCTGGCGACAAAAAAATTCCGCTCTGCAGCGCCCGAAGCCAGAGCCCAGCAGGTGGTCGATGGGGAGAAGACGCCCGGCAAGGTGGCGATCTTCTCCACCTGCTACATCAACTACAACGAACCCGGTATCGGCATGGATCTGCTCAAGATCCTGGACCACAACAACATCCCCTACACCCTGGTGGAGAAGGAAAAATGCTGTGGCATGCCCAAGCTGGAGCTGGGTGATCTCGACTCGGTGCAGGCGAGCAAAGAGGCCAACATCCCGGTGCTCGCTAAGTACGCCAGGGACGGCTTTGCCATCCTCGCCGCCGTGCCCAGCTGCGCGCTGATGTTCAAGCAGGAAATCCCGCTCATGTTCCCCGACGACGCCGACACCCAGCTGGTGAAGGAGCACATGTGGGATCCGTTCGAGTACCTCATGGCGCGCAAGCGCGACGGCCTGCTCAAGACCGAATTCCCGCAGAAGCTGGGCAACGTGAGTTACCAGATCCCCTGCCACGGCAGGGTGCAGAACATCGGTAAAAAAACCGAGGAAATGCTCAAGATGATCCCGGAGACCACCGTCAACACCATCGAGCGCTGCTCGGGCCATGCGGGCACCTTTGGCGTGAAAAAGGCCCACCACCAGACCGCCATGAAGATCGGCAAGCCGGTGTTCAAGGCCATGGCGACCATGAAGGACGGCGCCAAGCCCGACTACATCAGCTCGGACTGCCCCCTGGGCGGCCACCACATCGCCCAGGGTTTTGAGGTCAATGGCCTGGGCGCGCCCGAGCTGCAACACCCGCTCAGCCTGGTCGCCAAGGCCTACGGTTTGAAGTAAGTGAAGGGGAGCGGATCCCCATTCAGGACAGCGGCCTTGCCGGAGAAAGAAACGCCATGACGAAATGGGGCTCTCACCCCCTTTCACGCAGACGGAGAAAGACATGCAACTCACCGGACACATCACCGCCGACAGCCTCATGAGCCTGGAGGCTTACACCAAGTGGCGCAAGACCCACAAGCCCGACGTCATTGCCCACCGCAAGCTGCGCAGCGTGCAGCTGGGTGAACACATCAACCTGCAGTTCGAAAGCGAAACCACCATCCGCTACCAGATCCAGGAGATGCTGCGCATCGAGAAAGTGTTCGAGGAAGAGGGCATTGCCCAGGAGATCGAGGTCTACGCGCCCCTGGTGCCCGATGGCAGCAACTGGAAGGGCACGATGATGCTGGAGTACACCGACATCAACGAACGCAAGCGCGAGCTCGCGCGTCTGATCGGGGTGGAAGACCGCATGTTTGTGGAGGTCGAGGGCCATGCCCGCATTTATGCGATTGCCGACGAAGACCTGGAGCGCGAAAACGACGAAAAAACCAGCGCGGTGCACTTTGTGCGTTTCGAGTTTACGCCGGCCATGAAGGCGGCGATCCAGGCCGGTGCGGCGGTGAAACTCGGCTGCGACCACACCCATTACCCGGCCCATGTGCAGATCGCGCCCGAAACCCTGGCCAGTCTGGCGGGAGATCTCAAATAAGACCGTCCCTTGCCCATAATCAAGGCTTCCTGCGGGAAGCCTTTTTTGTTGATCCATCGCCCCTGACCACCGGCTCACCCGGATGAGCCGCATCCACCGCCATGCTGTTCCTGATCTCTCCTGCCAAGGCGCTCGACTACGAGACGCCATCGCCCACATCCACCCACACCCAGCCGCTGTTTGCCAGACGCTCGGCCGAGCTGATCGCGGTGCTGCGCGAGAAATCGCCCCAGCAGATCGCCGAGCTCATGCACCTGTCGGACACGCTCTCCGGGTTGAACGTGGCGCGTTACCAAGCCTGGTCGCCGAAGTTCACCACGAAAAACAGCAAGCAGGCCGTGCTGGCTTTTGATGGTGATGTGTATGGCGGGCTCGACGCCAAATCGCTGGCCCCGACCGATCTGGACTGGCTGCAGCAGCACCTGTGCATTCTGAGCGGCCTGTATGGCGTGTTGCGGCCGCTCGACCTGATGCAAGCCTATCGGCTGGAGATGGGCACGCGGCTGGAGACGCCGCGCGGCAAGAACCTCTACCAGTTCTGGGGCAGCGAGATTGCGCAATACCTGAACCAGCGCGCAGCGGCCGACAAGACGCCGATTGTGGTCAACCTCGCCAGCGAAGAGTATTTCAAGGCGGTGGACCGCAAGGCGCTCACACCGCGTGTGGTGAGCTGCGTGTTTGAGGAACGCAAGGGTGACCAGCACAAGGTGGTGAGTTTTTATGCCAAACGCGCGCGCGGCTTGATGGTGCGGTTTGCGGTGCAGCACCGGGTGTCCACACCGGCGCAGTTGCAGGCGTTCAATGCAGAGGGTTACCGTTTCGTGGCCTCGGTGTCGGAGCCCGATCGGCTGGTGTTCCGGCGCGAGCCCCAGGGCTGAAAACCTGCGTTATCTGCCAACGTGAGGAGACTGCGAGATGCGCCAGAGCGAGACCCCCGAGTTGCGCCAGTGGATCCTGGAGCAGGTGGTGGCCGGCCACCAGCCAGAGGCCGTGCTGCAGGCGATGGTGCAGGCGGGCTGGACCGAAGATCTGGCCGCGACCGCGCTGGGAAACACCTTGCGCGAGCAGCTGGACAGACACGCCGCTGCCCAGCCGGCGGTGTCGGCGACCCCGGCCGACCTGCGCGCCGGTGGCGAGAGCCGCGCCCTGGTACCCGACCTGGATATCCTGGCGGGCGCGCGCGAGGTCGACGCGGGCGACCGCCGAGTGCAGGTGATCGCCACGCTGCAGTCGCCGCGTGTGGTGGTGCTCGGCGGCCTGTTGTCGGATGCCGAATGTGATGCCCTGGTGGAGGCTGCGCGACCGCGCCTGGCGCGCTCGCGCACGGTGCAGACCCAGACCGGTGGCGAGGAGCTCAACCCCGACCGCACCAGCAACGGCATGTTTTTCAGCCGCGGCGAGAGCGGGCTCATCCAGCGCATCGAGGCGCGCATTGCGCGGCTGCTGCGCTGGCCAGCGGAGAACGGCGAAGGCCTGCAGGTGCTCAACTACCGACCGGGCGCCGAGTACAAACCACACTACGACTACTTCGACCCCGCCGAACCGGGGACACCCACCGTGCTCAAGCGCGGCGGCCAGCGTGTGGCCACGCTGTTGATGTACCTCAACGATCCAGAGCGAGGCGGTGGCACCACCTTCCCCGACGCCGGGCTGGAAGTGGCGCCGCAACGTGGCCACGCGGTGTTCTTCAGTTACGACCGGCCGTCACCCGCCACGCGCACGCTGCACGGCGGCGCGCCGGTGATCGCGGGCGAGAAGTGGGTGGCCACCAAATGGCTGCGCGAACGAGAATTCACCTGACCCCCAGATGGCACCCAACACCCCAGAATTTTCCCAGCTCGGCAAGGCCTCGGCCTATGTCGATCAGTACGACGCCGCTTTGCTGTTTCCGCTGCCGCGCGAAGGCAAGCGCCGTGAGATTGGTATCACCGGCAGCCTCCCATTCCTGGGCGCGGATCTGTGGACCGCGTTCGAGCTGTCGTGGCTGAACCCGCGCGGCAAGCCGCAGGTGGCGCTGGCGCACATCACGGTGCCCTGCGAGAGCACACACATCGTGGAGAGCAAGTCCTTCAAGCTCTACCTCAACAGCTTCAACAACAGCCGCTTCGCCAGCGCCGACGCGGTGCGCGACCGCATCCGTGACGACATCAGCATGGCGATCTGGCATGGCGGGGTGTTGCGTGCCACCGCGGGCGTGCGCCTGGTGCTGCCCGAGCAGTTCGACGCCGAGCCGGTGCACGAACTCGATGGGCTGTCGATCGACCGCCTTGATGTGGAATGCACCCACTACCAGCCCGCGCCTCAGCTGCTCACCGCTGCCCTCGACGAAAAACCGGTGGCGGAAACGCTGGTGAGTCACCTGCTCAAGAGCAACTGCCTGGTGACCGGCCAGCCCGACTGGGGCAGTGTGCAGATCCGTTACAGCGGGCCGCAGATCGACCAGGCCGGCCTGTTGCAGTACATCGTGAGTTTTCGCAACCACAACGAATTTCACGAACAGTGTGTCGAGCGGATCTACATGGACATCCTGGCGCGCTGCAAGCCGACCCAGCTCAGCGTGTACGCGCGCTACACGCGCCGCGGCGGCCTCGACATCAACCCCTGGCGCAGCAGCCACCCACAGCGGCCACCGGCGAACGTGCGCACGGCGCGGCAATAGGCCGAGCCAACTTTCTTTCTGGCAACAAGCCGCGTCTGACTGTGTGTCCTGCAGCGAACCTTGCGGCGCAGGCTCACGCGGCCCGTTGAAACCCTTCCAGCAGGTTGACCGCGTTCACGCCCACCGCGTCCACCGCGTAGCCGCCTTCGAAGGTGAACACCGTGGGCAGGCCGGCACCCGCCAAGGCCGCGCCCAGCGCCAGGTAATCGTCGCTCTGCAGCGTGAAGCCCGAGATGGGATCGCCGGCGAAGGTGTCCAGTCCCATCGGCACCACCAGCGCGTCGGCGCCGAAGTTGTCCACCACCTGCAAGGCGGTGTCGAGCGCACGGCGCCAGGCCGCGAAACCCGTGCCGCGTGGCAGCGGCAGATTGAGGTTGAAACCGAGGCCGGCGCCCGCGCCACGTTCGTCCGCATGGCCGAGGAAGAAGGGGTATTCGGTGTGCGGATCGCCGTGGATGGAGACGGTGAGCACGTCGGCGCGCTCGTAAAAGAGGGTCTGGGTGCCGTTGCCGTGGTGGTAGTCGATGTCGACCACCGCCACCCGCTGCTGGCCCGCGTCGCGCAGCGCCTGTGTCGCCACGGCGGCGTTGTTCAGAAAGCAGTAACCGCCAAAGTAGTCAGGCCCGGCGTGGTGGCCGGGCGGTCGGGTGAGGGCAAATGCGCTGCGCTCGCCGGCTGCCACCGCGTGTGCGGCGGCCAGCGCACAGGCCGCACCGGCGCGTGCCGCCACCCAGGTGCCGGCGGTGAGCGGGCAGCCGGCATCGAACGCAAAAGCGCCGAGGCGCGCCGCGAAGTTTTCGGGCAGCACATCGGTGCGAAAGCCGTGGCGGCTCGGCAGCGGCCAGACCGAGGGCAGGGCGTCGCGCTCGGCGTTGGCCGGGTCCAGCGCGACCCATTCGTCCCAGGCGCCGGACAGGAAGTCCAGGTAGCGTGCGCTGTGGACGCGCCGCAAGGCCGCGTCCAGCGCGGTGTCGTCGACGGTGGGTGTTTCGATCGCCCCCTGCGGACGGCGCTGCAGCTCGGTCATCACAAACTCCAGGCGCGCGGGCACTTCGTGGCAGTCGACCAGGCGGCCACGAAACATTTCCTGCTTGCCCACGTGGCGGTTATGGAAGGGGTTGTGAAAGATCTTCATGTGTCAATTCTGGCAGCGTGCCCAGGCCCCTGTTCAGTGTGACCTAAGGGTTCGGGTGTCCACTGAGTTTTCCTTGGTTTTCGACACGAGACACACCATGAACAGCCACCTGCTTCCATCGTTCCACTTTCCAGAGGGCACCCGTTTTGCACAACCCAAGCCACCCGCCGCGGAGCGGGTCACACTGGAATCGCCAGCGCTGTCGGTCATGACCGATCTGGCGCTGGTGCGTGCCGCCACGGCCGGACCCGACGAGACACTTCGCATGGCGCGCGACCACATGATCCACCAGGGTGTGCGCATGCTGTTTGTGGTGCGCGAGATGCCTTGTGTGGAGGGGCTCATCACCACCACCGATCTCGACGGTGAGCGGCCGATGCAGGTGATTGCGCGCCGCGGCATCCGCTACGAAGACCTGTTGGTGGCCGATGTGATGTCACCGCTGGCGGTGCTCGATGCGGTGGACATGGACCACCTGCGCCACGCCAAGGTGTCCAAGGTGGTGGCGACCATCAAACACCTGGGCCGGCGCCACATGCTGGTGGTCGAGCATGGCCGCGATGGGCAGGTGCCGGTGCTGCGCGGCGTGATCTCGCTGACGCAGATCGAGCGCCAGCTCGGCCATCCGATCGACATGGTGGAGCAGGTCCACAACCTCGCTGAAATCAGTGCCTCGTTCGCGCCTTGAGCGCGGCGTGCATCAACCGAGCTCTTTGAACGAGCGCAGTGCCGAGAGCGGAGTGAACCGCCCCGCGCGCTTGTCTTTCATCGCCAGCATGGACTCGCGCACATGCGCGTTGCTCCAGATGGCACCCTGCAGCCAGCCCATCTGGCGCAGGCTGTCTTCCACCGAGTGGTCGCGCGCATAGTTCACCGCCTGCTTGGTGCCCCAGATCGCGATCGGCGGCTTGGTGGCAATCTCCCGGGCACATTGCAGGGCCGCGGCCAGCATGGCCTCGGGGGTGTCGAACACCTCGTTGACCAGACCGCAGGCCAGTGCCTTGCTCGCCGGCATGCGACGCCCGGTGTAGGCCAGCTCCTTGACCACCGCCAACGGGATCAGCTTGGGCAGGCGCTGCAGCGTGCCCACGTCGGCCACCATGCCGATGTTGATTTCCTGGATGCAGAAAAACGCGTCCGCCGTGGCGTAGCGGATGCAAGCTGCGGTGACCATGTCCACCGCGCCGCCGATGCATCCGCCCTGGATGGCGCAGATCACCGGAATGCGCAGCGTCTCGATCTTGCTGAAGGTGGCCTGCATGTCGGTCAGCAGGTCGAACACCGCAGCGCGGCCTTCGGGACTCTGGTCGTCCATGGTGATCGCGCCGGTGAAGGTCTCCAGTGCCATGCCGGCGCTGAAGTGTTTGCCGGTGCTGCTGATGACCAGGGCGCGCGCCGTGCCCTCGCGGTGGATCTGGCTCAGGATCTCGTCGAGCTCGCGCCAGAAGGTCGGGTGCATGGTGTTCATCGCCTCGGGGCGGTTGAGCACCAGGTGCGCCACAAAATCGTCAGTCGAGCTCAGGGAAAAGCAGGTCGGTGTGGTCATCGGAGGCCTTGTCTTTCGCAGATGGGGGAGGTCGGGAGGGTTTTTCACTGTAGCCCGCGGACCGTGCCGCTTCTGTCCCGGGCTTGACGAGTTTGCCCACGCGCACACCCAGCAGGCGGATGCGCCGCGTCAGGTCCACCCGCTTGAGGCACAGCCCGGCCTGGCGGCGGATGGTGGCGGCGTCGGCGGTGAAGCGCTCGATGGTGGTGTCGCGCGTGACACTCTGGAAGTTGTCGTAGCGCAGCTTGATGCCGATCGTCTTGCCGATGTAGCCCTTGTGTTGCAGGTCGGACGCAACCTGCTCGCACAGCTGGGTGAAGATGGCACCGAGCTCGGTGCGGTCGCGCACCGCGTGCAGGTCGCGTTCGAAGGTGGTTTCGCGGCTCATGCTGACCGGCTCGCTCTCGGTCACCACCGGGCGATCGTCGCGGCCCCAGCTCATCGCGTGCAGCCAGGCGCCGGTACCCTTGCCGAAATGGGCGACCAGCCAGTCGGGTTCGCGCGCCGCAAGATCGCCGATGGTGTGGATGCCGTGCTGCTGCAGCTTTTGGTCGGCCTTGGGGCCGATGCCGTTGACCTTGCGACAGGGCAGTGGCCAGATCAGCGACTGCAGGTCGTCCAGGCTGACGACGCTGATGCCATTGGGTTTGTTGAATTCGCTGGCCATCTTGGCGATCAGCTTGTTCGGTGCCACGCCGATCGAACAGGTGAGGCCGGTGGCGTTGAAGATGCTTTTCTGGATCAGCCGCGCCAGCACCCGGCCGCCCTCTCGCTGGCCGCCGGGTACCTCGGTGAAGTCGATGTAGACCTCGTCGATGCCGCGGTCTTCCATCACCGGCGCGATCTCGGTGATGGTGCTTTTGAACAGGCGCGAGATGCGCCGCACCTCGTCGAAATCCACCGGCAGCAGGACCGCCTGAGGGCAGAGCTTGGCGGCTTTCATCAGCCCCATGGCCGAACCCACGCCAAACTGCCGTGCTGCGTAGGTGGCGGTGGTCGCCACGCCGCGGCCGGTGTAGCCGGCCAGGCGCGGGAAGAAGTCGATCGGGATGCGGTCCAGCGTGGTGCCGCTCCAGTCCTGGTCCGGGTGAACCTCGCGCAGCCGCGCGAGCAGGTCGTCTTCCCGGCGTCGTCCGCCGCCGATCACCACCGGCAGGCCCTTGAGCTGCGGGTAGCGCAGCAGCTCGACCGACGCAAAAAACGCGTCCATGTCGAGGTGGGCGATGCGCCGGGGCAGGGCGCTGGCGGGGGCGTCGGGTGGGGTCACCGGCCAAGCATATCGCTGTGCCGGCGGGTCAAAGCGCTAGGCAGTCGCTTCGGGTCCGGCGGGTGGTGGTGGCGTGCCCTCGCCCGCCGGGGCGGGCGGCTCAAGACCGTCTTCCCAGCCAGGCCCCCAGGTCTCGATCGGGTGCTGGGTGCGATCGGAGCCGTTCCCACACAGCAGGTCCGATGCCTTGCAATACCGGTCGCAGCCCCAGCAGTTGCGCTCAGGATGGGGTGGGTTGGATGGGAACCGTTTGGACATTGGCAAGGAGCTTCGGGAGAAAGCAAATAGCCTTGCGGGCGGGCATGTTCATCATCCGGGCAACTTGTTCTCCCCGTGTGTGGAGGGGCATGTCAAGTTCCTCGCCCAACCATGGGATTTCCTGGTCTGCCAACGCCAGCACCCGTGATCGCGGCCACCGGAACGTCTGGTGATCCGGACGAGCTTCAAGACAAGGCCGCCACCTTCAGGGTCAGGCCCTGGAGGTGGCGGGACAAAGCACTGCGCAGATGGATCAGGTCGTCTTGGTGTCGATGCAGCGTGGGCCGCCGTTCACTTCAGGAACACGTCGTCGTACGGGGACATCGGACCCCAGATGCTCATCGGGACGTTGCC
>CAYRIT010000089.1:0-12739 GCA_964424415.1 uncultured Hydrogenophaga sp.
TGGCCAGCTGGCTGCGCGGCCCGCTGCGCCAGCGCATGCAGGATTCGGTGCTCAGCGAACGCATGCTGGCCTCGGGCTACTTCAACGCCGAGGCGCTGCGCACCCTGGTCAAACAGCACCTCGGCACCCAGCACGACCATTCGACCGCGCTGTGGATGCTCATCATGTTTGACGCGTTTCTGCGGCTGCAAGAGCAGCCCGCCCCCAATCCCCGTTCTTTATCTGGAGTCAGTGAGTGAGCAACAAAAAAGTGGTGCTGGTCGGTGCCGGAAACATCGCCCACGCACACGCGGCAGCTATCCGGGAAATCCCCGGTGTGTCCCTGCATGGCGTGATTGATGTCAACCCCGCAGCCGCCCGCGCGCTGGCATCCGCCTACGGTGCAGCTCAGGTGTTTGCCACCGCCGAAGAGGCCATTGCCTCTGGCGCCGACGCCTTTCATGTGCTCACACCGCCCGATCTGCATTTGCGCTCTGCCATGCCCTACGTGCAAGCGGGAAAAACCGTGCTGCTTGAAAAGCCCATTGGTGTCAGCGTGGCCGAGTGCGATGCCTTGCGCAGCGCCGCCCAAGCCTCGGGTGCGGTGGTGGGGGTCAACCAGAACCTGGTGTTCAACCCCGCCTATGTGCAGCTCAAGCAGGCCGTGCAATCGGGTCGCCTTGGTAAGCCGCTGTACGTGGACTACGTGTACGAGGTACCGCTGCGCCAGCTTGCGGCGCGGCAGTTTGGCCACTGGATGTTCCGTGAGCCGGTCAACATCCTGCTAGAGCAGGCGGTGCACCCGCTGTCACAAGTGATCGATCTGGCTGGACCTCTGACCGAACTGAGCACCCTGGCGCAGACGCCGGTGGAAATTTCACCAGGCGTCGGCCTGCACAACGCCTGCCAGCTCTCCTTGCTGTGCGAGCGCATGCCCGCCCACTTGCGCTTTCACGTCGGTGCCAACTTCACGGTATGCCGCATGACTGTGGTTTGTGACGATGGTGTGGCCGTTGCAGACATGTTTGCCAATCAGTTCCACACCCTGGAGCGCACCGCCTACATGGAGCCGCTCGACGCCTGCCTGTCGGCGCGAAAAACATCGAAGCAGGTGGCAGCGCAAGGCTTTGGTGTGCTGCGCGACTACGTGCTGGCCATGACCAAACTCAAGCCCCGGTCCGACGCGTTTTATGTGGGCATGAAAGGCAGCTTGCAGGCCTTCTATGACGACTTGCAGCAACAGGGCAAGCCGCGTATCGACCTCGAATTCGGCGCTCACCTGGTGGATATTTGCGAACGCGCCGCCGCATCTTTCAAACCTTTGCCAGCGCCAGCGTCGCCGCCTGCCGCAGCCGCTGAGCCTCAAGGCCCGCTGGTTGCCGTGCTCGGTGGTACAGGTTTCATCGGCTCCTACACCGTGGCCGCCTTGCTGGAGCAGGGCTACCGGGTGCGGGTGATGGCGCGCAACGTGCGCAACCTGCAGGCCGTGTTTCACCGCCCCGGCGTGGAGCTGGTGCCGGGCGACGTGAAGCGCGAGGCCGACATTGAGCGCGCGGTGCAGGGAGCCCGCTTCGTGATCAACCTCGCCCACGGCGGCGGCGGTGCCGATTTCGCGGCCATTCGCGCCGCCATGGTCGACACCGCCTTGGCCGTGGCCCGCATCGCCCACGCTGCTGGTGCCGAGCGTCTTGTGCATGTGGGCTCGATCGCCGGGCTCTATGTGGGCGATGCGGCGGAGGTCATCACCGGTTCCACCGGCACCGATCCCCAGCCCACCACCCGCAACGACTACGCGCACGCCAAAGCCCTGGCCGACGATGCCCTGATCGCCTTCCACCGCCAGAGCGGCTTCCCGCTGGTGTTGCTGCGCCCCGGCCTGGTGGCAGGCGCTGGCACCTCGCCGTTTCACGGCGGGCTGGGTTTCTTCAACAACGACCAATACTGCATCGGCTGGAACCAAGGCACCAACGCCTTGCCCTGGGTACTGGTCAGCGACTGCGCCACCGCGATCTGCTCCGCCATGACCGCCTCCGCAGCCATCGGCAAAGCCTACAACCTGGTCGGCGATGTGCGGCCTTCGGCGCGCGAATACATCGCCCAGGTGGCCGCTGTCACCCACCGCCCTTTGCGATTTGTACCTTCCTCGCCCACCGGGTTGTGGCTGGCAGAAACGGGCAAGTGGCTGATCAAGCGCGTTACTGGACGCCAGGTGCCCCGGCCTTATAAGCGCGATCTGCTCTCGCGCGGTCTGCCAGCCCAGTTCGACATCAGCGATGTCAAACGCGATCTGCAGTGGCAGCCGGTGTCCGATCCATCGGTGTTCCACCAGCACGCAGTGGCGGTACACGCCGAGTGAGGGCCAAGGTGTCAGCGTCTACCCGCCCGCGTGTGTTGCTGCACGCCTTCTCAACCTTCCAGCTCGGCGGCCCACAGGCGCGTTTCGTGCAACTCGCCAACACCCTTGGATCAGCTTACGAGCACCACATTGTGGCCATGGACAACCGTTTTGATGCCGGCGCCCGACTGGAGTCTCATGTGCGCTGGCAGCCGGTGGAGATGGAAGTGAAGAAGGGCGGTTTGCTGACCAACCGCAGCGCCTGCCGCAAGCAGCTACGAGGACTGCGCCCCGACTTGCTGCTCACCTACAACTGGGGCGCGATCGAATGGGCTGCTGCCAACCTGCCTCGGGTTGTGCCCCATGTGCATGTGGAAGACGGTTTTGGTCCGGAGGAAGCCAACACGCAGTTGCCTCGTCGGGTCTGGACGCGTCGCGTGTTGCTCGGCTTGGGTCAGGTGCCTTTGGTGGTGGCTTCGCGCCGGCTGGAGTCGATTGCCACAGACACGTGGAATCTCACTCCCTCGCGAATCCGTTTTCTGGCCAACGGCGTTGCGCTGCCTGAGCCAGTTTTGAGGCCCAAGGCCGAAGGTGTGCTGTGTATCGGTACCGTGGCGGGCCTTCGGCCAGAAAAAAATATTGCGCGGCTGATCCGTTCCTTCGCCCGACTTCGAGCTGAGCAGCCTGCGCGCCTGATTCTGGTGGGCGATGGCCCGTTGCGCAGCGAGCTTCAAACCTTGGTTCAGACGCTGGGCCTTGAGCGTGATGTCGAGTTCGCTGGTTACCTGGCCGACCCGCTCACCCGACTGGCGGAGTTCGACCTGTTTGCGCTCTCCTCGGACACGGAACAATTGCCGATCGCGTTGCTGGAGGCCATGGCGTCCGGGCTGCCCGTTGTGGCCACTCGGGTAGGCGATATTGGGGCTGTGTTGGCTGATGTGTCGCCTGAAACCCTTTGTGCGCCCGACGATGAAGCTTTTTTCCAAACCTTGCGTGAGGCGGCAGTGATGCAGCGTGCCCGTTGGCCTGAATGGTCGCAGCGGGGGCGCTCTGTGATCGAAGAGCGCTACGCCGTGGCCAGTATGGTGGCGGCCTGGAAAGACGTGTTCGACGGACGATCGTTCTGAAGCGAACCACCGATCAGAAAATATCCATGCGCGTCCTTCACGTTCTCGACCACTCTATTCCGCTGCACAGCGGTTACACCTTCCGAACCGCCGCGCTGCTGCGTGAGCAGCGCGCGCTGGGCTGGCAGACCCACCACCTGACTTCGCCCAAGCAGGGCGCGGTGATGCAGGCGTTTGAAGAAGTCGATGGCCTGGGGTTTCACCGCACCCAGCCGCCTGCGGGCGCCTCTGCGGGCTGGCCACTCGTGGGCGAATGGCGGCTGATGCAAGCCACCGAGCAACGGCTGAGCGAAGTGGCGAAACAACTCCAACCCGACATCATTCACGCCCATTCGCCGGTGCTCAACGCACTGCCAGCGCTGCGTGTCGGTCGCGCGCTTGGCATTCCGGTGGTGTACGAAATCCGTGCCTTCTGGGAAGACGCTGCGGTCGACCACGGCAGCACGCGCGAGGGCAGCCTGCGCTACCGCGCCACGCGCGCGCTGGAGTCCCGCGCCATCCGACAGGCCGCGCATGTGTTCACCATCTGCGAAGGTCTGCGCGCCGACATCGCCGCCCGCGGCGTGCCAGCCGACAAGGTCACGGTCATACCCAACGCGGTCGATGTGGAAACCTTCGCGCTTGCCGAGCCACCCGATCCGGCGTTGCAGGCGCGCTGGGGTCTGGCCGGGCGCACCGTCATCGGTTTCATCGGCTCCTTTTACGCCTACGAGGGCCTGGATCTGCTGGTGCAGGCCATGCCTTCTTTGTTGCAGCAGCGGCCCGATGCTTGCCTGCTGCTGGTGGGCGGTGGGCCGCAGGAAGGCGCGCTCAAAGCCCAGGTGCAGGCGCTCGGTCTGCAGGACGCGGTGGTGTTCACGGGCCGCGTGCCGCACAGCGTGGTCTCCCGATATTACGATCTGGTGGACGTGCTCGCGTACCCGCGCCACTCCATGCGCCTGACAGAACTCGTCACGCCGCTCAAGCCGCTGGAGGCCATGGCACAAGGCAAGCTGTTCGTGGCCTCCGATGTGGGTGGCCACCGCGAACTGGTCACCCACGGTGAAACCGGCATGCTGTTCAAGGCCGATGACGCCGCAGCGCTCAGTCAGGCCTTGATCGGGTTGCTGAACGACCCGGCGCGTTGGCCCAGCCTGCGTGCGCAGGGCCGTCATTTTGTGGAATCGGTGCGCAACTGGCGCAACAGCGTGGCGCGCTACCGGCCGGTGTACGAATCACTTACGAAGAAACAAAAGAAATGAAACAGAAGGTCATGCTGGTTTTTGGCACCCGGCCCGAAGCCATCAAGATGGCGCCGCTGGTCAAGGCGCTGCAATCGCAGCCGGAGCGCTTCGAGACCGTGGTGTGCGTCACCGCGCAACACCGCGAGATGCTGGACCAGGTGCTCAAGCTGTTCGAGATCGTGCCCGCGCACGACCTCAACATCATGAAGCCGGGCCAGGACCTGTTCGACATCACCGCCAACATCCTCACCGGGCTCAAACCGGTGCTCGCGGCCGAGCGGCCCGACTGGGTGCTGGTGCACGGCGACACCACCACCACCCTGGCCGCCAGCCTGGCGGCGTTTTATTCGCAGGTTCGGGTGGGCCATGTGGAGGCCGGGCTGCGCACCGGCAACAAGCGCGCGCCGTTCCCGGAAGAGATCAACCGCCGCCTGACCGGCGCGGTGGCCGACCTGCACCTGGCGCCCACACCCGTCGCCGAGGCCAACCTGTTGCGCGAAGGTGTGGACCCAGCCCACATCGTGGTCACCGGCAACACCGTGATCGACGCCTTGCTCGCGGTGGTGCACAAGCTGCGCAACGACACGGTGGCGCAACGCGATCTGGCCGAACGCTTCGCCTTCCTGGATCCCGCCAAACGGCTGATCCTGGTCACCGGGCACCGGCGCGAGAACTTCGGCGAAGGCTTTCAGAACATCTGCGAGGCCCTGGCCGACATCGCGGCGACCCACCCCGATGTGGAAGTGCTCTACCCGGTGCACCTCAACCCCAACGTGCGCCGCCCGGTGCAAGAGATCCTGGCCGCGCGCCAACTGCGCAACGTGCACCTGATCGATCCGGTCGACTACCTGCCGTTCGTCTACCTCATGGACCGCTCCCATCTCATCATCACCGACTCCGGCGGCGTGCAGGAAGAGGCGCCCTCGCTGGGCAAACCGGTGCTGGTCATGCGCGAGACCACCGAGCGCCCGGAAGCGGTGGAGGCTGGCACCGTGTTGCTGGTGGGCACTTCGCGCGAGGCCATCGTGCGCGAGGCCAGCCGCCTGCTGACCGACGACGCGGCTTATGCCGCCATGTCACGCGCCCACAACCCCTATGGCGATGGCCACGCGGCCGATCGCATCATTTCTGCTCTGTTGCAAACCCAAGGAAAGCCATAAATGGCACGCGAACTGCAAAACATCATCGTCATGGGCCTGGGCTACATCGGCCTGCCCACCGCTTCCATGCTCGCCACCAAAGGGCACCAGGTGCTCGGGGTGGATGTGAACCAGAAGGCGGTGGACACGATCAACTCGGGCCGCATCCACATCGTCGAGCCCGATCTCGACATCCTGGTGCGCTCGGCCGTCAACAGTGGCAACCTGCGTGCGGGGATGGCGCCGGAAGAGGGCGACACCTTCATCCTCGCGGTGCCCACCCCTTTCAAGGAGGTGAACGGCAATCCCAAGGCGCCCGACCTGAGCTACATCGAGGCGGCCACGCGCGCCATTGCGCCCTTCCTGCGCGAAGACAACCTGGTCATTCTGGAATCCACCTCACCGGTGGGCACCACCGAGGTGGTCGAGCGCATCATCGACGAGCTGCGGCCCGAGCTGGTGGGCAAGGTTCACTTCGCCCATTGCCCCGAGCGTGTGCTGCCTGGTCACATCCTGCGCGAGCTGGTGGACAACGACCGCATCATCGGCGGCACCACCAAGGCCGCAGTGGCCAAAGCCAAAGCGCTGTACAAAACCTTCTGCAACGGCTCCATTCTGGAAACCGACAGCCGCACCGCCGAACTCTCCAAGCTGGTGGAGAACTCGTTTCGCGACGTCAACATCGCCTTTGCCAACGAGCTGTCCATCATCTGCGACCGCCTGGGCATCAACGTGTGGGAGACCATCGCGCTGGCCAACCGCCACCCGCGCGTGAACATCCTGCAACCCGGCCCCGGCGTGGGCGGGCACTGCATCGCGGTGGACCCGTGGTTCATCGTCTCCAGCGCCCCCGAAGAGTCGCGCCTGATTCGCACCGCCCGCGAGGTCAACGACAACAAGCCGCAGTGGGTGATCGACAAGGTGCGCGCCAAGGCGCAGCGCTTCAAAGAGCCGGTGATCGGCTGCCTGGGCATCACCTTCAAAGCCAATATCGACGACATGCGCGAATCCCCCGCGATGGACATCGTCAAGCACCTCATCGGCGAGGGCATTGGCCAGGTCATCGTGTGCGACCCCAACGTGGCCAAAGACAAGGTGCCTTTCCCGCTGCACGAGCTGAAAGACTTGCTCAAGCAGGCCGACATCCTGCTGCTGCTGGTCGACCACCACGAGTTTGCCGACATCGACCCGCAGGTGATCCGCGACAAGGTTGTGATCGACACGCGTGGCGTGCTGCGTTGAGCCCGCCGAAACCGCTGCTTTTCCGTTCGAAACTTTGCCGCTGAATGAATCTCTACCTCACTATTGATACCGAGTTGGCAAGCGGTTTGTACCGAACGCTTGGCAAACATGCATTGAAGGAGATTTTTGATCGCTCCATTGTCGGAAAAACCAAGACCAAGGATGTCGGTGTTGCCTATCAAATGGATGTTTTGGATCGAAATGGACTGAAGGCGGTATTTTTTGTTGACCCAATGCCCGCACTGATTTTTGGAGTTGGTGTTGTACGAGACATTGTTCGACCAATCCTTGATCGTGGTCACGACGTGCAATTGCACCTTCACACCGAGTGGTTGAAATTTCTGGAAGATCCCTTCCTGGGCGATAGAAAATTCAACGAGCTTAAACAATTTGGGTTCGAAGATCAGATCGCTTTGATACATTTTGCGCGAGAGACGTTGATCGACGCAGGCGCGCCGCCTCCCACAGCATTCCGAGCAGGTAACTACGGAGCCAATGACGATACCTTGCGCGCGTTGGCCGTCAATCAAATTCAATATGACACAAGTTTTTGCACTGGCATACTGAACTCAAATTGTGATATCAGTTTGCCAAACTTCGCCTTCGCTCCGGTTAGGCATTGTGGCGTGATTGAGGTTCCAATAGGTGCTATTGGTGGTCCTGATGGCGGTCGACGTCATGCGCAGCTAACGGCTTTGTCATATTGGGAGTTGAAGGATGCGATTTCTTACATGAGACAGCAGGGGGTTGAGTATTTTTCTATGGTGTCTCACAGCTTCGAGTTAATGAGCCGCGACCGCCGAAAGGCCAATTTTTTGGTTGCCCGGCGATTTGAAAAACTGTGTGCCCATCTAGGAAATTTAGAGGGTGTAAAAACCAGTACCTACCGGGACGATCCGCCGCAGGCCGTTGGGTCTCAAAAACCGCCGGCGTCCTATGTTTTGCCCCACCGGTACGCCAGAACACTGGCGAGAACCGGCGAGCAGGCTATTTCCAACCTGCTTTTCGGATCGAAGTAGAGCTCATGCATTTTGTACAACTTTCACCAGTACAAGCGGAGCACTGGGCATGAGGGTTCTGCTCTTTTCTTCGCTGTTTCCCAGCTCGGTGCGCCCGGTGCATGGAATCTTCGTGGAAACCCGGTTGCGGGAACTGCTCAAAACCGAGGGGGTGCAGGCCAAGGTGGTGGCACCTGTGCCATGGTTCCCGCTGAAGGCCGAGCGCTTCGGCGAATACGCGCGATTCGCCGCCACACCGCATTTCGAGCATCGCAACGACCTGGACGTGTACCACCCGCGCTACGCCCTGCTGCCCAAGGTGGGCATGAACCTCGCGCCGCGAGCCATGGCGCTGGGCGCGCTGCCCACGCTCAAGCGCCTGCAAAAGCAAGGCTTCGATTTCGACCTCATCGACGCCCACTATTACTACCCCGACGGCGTGGCTGCCGGCCTGCTGGCCAAGTGGCTCGGCAAGCCGTTCTTTGTCACCGCGAGGGGTTCCGATGTGAACCTGATCGCCGAATTTGCGCAGCCTAGAAAGCGCATGCTGGCCACCGCGCGCGCCGCCGCCGGCTCCATCGCGGTCTCGCAATCGCTGGCGGATCGCCTGGTTGCTCTGGGCGCTCCGGTCGATCGGGTGCACACCCTGCGCAACGGGGTCGATACCGAGCGCTTTGCGCCGCAACCGCGCGATGTCGCGCGCCGCCGCCTCGGCCTGCGCGAAGACGGCCGCTACCTGCTCATGGTCGGCAACCTGGTGGAGCTCAAAGGCCACGCCATCGCAATCGAGGCGCTGGCTTCACTGCCCGAGGTGGAATTGCTGTGTGTGGGCGCCGGCCCAGAGCAAGCCGCCTTGCAGGCCCTGGCGCAGCGTCTCGGGCTGGCGCAGCGGGTGCACTTCGTGGGACAGGTGGGGCAGGGCGACTTGAAGTGGTGGTACAGCGTGGCCGACGCGCTGGCGCTGTGCAGCAGCCGCGAGGGCTGGCCCAATGTGTTGCTGGAGTCCATGGCCTGCGGCACCCCGGTGCTTGCCACCCGTGTCGGTGGCGCGCCCGAGGTGGTGAGCACGCCTGCGGCTGGGCGCCTGCTGGAGCGCCGCGATGCCCGCGCGCTCGCCGACGCCTGGCACGGCCTCATGGCTGAGCCGCCCACGCGAGCGGCCACACGCCAATACGCCGAAGGGCTGTCGTGGGATGCAACCACCAATGGCCAGCGGCAACTGTTCGAGGGCGTGGTTCATGCCAGCCATTGACGTGAATTCCAAGCCTCCTGTCGGCGATCTCTGTCCGAGAAGCGTGCTGGATGGTGCAAGCCGTGGCGACGCCGATCAATCCCTTCGCGTCCTCAGGCTGTGCATTGAGCGCAGAGGCTGTACCCGCCGTCTTCCCTTGAAATAGCCCACATGGAAGCGCTCATCCTCACCTTCGATGTCGCCTGCATGGTGTACCTGTGCTGGCGCATCTTCAAGCTCGACAGCAAGACGCAGCAAGGCAATCTTGGCTGGTTCGCCTACCGCAAGGACAGCGACGATGCGTGACCTGATGTTCGCGTTGATGATGCTGGTGGCCGTTCCGCTGGCCATCGCGCGCCCGTTCAACGCTTACCTGCTCTGGGCCTGGACGGCGGTGGTGGTGCCCACCAGCTACTTCTACGGCTTCATGGCAAGTGCCCGGCTGAACTTCCTGTTCGCCATCCTCACGCTGCTGCTGATCGGGCTGGGTCGGGTGCCCTGGAAGTCGTATCAGTCGAATCGGGTTACCTGGTGGTATCTGGTTTTCACGCTCCATGCCACGCTGGTCTACTTTTTCGCCTATCCCGGCAACCAATCTGACTGGTACTACTACCAGCTGATCCTGAAAGGGTTGCTGTTTTGCCTTGTCATGCCGTTTTTTGTCCGTGAGCGCATCCACATGCACGCGCTCATCCTGGTGATCGTGCTGGGCTTTGGCTTGCATGGTGTGCTCAACGGCCTGAAGACCCTGGCCACTGCCGGTGGCCACAACATGTTGGGCCCCGCTGGCACCATGATCGCTGATCGCAACCACCTTTCGACCGCGCTGGCCTTGGCGCTGCCTTTGCTTTATTACCTGTTTCAGCAGTCGAGCCACCGCGTGGTCCGCTGGGGGTTCCTGGGTGGATTCGTGCTCGTGGCGCTGGCGATCGCCGGTGGAGGCTCGCGCGGGGGCTTCATTGCGCTGGCGGTGGTCTCGGGCTGGCTGGTGATGACCAGCCGCAAGCGCTGGAGTGCGCTGGCGCTGCTGGCGATCATGGCCGTTCTGTTTGTCAATCTCGCGCCCGAGCAATGGTTCAACCGGCTCTCCACCATCGAAGAGGCAGGGGCCGACGCTTCTTTCATGGGGCGGGTGATCGCCTGGAAGATCAGCTCGGCCATCGCCTTGCACAACCCGGTGTTTGGTGGCGGATTCCATGCGGTGCAGATCCAGGGTATCTGGGACCAGTTCAAAGCCGCACCCAGCCTGCTGGGTTTTCTGAACCTGCCCATACCCGATTTCAGCGCCAAGGCTGCACACAGCATTTACTTCGAGGTCATGGGCGACATGGGCTTCGTGGGCCTGTCTATCTTCCTCGGCATTCTGCTGCAGGCCATTCGCAGCCGGTATGTGATCAAGCGGCAACTGAAAGCCATGGGGCCGCAATGGCTCTGGGCGCGCGACATGGCCGACATGCTCATGCTGAGCATCATTGCCTACATGGCGGGCGGCGCTGCGGTCAGCCTGGCCTATTTCGAGGTCATCTACATGGTGGTGATGTTGATGGAAATGCTGCGCCTGCATGTGGCCCGTGCGGTGGTGGCCCAGTCAGCGCTGGCATCCAAATTCAAACGGGGGTTTGCATGATCGCCTGGCCGTTTCTGCAGTTGCTCTCGAAAGACAAGCTTTCGGTGTTCCTTTTTCACAAGGTGCCGCAACAAGCTCATGCGCTGGTGCCTGGCGACATCACCGTGGAGCGGTTCGAGCGGATCCTTGACGAAGTTGTGAGCCAGTTCCAGGTGCTGCCACTGGAAGAAGCGGCTGCGCGTCTGCAGACCCGTCGGCTGCCGCGCCGCGCCGCCTGCATCACCTTCGACGACGGCTATGCCGACTGGATGACCGGCGCCTTGCCGGCGCTGCGTAAGCGCAATCTCCACGCCACGTTCTTCATCACCACCGGCCAGTTTGGCAACGGTGCACCACTGTGGCATGAGCGCATTCAGGCTGCCGTGTTGGCGCACCCTGGCCCGCTACTGGAGCTGGGTATGCCTTCTCTCGGCCGGCCCAGCCTGGCCACCCTCGTCGACCGGCAGGCTTTGGTGGTGCGGCTGGAGCAGGAGCTGAAGTACCTCACGCTCAACGCCCGCGAGAAAGCCCTGGAACGCTTGGAAGCGGTGGCGGGGGTGCGCCATGAATCGCTGCCCCGCATGTCTGAGGCGCAGCTCCGCGACCTTCACAGCCAGGGTTTTGGCGTGGGTGGCCACACCGTCAACCACCCCATCCTTGACTACTGCAGCGAGGCCGAGCTGCGCGAAGAGGTGGGGGGTGTGCGGGAGCAGCTGACCAGCAGCGTGGGCGGCTCCATCGCTGGTTTTGCCTACCCCAACGGCCGGCCACATGCCGATTTTTCCCGCCACCATGTGCAAGCCGTTCGCAGCGCCGGCTACAGCTACGCGGTCACCACCCACTGGGGCGTGGCCAACCCCCACACCTCACCATTACAGATACCGCGCTTCACACCTTGGGCCCATCGCGAATGGCACGCGCTCTACCAAGCCGGTCGCAACCTGCTGGTGCAGCCGGTCCAGGTGCCTGAGGTGGCGGCGTGATTCTGGAGCTCCCATGAAGGATTTTTTGCGTTCCCTGGCTTACCACAGCGGTTTGTTGGGCGCGTTACACCGCTGGCGCAACCGCGATGCACTCACCGTGCTCATGTTTCACCGCGTGCTGCCCGATGGCGATGCCCGGCTGGCGCTGGCCGAGCGCGACTTCACGCTCTCGCTCTCCGGCTTCCAGCGTGTGCTTGATTTTGTGGCCCGGCATTACCAGGTGGTGCGGCTGGAAGATGTGCAGTGCTGGGCTTCAGGGCAGGGCAATCTGCCGCCATGCCCGGTCCTGCTCACCTTCGACGACGGCTGGCGCGACACCCTTGTGCACGCGGCCCCCGAGTTGCAGCGCCGGCACTGGTCAGCGGTGCTGTTCCTGGCCAGTGAAGTGCCCGGCCTGCAGGCGCAGCGCTGGTGGCAAGATGCGCTGGTGCAGGCCATGGCCGACCCAGGTGCCCGGCCCCGCCTGTGGGCCGCCGCCGGGTTCAACAAGGAACAGCCGCCACCGGCAGACACCGCTTGGCGACTCACTGCGCGCCTGGCCGCCTGGCCCGAGGCCGAGCGCCTGGCCTGGCTCGACCAGCACGCGCCCAGCGTTACTGCGGCCGTGCATGAGCGGCAAATGCTCAACACCAGCGAGCTCGCGCAGCTGGAACCGGCTGGCCTGGAGTTCGCCGGCCACGGCCACACCCACGCCCCGCTCACCCTGGCAGCCGACCCGGCCGCCGAGCTGCAAGCCAGCCACCGCCTGGTGAAGCAACACCGCGCCGGCGCCGCCGCCATGTCGTTTCCCCACGGCGCATGGAACCCGGCGCTGGTGGCGCAAGCCCGCCAAGCTGGCTTTGAACTCATCTTCAACAGCGAACCCACGCTCGCGCG
>CAYRIT010000090.1:0-12540 GCA_964424415.1 uncultured Hydrogenophaga sp.
TTGCCGCCGCCCATGGGCAGCGTGGTCAGGGCGTTCTTGAAGGTCTGCTCGAAGGCCAGGAACTTGAGCACCGACAGGTTGACCGACGGGTGGAAGCGGATGCCACCCTTGTACGGGCCGATCGCCATGCTGTGCTGGATGCGGTAGCCGCGGTTGACCTGCACATCGCCGCGGTCATCGACCCAGGAGACACGAAACATCACCACCCGCTCGGGCTCGACCAGGCGGTCGAGCAGGCCGTGCTCCGCGTATTTGCGGTGCACCGCGATGAAGGGCCACAGGCTTTCCATCACCTCGGTGACGGCTTGCAGGTACTCCGGCTGACCGGGGTTGCGGTCGGCGACGTGGGCGAGAAATTGGTGAGCCGAGGCGTATTTCATCGTGGGTCCGTTTAAAAAGTGCATGACATTATGCAAAACTGGTATTTCGTCTGAAGAAATGGCCCGCTTTCGGTGCACAGCACCCGGTGCTGGCGCGCCAGATACACACCGGTCGCCAGGCGGCACCAGGCAATGGGGTTCGGACGCGCTCAGCGCCCGCGCAGGAACAGGCTGTCGAGTTCGCGCAGCGTCAGCTGGCGCCAGGTGGGCCGGCCGTGGTTGCACTGGTCGCTGCGCTCGGTGATTTCCATCTGGCGCAGCAGTGCGTTCATCTCGTCGAGCGTGAGGCGGCGGTTGGCGCGCACCGCGCCGTGGCAGGCCATGGTGGCGAGCAGTTCGTTCTGTGCCCGCTCGATCACGCGGCTGCTGTCGTGCTGTGCCAGCTCGGCGAGCACGCTGCGCGCGAGCTCCACCGGATCGCCCTGGGCCAGCGTGCTGGGCACGGCCCGCACCGCGAGGGTCCTGGGGGAAAACGGTGTGATCTCCAGCCCGAGCGTGGCCAGCGCCTCGTGCGCGTCTTCGACGCTGGCCACCTCGGCCGGTGTGGCGGCGAAGGTGGCGGGAATCAGCAGCGCCTGGCTGGTGATCTGCTTCGCATCGAGCTGTTGTTTGAGGCGCTCGTAGACGATGCGTTCGTGGGCCGCGTGCATGTCCACCACCACCAGGCCCTGGCTGTTCTCGGCCAGGATGTAAACACCTTGCAGCTGCGCGATGGCGCGGCCCAGCGGCCACTCACCGGCGGGCAGGCCGCTGGCCGAGGCCTGGACGGACCCGGCCCACAAGGGGGCGGTTGGCCGCGGATTGTCGAAAACGGTCGGCACCAGGCCATCCGCTCGGGTGGCGCCTGTCGGCACCGGCCCGGGGTCCTGCCCCCACAGGGCGCCGACGTCGCTGACCCGGTAACCATGTGCTGGTGCATCGGGCCGCCAGGGCAGGGGCTGCTGGTGGGCTGCGGGGGAAGGAAACGGCGCCGCCGGCACTTCGGTCGGGGCCGTTGGCACCGCCAGAGGCTCCGCCTGCGCCGAGCGCGGTATGGCCAGCGCCGACTCCACCGCGTGGCGCACGCCCTGGTGCACCTCGCGGCCGTCGCGAAAGCGCACCTCGATCTTGGTCGGGTGCACGTTCACGTCGACCCGGGTCGGGTCGAGCGAGACAAACAGCACATACACCGGCTGGCGGTGGCCGTGCAGCACATCCTCGTAGGCGCTGCGCGCGGCGTGGGTGATGGTCTTGTCGCGCACGTAGCGGCCGTTGACATAGGCAAACTGCCAGTCGGCGCGCGAGCGCGCAGCGTCGGGGATGCCGGCGAAACCCCGGACACGCAGCCGCGGTGTGTCATCGGCGTCGCTGCGGGTGCCGGGCGGCCAGTCCACCGCCACCGCCTGTTCGATGAAGTCCTGCCCGAGCACGTCGGCCAGCCGCTGGCGCAGTGCGGCGATGCCACTGCCAGCCACCGCGCGCCACTGCGCCACCAGCTTGCCCTCGTGCCAGATGGCAAAACCGACGTCGGGCCGCGCCAGCGCGTGGCGCCGCACGGCTTCGATGCAGTGGGCCAGCTCGGTGGCGTCGGTCTTGAGGAATTTGCGTCTTGCGGGGGTGGCAAAGAACAGCTCGCGCACCTCGACCGTGGTGCCGGTGGTGCGCGCGGCCGGCTGCAGCTCGCCACTGCGACCGTCGAGCAACCAGCCGTGCGGTTCTTCACCGGTGTCCACGCGGGTCAGCAACGAGACCTCGGCGATCGAGCAGATGGCCGCCAGCGCCTCGCCGCGAAAGCCCATGGTGTGCACCGCCTCCAGATCGGACAGGCTGGCGATCTTGCTGGTCGCGTGGCGCTTGAGCGCGGTGGGCAATTCGGTGCGCAGGATGCCGCTGCCGTCGTCTTCCACGCTGATCAGCCGCACACCTCCGGCCAGCAGGCGCACCGTGATCTGGCTCGCGCCGGCGTCCAGTGCGTTGTCGACCAGCTCGCGCACCACCGAGGCGGGCCGTTCCACCACCTCGCCGGCCGCGATCTGGCTGATCAGCTCGTCGGGCAGTTCGCGGATGGGGCGGCGTTCGGTTGCGGGGGCGGGTGTGTTCACCGGGAAATTGTAGGAGTTGCCTGCAGGGGTGTGTGGACCCCCATGCTTCACCGCTGCGCGGGTCGCTGCCCCCGAGGGGGAACATATCCGGCTGGGAGCGGCCCGACGCCGGATAATCCCCCGCCATGGAACTCATCGCCTTTCTGATCGACTTCATCCTGCACGTGGACCAGCACCTGCGCGTGTTTGTGGAGCATTACGGCGCCTGGGTGTATGCCCTGCTGTTCTTCATCATCTTTGTCGAGACCGGACTGGTGGTGATGCCGTTTTTGCCTGGCGACTCGCTGCTGTTCATTGTCGGCGCGCTGTGTGGCGCGGGCCTGATCGACTACCCGCTCGCGGCGGGCCTGATGCTTGCGGCGGCGATTCTGGGTGACCAGCTGAACTACACGATCGGTCGCTTCTTGGGCCCCAAGGTGTTCCAGTGGGAGAACTCGCGCTTCTTCAACCGCAACGCCTTCAACCAGACCCATGCGTTCTACGAGCGCTACGGCGGCATCACCATCGTCCTGGCGCGCTTCATGCCGTTCATCCGCACCTTCGCCCCTTTTGTGGCCGGTGTGGCCGAGATGACCCGCAGCACATTCACCGCTTACAACGTGGTCGGCGCCATGGTCTGGGTGGTGGGCCTGACCGCCGCGGGTTACTGGTTCGGCAACCTCGCCTGGGTGCAGGACAACCTGAGCAAGATCATCTGGGCCTTGATCATCGGCCCCGGCCTGATCGCGCTGTTCGGTCTGTGGCGCGCCAGGAAGTAGGCCCGCACCCGCCGCGCCGCGTGCGGCCCCTTCAAGGGGGCGGCGAAGCCGGGGTTAAACCGATCGGTTCCGCGCCAGCGGCGGGTTCTGCGAGAAGTACTTGACGATGCCCTTGAGCAGCGCGTCGGCCAGTTCGTTCTGGTAGGCCGTGCTGCGCAGGCGCTGCTCTTCGTCGGGGTTGCTGATGAAGGCGGTTTCCACCAGCACGCTGGGAATGTCTGGCGCCTTGAGCACCGCAAAACCCGCCTGTTCCACCCGCGGCTTGTGCAGCCGGGCCACACGCCCCACCTCGCCGAGCATGGCGCCGCCGAGTTTCAAGCTGTCCTTGATCTGCGCGGTGGTGCTCATGTCGAGCAGGGCGCGCTGCAAGGTGGCGTCCTGTGACTTGACGTTGACGCCACCGACGAGATCGGCCGCGTTCTCCTTGTTGGCCATCCAGCGTGCCGCCGCACTGCTCGCGCCCTTGGTGCTGAGCGCGAACACGCTCGCGCCCTGGGGCTGAGGGGTGTAGAAAGCGTCGGCGTGGATGCTGATGAACAGGTCGGCGCGCACGCGCTGGGCCTTCTGGACCCGCACGTTGAGCGGCACAAAGAAGTCGGCATCGCGGGTGAGGAAGGCACGCATGGGGTTGCCGTTGACGCGGGTGGCGTCGATGCGCTCGCGCAGCTTGTGTGCCACCTGCAGCACCACGTCTTTCTCGCGGGTGCCGGCCGGGCCCAGCGCGCCGGGATCTTCGCCACCGTGGCCGGGGTCGAGCGCCACGATGATGAGGCGCTCGGTGGCACGCTCCTTGCCCGCGTCGCGCGGTTTCTGTTTGGCGGCGGGAACGCTGACGCTGGCGGTCGCATCCGGCTTGGCACGGGCGTCAGGCGCTGCCGCCACCCGCGGCGGCACAACGGGGCCGCCGGGTGCTGCGCGCTCGGCAATCAGTTCGCCCAGCGGATCCGTCACCGGGGCCCCCAGCGGCTTGTGGCCCAGCGCTTCGGTCTCCAGCCCGAGCAGGCGTGCTGCGCGCTGGCTGGCGGCATCGAGTTCCTTCTCGCGCTCGGCGATCAGCTGTTCCAGCGGATCGGGCGGATTCAGCGGATAGAGGTCAAGCACCAGCCGGTGCTGATAGGCCGCCACCGGCGTGAGGTGGAACACCTGCGGCTTGATCGCCTGCTTGAGATCGATCTGCAGGCGCACGCGGTTTGCGCCCGCGCTCAGCACACGAATGCTGGCGATGTTGGGGTCGCTGCTGCGCAACTGGCCAACCAGATCGCGCAGGCCGGTCACCAGATCGATGCCCTCGATCTCCACCTGCATCTGGGTGGCGCTGGGCGTTTCGATGCCACGCACCTTGAGCTCCCCGTCGGACTCGATGGTCACGCGGGTGTAGTCGGGCGCGGGCCACAGCCGCACCGCGACCACACTGGCGCCGCGCGCGATCTGCTGGGTGCCCAGCAGCAGCACCAGCGAGCCCGCGCGCAGCAGGCTGCGCCGGCTCAGATCGCTGGACGGTGGCCGGGTCATGCGAGCAGGGCGGCAAGCAGCTGCCGGCCGACCGGGGTCAGGGCCAGAAACTGCACCCGGCGCGGTGGTGCGGCGTCGTCGGCCGTGTGGTGGGGTGTGTTGTCGTGGGCAGCGTCGGTCATCGCGGTGTCGTCGGTCTGGATCAGGATCTGGGCGTCCATGGGCGGCAGGAAACCGGCGGCCCGATCGGGCCACTCAACCAGCTTGAGGCCTGGGCTGGCAAAAAGTTCGCGAAACCCGGCGTCTTCCCACTCGCGCGGATCGTTGAAACGGTAGAAATCGAAGTGCCAGATGTTCAGCGACTCACCGCCAGACAGATGGCTGCACGCTTCAGCGGTGTGCGGCTCCACCACCGCGTAGGTCGGACTTTTGATGCGGCCCTGGACCCCGAGCGCACGCAACAGGTGGCGCACCAGCGTGGTCTTGCCAGCACCCAGATCGCCCTGCAGGCTGAGGCTGGCGTTGGCAATCGCCGGGCTGCGGGCCAGGTGCTGAGCAAATGCCAGGGTGTCGCCTTCGTTCGCCCACCGTCCGGCCCAGGTCGGCGCGGGGGCGGTTTCTACAATCGGCGGTGTATGACGTCCAGATTTGATGCGGCTCAACTCGTCTCGCAGATACAGGCGTGGGGGAAGGAGCTCGCATTCTCGCAAATCGGGATCGCCGGCGTCGATCTCTCGACCGCCGAGCCGGGTCTCCAGGCCTGGCTGACACAAGGATGGCACGGTGAGATGGCCTACATGGCGCGCCACGGCATGGCGCGCGCCCGGCCGGCCGAGCTGGTGCCTGGCACGGTGAGCGTGATCACGGCACGCATGGACTATTTGCCGCGCGACACCGCGCCCGACTGGCAAGACAGGGAGCTGGCGCGCCTGCAGCGCCCGCAGGAGGCGGTGGTCTCGGTCTACGCCCGCGGCCGCGATTACCACAAGGTCCTGCGCAGCCGCCTGCAGTCGCTCGCCGAGCGGATCGCCGAGGCGGTGGGGCCGCTCGGCCACCGGGTGTTCACCGACTCGGCCCCGGTGCTCGAGGCCGAACTCGCCAGCCGCAGCGGCCAGGGCTGGCGCGGCAAACACACCCTGGTGCTGAACCGAGAAGGCGGCTCGATGTTTTTCCTGGGCGAGATGTATGTGGACGTTGCCCTGCCGCCCAGCGAGCCGGTGTCGAACCACTGCGGCGCCTGCACCGCCTGCATCGCCATCTGCCCGACCCAGGCCATCGTGGCACCGGGGCGGCTCGATGCCCGCCGTTGCATCTCTTACCTCACCATCGAACACGCCGGCCCGATTCCCCCGGACCTGCGCCCGCTGCTTGGCAACCGCATCTACGGCTGCGACGACTGCCAGCTGGTCTGTCCCTGGAACAAGTTCGCGCAGCGCAGCGCCTTGCCCGACTTCGACCCGCGCGCAGGCCTCACCGGCGCCACGCTGACCGGGCTGTTTGCCTGGACCGAAGAAGAATTCCTGCGCCGCACCGAAGGCAGCCCGATCCGGCGCATCGGACACGAGCGCTGGCTGCGCAACATCGCGGTGGCGCTGGGCAACGCCTTGCGCACCCTGCCTGCCGATGAGACCGGTCCTGTGTGTGTTGCGCTTGCGCAGCGGGCGCAACACCCGAGCACGCTGGTGCGCGAACACGTGGTGTGGGCGCTGGCACAAGCCAACCCACAGCCGAATCAGGCGTAGCGCCGGCGCAGCCCGCGTTTGAGCAGCTTGCCGCGCGAGCTCTCCGGCAGCGCGACGGTGAGGTTCACGCGCCTGGTCGCCTTGAAATGTGCCATGTGCGCGCTGCAAGGGCCATCACCCCGGCCTCGGTCGGCGCCTGTCCGACCTTGACCTGCACGGTGGCCGTCACCGCCTCGATCCACCTGGTATCGGGCAACCCGACCAGCGCCAACTGGCCGTCCTCCGCCTCGCCGATGCGCCGCAGGCCCGCGGTCAGCCGGCTCACCAGTGCGTCAGACCTGGCCTGGCTTCAGCGGGTGCTGCCGCAGGCGATGGCGGAGCGGTCGGGCAGGCGCTGGGTGGTGCGGTGCCGCGCGTCGGCGATGGCCTGGCGGCGCGCCACGGGGCAAGCGTCGCGGTGTTGTGTGAGCGCATGTGGACGATCTCCAGGTGCTCGGCAGGTCGATTGCAGGGTGAATTGAACGCGATCCTCGCCCATTTTTCATGGGCGTTTTCACCCGCGGCGCCGGGTGCCTGTCGCCCGGGTGGCGCACCCATCTCGCGGGCTATCATGGGCTCATGGACCCGGTTTCCAGCGCTCAGGACATCCTCACCCAGTGGGGCGCGCGGGTGCGCGCGGCGTGGATCGCGGCCTGGCGGGTGCTGCTGATCGGTGCACAGATTGTGGTGCTGGCCTGTCTGCCGTCGAGTTACAGAAAAGGCGAGCCCAGGCAGGCCGTATGGCGCAACCTGTACTTCGCCACCGCGCCCCTGTTGCGGGGGTTTCTGGTGCTCTCGGCCCTGGTAAGTGTGGTGCTGATCCGCATCGTGGTGGCCACCGCCTACAGCTACGGGCTGTCGCAGTACGCGCTGGAGGTGCTGGTGCGCACGCTGGTGCTGGAGCTGATCCCGCTCTACGCGGCGCTGTTTGTGGCGCTGCGTTATGCGATGCCAGGCGCGCAGGCGGTGCGCAAAAAGCTCGCCACCTTGCAGCGCGAAGGCGGCGCGCTGGAGGCGCAGACCTTGCTGCGCACCGAGTTGCTGCCGCGCGCCCTGGCGGCGATGTTTTCGGTGTTGCTGCTGGCCGCGCTCAGCTGTGTGGTCGCGCTGGTGCTGGCCTACCTCACGGTGTATGGCTTCTCCCCCTGGGGCCTGCCGGCTTACACCCGCAGCGTGGGCAGCGTGTTCAGTCCGGCGGTGACGCTGATCTTCAGCCTGAAGACCCTGTTCTTCAGCCTCGCGGTGGCGGTGGTGCCGCTGGCTGCGGCGGCGCAGCCCGATGCCCAGGATCGCTACAGCCGCCACAGCGACATCTCACAGTTCGCTCGCCTGTTCTCGGTGGTGCTGCTGATCGAGGTGCTGTCGCTGGTCGGCAACTACTATTGATGCCCATGGACAGGTCCAATCCGCCACCGCCAGCCACCTTGCCGCCGGATGCGCCACCGCCGGTGAAAAACCTGGAGATCAAGGCCGCGCTGTTGCTGCTGCTGATGCTCGCGCTGGTGCTGGGCTCGGCGCTGTACGTGTTGTACGCGCGCGGTGCATTCGAGCGCACCCAGCGACTGGTGCTGGTTTCCGACGATTCCGAGGGGGTGGTGGTCGGCATGGACATGACCTTTGCCGGATTTGCCATCGGCCGGGTGGCGCGCATCGAACTGGGCACCGACGGCAACGCCCGCATCCTGATCGACGTGCCCGAGAAGGACGCGCGCTGGCTGCGCACCTCAAGCATCTTCACCATGGAGCGCAGCCTGGTTGGCAGCACCCGCATCCGCGCCTACAGCGGTGTGCTCGAAGACCCGCCGCTGCCCGACGGCGCCGAGCGCCAGGTGCTGCGCGGTGACGCGTCGGCCGAGATTCCCAAACTCACCGCCTCCATCCGCGATCTGCTCGACAACCTCAACGCGCTGACCCGTTCCGACGCGGCGCTGGCGCAAAGCCTGGCCAACGTACAAAGCGTGACCGACAAACTCAAAGGCCCCCAAGGCGGGCTCGGCGTGTTGCTGGGCAACGAGGCCGACGCGAAGAAGCTGCTGACCACCATCGAGCGCAGCAACGCGCTGCTGCTGCGTGCCGACGCACTCGCTGCCAGGCTGGACACGCTGGTGGCCAACGCCGACCGCCAGGTGTTTGGTTCCGGCGCCGCGCCGGGCCAGGGCGGCCTGGTGAGCGATGCGCGCGCCACGGTGCAGCAGCTCAATGGCCTGCTGGGCGAGACGCGCGGCAGCCTGCAGAAGGTGGACGCGGTGCTGGTGGAAGCGCAGGGTATTGCCAGCAACACCCGCGAAGCCACGGTGGACCTGCCCGCGTTGCGCGCCGAGGTCGAGGCCAGCCTGCGCAAGGTCGATGGCCTGATCAACGAAATCAACCGCAAATGGCCGTTTGCGCGAGACACCGAGATTCGCCTGCCATGAAACGGACCACCTTCACGCCGACGTCGTTGTCACACATTCAAGCGGGCAACACCGGCCACCCGGCAAAGCCGGTCCCGCCATGTTCGCCGGCTCACTTTCCCTTGCGGTTTTCGGTCCGTGTGATGGCCCGATGGACCATGGTGTCGCTGAGTCTTGCGTTTGCTGCCTGCGCCAGCACGCCACCGCCACCCGACTGGCAGATGAACGCCAAGAGCGGTATCGAAAGCGCGGCCGAGGCCTGGTTGCGTGGCGACAGCAAGATCGAGGCGATCGAATTTGCCCGTGCCCGCGCCGAGGTGGCTCGCACCGGCCAACCCGGCCTGGTGGCGCGGTTGGAACTGCTGCGCTGTGCGACCCGCGTGGCGGTGCTCGACTTTGTGCCCTGCAGCGGCTTTGACGCCCTGGCTGCCGATGCCGCACCGCCCGAACTGGCCTATGCGCGCTACCTCGCCGCAGCGTCCACACCGGCCGATGCCGCGCTGTTGCCCCTGGCGCACCGGAAGCTGGCCAGCGATCCCGCAGCGCCCGACGCCGCACTGTCGGCCATCACCGACCCGCTGTCCAGACTGGTGGCCGCCGGCGTGTTGCTGCGCAGCGATCGGGCCACGCCGGGTGTGATCGAACAGGCGGTGAACACCGCTTCCAGCCAGGGCTGGCGCCGGCCTTTGCTGGCCTGGCTGGGCGTGCAGCAACGGCGCGCACAAGCGGCCGGCGCCGCGCAGGAGGTCGCCCGGATTCAGCGGCGCATCGACCTGGTGATGCAAACCTTGCGGTGAAAATTTGCCGCCGTAGTTTTAACGGCTGGCGATCAACAAAAATGGCCGCAGAAGCGGCCCTTTTTGTTGGGGATTTGGTGTCACGCCAGAGCGCGACGCCATTATCGCGGCGGTGTGGAAGTTCAGGCCTGCGCTTTCCTGCGAATAGCGCCCAGACCGAGCAGGCCCAGGCCCAGCAGGGAAAGCGTGCCTGGCAGCGGGACCGGGTTGGTGTCCGAGAAGGAGCCCGCCTTGATGAAGACGCCCGAATCCAGGATGCTGTCGCCCCGGTCAAAAATCCTGAATTCAAACGTGTTCAGGCTGGAGGCCACCACGTCGGCTTCGGCCGTCAACACGGCGGTCAGACCGTCGTATTGAATGTCCAGACCGAGGTTGGCGCAGTTTGCGCCACCGCTGTTGTTGCGGTAGTAGGCCGAGTTCAACCCGCAGTTGACGTTGTTGATCGACACCACGCCAGCGCCTCCCGGGAGCAGCGCGATGTTCACGCCATTGAGCAGCAGCTGGAACTCGTCGTTGTATTGCGAGTTCACGTACTCGTTGTATTCCTCTGACCCAAATACATACTGAAAGTAAAGCTTGCCGGTGTTGCTGGTGAAGTCGAATTTCAACGAGGTGGTGGTGCCAGCGCCGCTGCAGCCGCTCTGGTTGTTGGGGCCGGGCACACAGGTCACGGTACCGGTGGTCAGAACCACGCCCTGGTCAAACCCGACCGTGGCGGCGCCATTGGTGAAGGTGCCGGACGCATCGTTGGAGGCGCCGGAGTAGGTGACGTTGGAGATGGTGATGCCACTGCCGCCGATGGCGTTAGCCAGCGCCGTGCCGCTGTTCGATGCAGTGACAACCGGCGATGCATGGGCAAGACCTGCTGCGCAGAGCAGTGCTGTGGTGGCGATGAGTTTGAATTTCATTGGGAATCCCCTTGTTTGGTCGATGGGCCAAAATATACGTAGCAAATCGCATGCCAGTGAGCCAAGTCGTTGATATTCAAGGAATCAACGCGGGGAAGTGGCCATGAGCAAAATCAACTGTAAAAAATATCGTCACCAGTTCGATGGCGCGCGCTTGTGGTCAACGGCGATGTGGATCGCGCACTGCCCCGGCTCCAGCGTCGTCCTGCCTGCTTAAAACCCGGTGTGTCCGCCGAGTACGCCCAGGGCGAACGGCAGGCTCGCCATGCCCAGCAGGGTGGAAATGGTCACCAGCCCGGCCACATAGGCCCCGTTGTAGCCCATGCGGGCGGCCAGTACGTAGCAGCTCGACGCGGTGGGCACGGCCGAGAACAGCAGCAGCACCAGGGTCTGGGTCGTGTCCAGTGCGAACAGGCGCGCCAGCCCAAAGGCGGTCAGCGGCATGGCCAGGTGGCGCACCGAAAGCACCAGCACGCCCAGCGTCTTGGCGTCGCGCAGCGAGCCGAACTGCATGCCGGCACCGGCCGCCATCAGGCCCAGCGGCAGCGCGGCCTGGCCGATGCGGCTCACCGTCGGGTCCAGCCACTGGGGGATCTGAAGACCCAGCAGATTGGCCGTGAGGCCGGTCACGGTGCCGATGATCAGCGGGTTGCGCACCAGCTCGCGGGCGAAGCCCTTGTTGGCGTGGCGCGCCATCGGCCAGACCGCGCCCACGTTGAGCAGCGGCACACAGACACCGATGACGACCGAGATCAGCAGCAAGCCCTCCGGGCCGGCGACCTTGTTCGCCAGCGCCAGTGCAATAAAGGAGTTGAAGCGAAAACCCACCTGCGCGCTGGCGGCGTGCAAGCGCGGCTCCAGGTGCCTGCCCAGCACCGGCCAGTGCGGCAGGGAATAGGTGAGTGCGATGCCCACCGCACACAGTGCCAGCCCCGCGCCCATCAGGGACGAGGCGGCAGACACGTCCAGCGGGCTTTTCACAATCGAGTGAAACAGCAGCACCGGAAACATCAGGTAGTACACCAGCGCCTCCACCGGCTGCCAGACCTTGCGGTTGAGGCCGGTGAAACGGCACAGCAGGTAGCCGATGAGGATGAGGGAGAAGTCGGGGAAAAGCAGTTGGGCGAAGTTCACCCGGGCGAGGTTATCCGATGCGGGTGCTTGTTCCGGCGCCGGTGCTCAGCGTGGCGTCGGCTGGCTGCAGGGGCTCACCAGGGTGATGCCACCATCGCTGGGCAGCAGGCTGGAGAGCGGCACGCAGCGACCGGCGCTGCACCAGTCGTAATCGGCGGTGTAGGGGGAGCGTGTCAGCCGCAGGCCCTGCGGCGACAGGGTGGGGGGGGTGTACTCGTACCAGCCATCGCGCAGCACCGCGTCGGGCGGTGGCTCCATGCCGGCGGCCGACCCACGCACCCGCGCAGTCAGCGCCTGCAGGACGGGTGGCATGCCGGGTCGCACCACATAGTCTTCTTCCCAGCGCACTTTCTCGATCGAGTGCGTCCAGGCGAGCGTGAAACGTTCGGTGGGCACGAAGACCGGTGGGACCGAGCCCGCGGCCAGCAGCGCCAGACAGACGCCCAGAGCGGCCACCTCAGCGCAGACCCAGTGCCGCGGTGCGCATGCGGTTGCGCCACAGGTGCCAGAGCACAAAAACCGCCACCGCCGCCAGGCCCAGTTCGTCGGTCATGGGCAGGGCGGCCACCAGCAGGCTGGCCGATAGGAAAGCCACGATGCGTTCGGCCCAGTTCAGCGGCCCGAACAGGTAACCGATGGCCGCGCCACCCCACATCCCGATGGCCACAAGTGCCTTGAACAGGACCCAGGCGGTGGCGGTCCAGCCGCCGTCGCCTTGCAGCATCAGCGCCGGGCTGTACACCGCCATGAACGGCACGATGAAACCCGCAATCGCCACCCGTATCGCCTGCATGCTGATCTTCAGCCCGCTCTCGCGGGCGATCGGCGCCGCCGCAAACGCGGCCAGGGCCACCGGTGGTGTGAGGTCGGCCATGATGCCGAAATAGAACACGAACATGTGCGAGACGATCAGCGG
>CAYRIT010000091.1:0-12212 GCA_964424415.1 uncultured Hydrogenophaga sp.
TGCACGTGGTAGGCGAACACGGTGGCGCCTTGGGTCTGCGCATCGGCGCTGGCGAGCAACTGGGTGAAGTTGTGGCCGTAGTAGATGTTGTCGCCCAGCACCAGTGCGCTGGGGGCGTTGCCCACGAAATCGGCGCCGATGATGAAGGCCTGCGCCAGACCATCGGGGCTGGGCTGCACCGCGTATTGCAGGTTCATGCCCCAGGCGCTGCCGTCGCCCAGCAGCTGCTCAAAGCGGGGCGTGTCCTGCTGGGTGCTGATGATGAGCACGTCGCGGATGCCCGCGAGCATCAGCGTCGTCAGTGGGTAATAGATCATCGGCTTGTCGTACACCGGCAGCAGTTGCTTGCTGATGGCCAGGGTGGCCGGGTGCAGGCGGGTGCCCGAGCCACCGGCGAGGATGATGCCTTTGCGTTGGGTCATGGGTGGGTTCTGTCTTTGATCGCTAAAGAATTTCCGCCAGCATGCGGTTCACGCCGCTCTGCCAGGCGGGCAAGGTCAATCCGAAGGTGGCTCGCAGCCGCGCCGTGTTCAGGCGGGAATTCTGCGGTCGCCTGGCCGGCGTGGGGACGGCGCTGGTGGGCACGGCCGCCACGTCTTGGGCCAGGTCAGGGGTGGCGGGCTGCATCCTTCGGGTCTGCGCGATCACGTGTTGGGCATAGCCATGCCAGGTGGTCTCACCGCCAGCGGCCAGGTGGTAGATGCCGTTGAACCGGGCTGCGTCTTGTGGGTGTTGCAGCACCTGGCGCAACGCGTGGGCGGTGACATCGGCGATGAGTTCGGCGCCCGTGGGCGCACCCCACTGGTCGTCGATGACGGTGAGGCGTTCGCGCTCTCGTGCCAGCCGCAGCAGGGTCTTGGCAAAGTTGCCGCCGCGCGCCGCATAGACCCAGCTGGTGCGCAAGATCAGGTGGCGCTTGCCGTGAGCGGCGATGAGCTGCTCGCCTTCGAGTTTTGTCTGGCCATACACACTGAGTGGCGCGGGCGTGTCGGTTTCCACCCAGGGCCGTGTGCCGCTGCCGTCAAACACGTAGTCGGTGGAGTAATGCACCAGCCAGGCGCCGATTTTGTCGGCCTCCTGCGCCAGCACGCCGGGCGCCAGGGCGTTGAGGGTGCGCGCCAGCTCGGGCTCGCTCTCGGCCTTGTCCACGGCGGTGTGGGCGGCGGCATTGACGATCACGTCGGGGCGCAGCGCTTGCACGGTCGCGGCCAAGCCCGGCAGGTTGCTCAGATCACCACACCAGTCTGCGCTGTGTCGGTCCAGCGCAATCAGCTCGCCCAGCGGCGCCAGGCTGCGCTGCAGCTCCCAGCCGACCTGGCCGTTTTTGCCGAGCAGCAGAATTTTCATGCTGCGGTCGCGTTGGTGTACTGCTTCTGCACCCAGTCACGGTAGGCGCCGCTTTGCACGTTCGCCACCCACTCGGGGTGAGCCAGGTACCACTGCACGGTCTTGCGGATGCCGGTCTCGAAGCTCTCGGCCGGCCGCCAGCCCAGTTCGCGCTCGATCTTGCTGGCGTCGATCGCATAGCGGCGGTCGTGGCCGGGCCGGTCCTTCACAAAGTCGATCTGCGCGCGGTAGCTGATGCCGTCGGCCCGGGGGCGCAGTTCGTCGAGCAGCGCGCAGACCGCCTGCACGATCTCGATGTTCGGCTTCTCGTTCCAGCCGCCCACGTTGTAGACCTCGCCCAGCCGGCCCGCTTGCAGCACGCGGCGAATGGCGCTGCAGTGGTCTTTGACATACAGCCAGTCGCGCACCTGCATGCCGTCGCCGTACACCGGCAGTGCCTGGCCGGCCAGGGCGTTGACGATCATCAGCGGGATCAGTTTTTCGGGGAAGTGGTACGGACCGTAGTTGTTGCTGCAGTTGGTGGTGAGCACCGGCAGGCCGTAGGTGTGGTGGTAGGCGCGCACCAGGTGGTCACTGGCGGCCTTGCTGGCCGAATACGGGCTGTTGGGCTCGTAGCGGTGGGTTTCCGCAAACGCTGCATCGTTCGCGTCCAGCGAGCCATAAACCTCGTCGGTGGAGACATGCAGCAGGCGGAAGGCGGATTTTTCTGCAGCAGGCAAGCCGCCCCAGTGGGCGCGCACGGCCTCCAGCAGTTTGAACGTGCCCACGATGTTGGTCTGGATAAAGTCTTCGGGGCCGTGGATGGATCGGTCCACATGGCTTTCGGCGGCGAAGTTGATCACCGCGCGAGGTTGGTGCTCGGTCAGCAGGTGGGCCACCAGGGCCGCATCACCGATGTCGCCGTGCACAAACACATGGCGCGCATCGCCGGCCAGGCTGGCGAGGTTTCCCCGGTTGCCGGCGTAGGTGAGTTTGTCGAGGTTGACGACGGGCTCGTCGCATGCGCTGAGCCAGTCAAGCACAAAATTGGCACCGATGAAGCCGGCGCCTCCAGTGACCAAAAGCATGACACTCCCCGAGGTTCGACCCTGCGTGATGCGAGGTTTGCATACCCTGCGATTGTCTCAACCGGGTCGGCCGTCCTCGACAGGTCTCAGGGCGGCTGGCTACCGGTGTTACCGGGCCAGCAGGGCGTTGACCGGTTGCAGATCGTCCGCCGTGAGCTGCCCGCTGGCCTGCCGCAGCAGCAGGCCGCCGATCAGCACGTTGTAACGCGCTCCTGCCAGATCGCGTTTGGTCTGGAACAGCTGGCTCTGGGCGTTGAGCACGTCGATGTTGATGCGCACACCCACCTGGTAACCGAGCTTGTTGGCGTCGAGTGCACTCTGGCTCGAGGCTTCGGCGGCTTCCAGGGCTTTGACCTGGCTCTGGCCGGAGAGCACGCCGAAGTAGGCGCTGCGGGTGGCCTGGGCCACGGCGCGTCGGGCGGCTTCCAGGTCGGTGCGGGATTTTTCTTCCAGCGCCAGGGTTTCTTTCACGCGGTTCTGGATCGCGTAGCCGGCGAACAGCGGCAGGTTGAACTGCACGCCCACCGTGGCGTTGTTGTTGCGGATATTGCCTGGAATGGTGGCCACGCCCGAGGGGCCGCGGGCGACCTGGTACTGGCCCACCAGATCAAGCGTGGGCAGGTGGCCGGCCTCGGCTTTGCGGGTTTCCAGCTGGGCAATCTCCAGCGCTTTCTGTGCCTGCAACACGTTGAGGTTGCGGGCTTCGGCTTCGTTCACCCAGCGTTGCGGGTCGGCGGGCGCCACCGGCGGCAGCGCCGTGGGTACCGCCAGCGGCTTGGGCGCAACACCGGGCGTGCCCACCAGCTGGTCGAGGGCGAGCTTCTTGACACGCAGGTCGTTCTCGGCCGCGATCTCCTGGGCGGTGGTCAGGTCGAAACGGGCCTGCGCTTCGCGCGAATCGGTCACGGTGCTGGTACCGACCTCGAAGTTGCGCTTGGCTGCGGCCAGCTGTTCGGACACGGCGGCCTTCAATGCTTTCACGAAGGTCAATGTGTCTTCGGCCGCAAGTACGTCGAAGTAGGCCTGGGTGGTGCGCACGATCAGGTCTTGCTCGGCCTGCTGCAGCTGGGCCCGGGCGATCTCCACCGAGATCTGGCCCTGGTCGTTGGTGATCTTGTTGACCGGGCGGTACAGCGGTTGGCTGGCGGAGAGCGTGACGTTCTGGCTGTTGCTGGTGCCGTCCAGCGCGGCCACCGAGCTGTCGCGGTTGGTCCAGTTGGCGCCGGCGCCCAGACCCACCTGCGGCAGCAGGCCGGCGCGGGCCTGGTCGGCGCGGGCCACGCTGGCGTCGAACTGCGAGCGGGCCGACAGGTAGGTGGCATCGAAACCGCGCGCGGCCTCGTACACCTCCACCAGGCTTTGTGCCTGTGCGCCCGTGGCCAGCAGGCCCAGCGCCAGGGCCGCCGCGCCGGCTAGGCGGCTGAGGCGGCGGGGCGGGACGGGGTGTGTGGCGTGCTGGGGCGTGTTCATGCGGGTTCCTTGGGCTGCGGCTGGGTGCGATGGGACTCAGTACATCGGGACCGACGGGTCACGCTGCGCTGACCAGGCGCTGATGCCGCCGTGGATGTTGACCACCTGCTCGAAGCCGTGGTTGGTGAGGAAATGGGCCACCTGTGCGCTGCGCATGCCGTGGTGGCACAGGCAGGCGATGGGCTGGCTGCGATCGAGTTCGAGATAGCGCGCCGGTACGCTGCGCATGGGCATGGCCAGCAGATCGAACCCCTCGGGCTTGACCGACGCTGTCTGCAATTCCCAGGGCTCACGCACGTCGAGCACGACCGGGGCCGCATCCGGCGACTCGGCGCGGGCCTGGGCGATCCACTGGTCGATTTGTGCGGGGTGAATGGACTGCATGGGCGGGTCGGCGTTCGGGTGGCGATCAGAAACGGAAGCGCGATGGCTCGGGGAAGTTGAGCAGGCGTGGCACCACACAGTCCCAGGGCTGCGCGGTGGCGTAGGTCGCGTCGCCGGTGCGGGTGACAAGGGTGGCGCGCATCATGGGCTCCTGGCCGACGATGGTCATCAGGCGGCCATCGGGTGCCAGCAAGTCGAGCAGGGCGCTGGGCACTTCGGCCACGGAACCACTGAGCACGATCACGTCCCAGGGCGCCTCGCTGCGGCAGGCGGCGAAATTCTGTGCGGTCGCGTCGGCCACGCGCACCGAAGCGTTGGTGATGCCGGCGCGTTGCAGGTTGTCGCGGGCCATGCGGGCCAGGCCATCGTCGATCTCCAGCGACACCACACGCTGCCCCAGCCCGGCCAGCAGGGCCGCCATGTGGCCACTGCCCGCGCCCACTTCGAGCACCTTGTCGGTCGGCTTGATCGCGAGGTCTTGCAGCAGACGGGCTTCGACGCGCGGCGCCAGCATCACCTGGCCGTCCACGGCCGGGAGGGTGAGCGGCAGCTCCATGTCGGTGAATGCCAGCGCGCGGTGGGCCTGGGGTGCGAAATCTTCGCGAAGCACGCGGCCCAGAAGCTCCAGCACCTGCGCGTCCAGCACCTCCCAGGGGCGGATCTGCTGCTCGATCATGTTGAAACGGGCGAGATCAAACGACTCGGGCGCGATGGGATTCTGGGGCGTCATGTCTGGTACTCCTGGGGGTATGCTAACCGATGTCAGGCAAAGGCGAGGATAGAAGGGCTGATTTTACCGATCGCCCCCTGCCGCACCGCTGACAGATCCGCCTCTCAGTCCCAGCAGGCGGCGGAACCATTGCGCCAGGTCATCCATGTAGCAATACACCACCGGCACCACCACCAGCGTGAGCACGGACGAGGTGATCACGCCGCCGATCACCGCCTGACCCATCGGGGCGCGCTGCTCCGAGCCTTCGGTGATGGCAAAGGCCAGCGGCACCATGCCGAACACCATGGCCAGCGTGGTCATGAGGATGGGGCGCAGCCGCACCTTGGCCGCCAGCAGCAGGGCGCTCTCGCGGTCCAGCGGCGCGGCGCCGTCCAGACCGCGGCGGGCACGGATCGCGAAGTCGACCAGCAGGATGGCGTTCTTGGTCACCAGGCCCATGAGCAGCACGATGCCGATCACCGAGAACATGCTCATCGCCGAGCCGAACATCAGCAGCGCCAGCGCCACGCCGATCAGCGTGAGCGGCAGCGCGGTCATCAGCGCCAGTGGTTGCAGGAAGCTCTGGAACTGGCTGGCCAGAATCATGTAGATGAAGATCACGGCCAATGCCAGCGCCGAGAGCGCGTAGCCGAACGACTCGGCCATGTTTTTGGTGGAGCCGCTGAACTCGTAGCGGTAGCCGGGCGGGAAATGCAGGGTGTCGAGCACCTGGCGGATCGCGGTGGAGACCTCGCCGGCCGAGCGGCCGTACACGTTGGCGCTGATCGCCACCTCGCGGTTCAGGTTGCGGCGGTTGATCTGGTTCGGTCCGGTGCCTTCGATCACCTCGGCCACCTGCGACAGCCGCACCACGCGCGCCGTGCCGTCGGCAGCGCTGCCCACCACCAGCGGCAGCTGGGCCAGATCGCGGGTGCGCTCGCGCTGTTCGGGCGCCAAGCGCACGTTCACGTCGTAACTCTCGCCATCGGCGGCACGCCAGTTGCCCACCGTCTGCCCGGCCACCAGGGTGCGCAGGTTGCTCGCCACCACACCCGGGCTCAGCCCGGCGTCGGACGCGATGTCGCGCCTGAGCCGCACGTCCACCGTGGGTTTGTCGGGTTTCACGCTGGCGTCCAGATCGACCAGACCAACGATGGGGCGGATGCGCTCCATCACCTGGCTGGTCAGGCGCTCCAGTTCGGCCAGGTCGTCGCCCTGCAGGGAAAATTCCACCTGCTTGTTGCCGCCCACCGCGTCGAGCAGACCGACGTGTGTCACGGTGATACCGGGCACGCTGCGCAGGCGCTCGCGCAGCCGGGCCGACATCGCGTCCACGCTGAGCGTGCGGTACTTGCGGTCGGTCAGGCGCACGTAGAGGCTGGCGTACATGCTGCCCTGGGCGTTGCCGGTGTTGATGGTGGTCAGCGTGTACTGCACCTCCGGGAACTCGCGCAGCACCGCCTCGACCTGCCTGGCCTTGGCTTCGGTGGCCTGCAGCGAGGAGCCCACCGGGGTGTTGAAGCTCACCGAGGTTTCCGAAAAATCGGCCTTGGGCACAAACTCGGTGCCCAGCAGCGGCAGCAGAAACAGGCTGCCGACAAAAGTGGCCAGCGCGAGCAGCAACGTGACCAGCTTGTGTTTGAGCGACCAGCGCAGCGCGCCCTGGTAGGTGTCGGACAGGTCGTCCTGCACCCGGTCGAACCAGCCCGTGACCCGGCCGATGGTCTTGTCGTACAGGCTGACCGGTGCGGCGTGTCGACCATGCTTTTCAATTTCCGGGTCGTGCCAGATGCTGGAGAGCATGGGGTCCAGCGTGAAGCTCACGAACATCGAGATCAGCACCGCAGCCACCATGGTGATACCGAACTCGTGGAAGAACTTGCCGATGATGCCGCCCATGAAGCCGATGGGCAGGAACACCGCCACGATGGACAGCGTGGTTGCCAGCACCGCCATGCCGATTTCCTGCGTGCCGTCCATGGCCGCGTTGAATGGTGTCTTGCCCATCTGCACGTGGCGCACGATGTTCTCGCGCACCACGATGGCGTCGTCGATCAGCAGACCCACCGACAGCGTGAGCGCCATCAGCGTGATCATGTTGATGGTGAAGCCGAACAGGTTCATGAAGAAGAAGGTGCTGACCAGCGCAATCGGCAGCGTGAGCCCGGTGATCACGGTCGAGCGCCAGGAGTTCAGGAACAGGAACACGATCAGCACCGTGAGCGCGGCGCCCTCGATCAGGGTCTGGCGCACGTTGTTCACCGAGACGCGGATCGGGCGCGAGCCGTCGGCGATCGGCTCCAGCAACACGCCGGGCGGCAGCTCGGCCTGCACGGCGACGATCGCCGCATTCAGCCCGTCGACCACCGCGATGGTGTTTTCGTCCTGCGCCTTCTGCACCTGCAGCAGCAGCGTGCGCTGGCCGTTGTAGAGCGCCAGGCTTTCCACCTCTTCGGTGCCGTCACGCACGCGCGCCACCTGGTCCAGCCGCACCGGGTTGCCACCGCGGCGCGCCACGATGATGGCGCCGAAGTCCTGCGGGTTCTGCAGCCGCGAGAGCATCTGCACCACGCGCTCGCGCTCGGCCGTCTTGAGCGTGCCCACCGGCAGGTCCTGGTTTTCGGTGCGCACCGCGCTGGCGATCTGCTCGGCGGTCACACCCAGCGCCTCCATCGCGGCGGTGTCGAGGTCGATGTTGACGGCGCGCCGCGTGCCGCCCACCAGCGTGACCGAGCCCACCCCGCGCACATTCTCCAGGCGCTTTTTCAGCGTCTGCTCAGCCCAGGTGGTGAGCTCGACCGCTGTGGGGGCGGCGCCCACGCTTCCCGCCGTGCCGCCCTTGTCCGCACTGGGGAGGACGGCCACCGACCAGACCGACCGGCTCGCCGGATCGAAGCGCAACACCCGCGGCTCGTTGACCTCGTCGCGAAACGTCGGGCGCAGGATGGCGATCTTTTCGCGCACGTCCTCGGCCGCCTTGCGCCCGTCCACGTAGAGCTGGAACTCGATGATCACGACCGAGCGGCCTTCGTAGCTGCGCGAGCTGATCGTGTTCACGCCCGCGATCGCGTTCACCGCTTCCTCCACCTTCTTGGTCACCTCCGACTCGATGATCTCGGGCGAGGCGCCGGGGTAGTCGGTGGTGACCACCACCACGGGGAAGTCGATGTTGGGGAACTGGTCGATCTGCAGCCGCTGGAACGAGAACGCCCCCAGCACCATCAGCGCGAGCATGACCATGGTCGCAAAGACCGGGTTGCGCAGCGAAACCTGGGTGAACCACATGGCGCGGGGTCCTCAGTGGCTGGTGGCTGGCGCAGCGGCGGGTGCGGCTGACCTGGCGGGGGCCTTTGCGTCGCCCAGCGACACCGCCGTGCCTTCGCGGATGAGCCCGGCCTGCACCCGCAGCACCGGGGTGCCCGGTGGCGCGGCCGCCACACCGTCGAGCACCACCATCGGTTCCTCGCCCAGCTGTGCCTGTTGCGCGAGCGAAATCGGAAGGTGCACGATCTGGCCTTCGCGCACCAGCTGGATGTAGGGCGCGGGCTTGTCGTTGCGCACCGACGACAGCGGCACCGCCGGCGCGTCGAGGTGCCCGGTCACCACCACACCCTGGGCAAACAGGCCCTGGCGCATGCCGGGCGCCGCGGTCACGCGCAGGTAGCTCAGCACGCTGCGGCTGCCCGGCTGCACGCTGGGGTTGATGCGCGCCACCGTGGCGCTCACCGGCTCGCTCAGGCCCTCCACGCGCAACCGCGCGATCTGGCCCACCCGCACCGCGGCGGCGTCGGCCGGCGCCAGCGCGGCCTCCAGCTCGAAGCCGGCCAGGTCCACCACCTCCAGCACCCGCGCCTCGACACCCACACGCTCACCGTTCTGCACCAGCCGCGCCGACACCTGGCCGGTCAGCGGCGACTTCAGCACCGTGTCACCCAGCGCCTTGCGCGCAATGTCCCGCGCGGCCAGCGCCGCCTGGTGGTTGGCCTGGGCCGCGGCCAGGTTGGCGCTGCTGGTGTCCAGCGCGGTGGCCGAGATGAAACCCTGGCGCACCAGCGCCTGGTTGTTGTCGAAGCCGCGCTGTGCGATCGCCACCTGCGCCTGTGCCGCCTGTGCCTGCTGTTCGGCCTGGCGCACGCGCGCCTGGGCCTCGGTGTTGTCGACCCGCGCCACGATCTCGCCTTCGCGCACCGCATCGCCTTCGCGCTTGCTCAAGCCTTGCAGCTCGCCGGCGGTGCGCGCCTTGATCACCGCCGTTTGCAGCGCCCGCAGCGAGCCCGAAATGGCCACCGTCTGGTCCAGCGCCAGTGTCTGCACCGCTACCACGTCCTGCGGCCCGAGCTGGTACACCGGGGTCTGCTGCAGCGCCTGGGCCGCGGTGTTGGCAGCGGCGGTCTGCGCCGCGCGCTTTTGCAGCGCGCGTGTGACGCCCAGCGCAACGCCCAGCACCAGCAGGGTGAGCAGCGTCCATTGGATCCAGCGGCGGTTGGGTCGGGTGTTCATGGCTTGGCGGGTCTGGAGGAAACGGTTGGCTTGCGGGCGGTGACGCTGCGTGTTTTGGCATCGCATGGGGCCGCTGGCGCCAGCATGCCGCCCAGCAGCAGGTCGAGCTGGCTGTCGATGAAGGCCAGCGGCTCGATCTGTTGCTGGTTGGCCGGGCAGCAGGGGGCAAGCGAGTGCTGCCACATCAGCAGAAAAATCATGGGTGCAATCAGGCTGTAGACCGCGTATTCCAGCGCCATCGGCCGGAACTCGCCACTGGCGATGCCGCGCTGCAGGATGCGTTTGAGCAGGTCGTGGCCCGGGCCGATCACCTCTTGCTGGTAGAAGGCCGCGATCTCGGGAAACATGCCCGCTTCGCTCATCACCAGCTTGCTGATGCCCGCGGCCTTGGTCATGCCGATGCGCTCCCACCAGGCCCGCATGCAATGCCGCACCAGATCGGCGCTGCTGCCGGGGAAATTCGTCAGTTCGTCGTTCCACTCGGTGAAGCGGCTTGAAATGGTGTGGCGAACCAGTTCCTTGAACAAGGCTTCCTTGCTGGGGAAATACAGGAACAGCGTGCCCTTGGACACGCCGGCGCGCGCCGCCACGTCTTCCACCCGGGTGGCCGCAAAACCCTTTTCCACAAACAGGGTGAGGGCGGCGTCGAGCAGCTCGCCGGGGCGGGCTTGCTTGCGCCGCTCGCGCCGCGGCGGGGCGGCCGCAGCGTCAACAGCGGGGCGGGCGGAACGGGGGACGGGCGGTGGCATGCGGGCTCGGTTAATGACCGACGGGTTATTAAATGTAGCCGATGCCCACCGCCACGCGTGCGCAGAGCCCCCAGGGTCAGCCCAGCTTGATGCCCACGCGCTCGATGTGCCGTCCGTCCATCTGGCGCACACTGAGCTCGGCACGGCCGAGCATCGCGCTGTCGCCCACCACCGGCGGGCGCAGCAGGGCGGCCTGCAGCCAGTGGGCCAGCGTCTGCTCGGTGTTGGCTGGCGGCGGCAGGTCGTAGAAATCACACAGCTGGCCCACCGGCGTGCGTGCGTCGAGCACAAAGTCGCCGAACACCTCGCGGGTTTGTGCCTCGTCGTCCGGGTCGGGCAGCACCACACCCATGCGCCGCGCGCTCCAGGCGATGGTCGAGCCCTGCAGCAGCAGCGAGGTCAGCACCACCACAAACGCCACGTTGAAGAAAGTCTGCGCCCCCGGCACCCCCGCCATCATGGGAAACACCGCCAGCACAATCGGCACCGCACCGCGCAGCCCCACCCAGGAAATGAAGGTCAGCTCGCGGCGATCAAAGCGCAGCGGCACCAGGCACAGCAACACCGAGATGGGTCGCGCCACCAGCATCAGCACCAGCGACACGCCCAGCGCTGGCCAGATCGTGCGCATCAGCTCGGTCGGCGTGACCAGCAGGCCCAGCAACAGAAACATGCTCGCCTGCGACAGCCAGGCGTAGCCGTCCATCGCCGAAAGCGCCGAGCGCACCTGGCGCCGCGCCCGGTTGCCGGTGACGATGCCCATGGCGTAGGCGGCCAGAAAGCCCGAGCCGCCGAGCCAGGTGGTGGCGGCAAACACCGCCAGCCCGGCCGACACCACCAGCAGCGCCCGGATCCCGCCGCCGCCATCTGTCCCGCGCCCCAGTCGTTTGAGCAGCTCGCCGAGCGCAAAACCCGCGCCCAGCCCCATCGCCGCACCCCAGCCAAACTGCTGCAGCAGCGAGCGCAGCACGTCCATCACACCCAGGGTGATGCCCTCCGGTGTTGCCGCCGCCAGCGCCACGCCAATGAAGGTGAGCGTGAGGTACACCGCCATCGGGTCGTTCATGCCCGACTCGATCTCCAATGTGGTCGATACCCGTTCGTTGAGCGCCACCCCCGACGATTTCAGCAAGGAGAACACCGCCGCCGCGTCGGTCGAACCCACGATCGAGCCCAGCAGCAGCGACAACGGCCAGCTCAGCCCCAGCAGCCAGTGCGCCGCAGCGCCGGTGATGCCAGCGCACAGCACCACCCCCACGGTGGCCAGCCACATCGCCGGTTTCAGGCCGATGCGAAAGGTGGCGAAATCGGTGCGCAGCCCACCGTCGAGCAGGATCACCGCCAGCGCCACGTTGCCGACCCAGAAGCTGAGCCGGAAATCGTCGAACACCAAGCCACCCGGCCCATCCACCCCGGCCAGCGTGCCCACCACCAGAAACACCAGCAAAAACGAAAACCCCACCCGCGCCGAAAACACCCCCGCCAGCACACTGAAAAACACCAGCGCCGAGGCAGCCAGCAGGGGCAGGGTCAGGAAATCGAGGTCAAGGATCATGATGCGACGACGCTATCAGAAAGTGCGCCGGGGGCGGATCGGGAAGCGGAGGGATGGGGCGGCCGGGTGGCGTTGCGATGGCTTCTGCTGTGGATGGTTTGTGCAGAGAGAACGAAGCACGAATACGCCGCTTCGACCGATCGAGCGCGACAGCTCGGGGTCTTTGGCTCACCCACTTTCGTCGCCGGACAGGACATTTTCTGGGGTGATGACCGTCTTGAGGATGCGCTCGCCTGGTGCAAGACGCAGTGAAGCCCTTGTCTTCAGTCAATTGCATCCGCAATGGGATACATCGCCAACAAAAAGGGCCGCCGAGGCAGCCCTTTTGTTGGTTGATCGCCCGCTCGCTCAGTTCGAAAACGCCGCAATCCCGGTGATCGCGCGACCCAGAATCAGCGCGTGCACGTCGTGTGTGCCTTCGTAGGTGT
>CAYRIT010000092.1:0-10603 GCA_964424415.1 uncultured Hydrogenophaga sp.
CGTTAGGCAGCGCTCTACACGGGTTGCGTGCCCAGGCTTCGACCAAGCCGATGTGGTTGATTTCACGGCTATCGGCCAGACGCGGGGGTTTGAGTCGCCCTGCCGAGAGCAGGCCCCCGTTCAGCCTCGCTGACCAGCGACGCGCGATGGAATGATTTCGCATGACCCAAATGTTTTCCAGTGGATCGGGACGCAGCCTGGGCAGTTGCCCATTGGTGATGCCCGTCTGCAAAACTCGACAATGAGCTTATGGGCTCTCGATATCGTCATGGACATCACTTGAACACCAGCGTCCTTTGTGCATTGCTTGCTGCAGCACTGTTCGGCATCAGTACGCCATTTGCCAAGTTGCTGGTCGGCGAAGTGTCGCCCATTCTGCTGGGTGGGCTGCTCTACCTTGGCAGCGGCGTCGGCCTTTCCATCGTCCGTGTGATTCGAGACCGAGGGTGGAGCAAGACGGGACTGCTGCGGGCCGACTGGCCCTGGCTGACTGGAGCGATCTTTTTTGGTGGTGTGGTGGGACCCGTGACGTTGATGTTTGGTTTGACCCGAACCAGCGGTTCTGCCGCCTCTCTGCTGCTGAACCTGGAGGCTGTCCTCACGGCCGTGATCGCATGGGTGGCTTTCAAGGAGCACGCCGATCGGCGCATCGTTTTCGGCATGCTGGCCATTGTCGCGGGAGGCTTTGTCCTCTCATGGCCAACAGAGGGCCTGGCAGGAGAATCTGACTGGCTTGGACCCCTCGCCATCGCGGCAGCGTGTCTCTGCTGGGCGATTGACAACAACCTCACCAGACAGGTTTCGGCATCGGACGCTTTGTTCGTTTCTGGCAGCAAGGGGCTTATCGCCGGCTCAGTGAACTGTGCTTTGGCCATTGGCCTTGGGGCAACCTGGCCTGCAGGAACCACGGTCATCACGTCCATGGTGGTGGGACTGGCAGGGTATGGAATCAGCCTTGTGCTGTTCGTCCTGGCTCTTCGTGGACTTGGAACTGCGCGAACCGGTGCGTATTTTTCGATAGCTCCGTTTGTAGGAGCAGCGGTGTCAATTGTTTTGCTGGGTGAGTCGACATCACCCGCATTCTGGGCGTCATGTGGACTGATGGCGCTTGGAGTGGTGCTGCATCTGTCCGAGCGGCATGAGCACATGCACACGCACGAGCCGCTGGAGCACATGCACAGCCATATGCATGACGAACACCACCAGCATGGACACGACTTAACGTGGGACGGCGCCGAGCCGCATGAGCACCCGCACCGGCATGAGGTGCTGACGCACAGCCATCCACATTACCCAGACATCCATCACCGCCACCCGCACCAGCGTGTCTCGAAGATCCTGTGAATGAATCGCCGGACTTTCAGGACCAGTCGATGATTGGCCGGTTTGGGTCGAAACGCATCGGTGCCCGGCGGCCAAGCCCCCGAACAATTCGTCACCGGGCAGCAGGCCCGCGCAGCGGCGCTTCAGCACGCTCTCGCGTGAGCGGCGTGATGGGCAGTGAGTTGGGCTTTCCGTTCTTGGTCTCAGGAACGCTCGGGACACCCGCCACAAGGTCGATCTGCTCCCGAAGCAGCCCCCCGACACTCATTGCGTCGCAAGCCGGTGTGGAGCGTCAGGTACAGAAAGAGTCGCGCTGGGGCTCGCCCAGCTGGCCCACCGCCATCTTCCAGGCAGGCTGGTCTGCCACCTGCAAGACACGGGCGCGGGGCTGGGCACGATCGGGCATCAGACCCACGGTCGCCAGCTTGTTGAAGGGTGAGACCAAGGCAAGGTCGGGAACCGCGTTCACGGCCTTGATGACAGCCCCGACCACCCCTCGCCCAAGCTCGAGCAGTGCAGCGCCCTTGGTCTGGGCAAAGCCATGGCAGTGGTCGATGAAATCCGGGCCGCCGAGATCCGTCACCGGGCGGTCCGGCCAGTCCCTGAAGTGCGTGCGGTAAAACGACTCTTACCGCTTCTGGCTCGATGCCTTGACGCCCTTCGCACTGCAATAGTCGATGTACGCCGCTCGCAAAGTCGGCACAGCCTTGTGCACGCACTGGCTGGGTCGTTCACCGCGTCTGCACTGAGCCAGCACCTCCATGGCCCGGGTGCGTGCCTCGTCCACGTTCATGAGCGGCCATTAGCCCAGGTGCATCCGGAACTGCTTGCCCGCCACGCTGGTGGCGACCCGAAACGTGCGCTTGTGTGCATTCATGCGAACGCAAAAGCCGCTCAACACGCGATCGCGCAGCACACGCCCATCGGCTGCGGTGCTGCGGCGAAGCAAAGATTCGCTGATCAGTACAATTGGCACCAGTTTCCCCTGGCAAAACGAGGACCAAGTCCTCTGAAAACAGACCCGCTGCCACCCGGCTCGCGTCGATTGCCGTCCGTTCGCACCAACCGCAGATCGGGCACCTCCACCACCCCGGTGTTGGGCTCGATGGTGCACAGGGGGTTGATTCACAAGGAATTTCCATGAGCCTGCAATGCGGCATCGTGGGCCTGCCCAACGTCGGCAAGTCCACCCTTTTCAACGCGCTGACCAAGGCTGGCATCGCGGCCGAGAACTACCCCTTCTGCACCATCGAGCCCAACACCGGGGTGGTGGAGGTGCCCGATCTGCGGTTGGCGCAGCTGTCCGAGATCGTCAAGCCCGAGCGGGTGGTGCCGGCCATCGTGGAGTTTGTGGACATCGCCGGCCTGGTGGCCGGAGCGAGCACCGGGGAAGGCCTGGGCAACAAGTTTCTGGCCCACATCCGTGAGACCGACGCCATCGTCAACGTGGTGCGCTGTTTCGAAGACGACAACGTGATTCACGTGGCCAACAAGATCGACCCGATTTCCGACATCGAGGTGATCCAGACCGAGCTCTGCCTGGCCGATCTGGCGGCGGTGGAAAAAGCGATTCACCGCGTGAGCAAGACGGCCCGCTCGGGCGATAAGGAATCGATCAAGCAGCTGGCCATTCTGGAGAAATGTCAGACTGCTCTGAACGACACCCAGCCGGTGCGCACCATCGATTTCAGCAAGGACGAGCAGGCGCAGCTCAAGCAGTTTTTCCTGATCACCGCCAAGCCGGCCATGTTCGTGGCCAACGTGGCGGAAGACGGCTTCGAGAACAACCCGTTTCTGGATCGCCTGCAGGCGTTTGCCGAAAAACAGAACGCACCGGTGGTGGCGATCTGCGCCAAGATTGAAGCCGAACTCTCCGAGATGGATGACGCCGACCGGCTGGAATTTTTGCACGAGTTGGGGCAGGACGAGCCCGGTCTGAACCGCCTGATCCGCGCCGCTTACCAGCTGCTGGGACTGCAGACCTATTTCACCGCGGGTGTGAAAGAGGTGCGCGCCTGGACCATCCACAAAGGTGATACCGGGCCGCAGGCGGCTGGCGTGATCCACACCGATTTCGAGAAAGGCTACATCCGCGCCCAGACCATTGCGTTCGACGACTTCATCACCTACAAGGGCGAGCAAGGGGCGAAGGACGCGGGCAAGATGCGCGCCGAAGGCAAGGAATACGTGGTCAAGGACGGCGACGTGATGAACTTCCTCTTCTCTTCCTGAGCATGTCTGACATGGCAGGCGCCGAACCCCTGCGCCTGGCCAAGCGCCTGGCGGCCCAGTTGCCGTGCTCGCGCAGCGATGCCGAGCGCTACATCGCCGGCGGCTGGGTGCGGGTGGATGGTGTGGTCGTCGAGGAGCCGATGGCGCGCGTGAGCGACGCACAGCAGGTCACGCTCGATGCGAAGGCCAAGCTCGAAGACCTGGCGTCGGTCACGCTGGTCTGGCACAAACCAGCAGGGCTTGCACTGGCTGAGGAGTCTCCATTGCCTGACGCGCTCGCGTTCCAGTGGTTCGCCCCCGCCACCCGTTTCAAGGGCGACCGCTCCGGTATCCGCCCGCTGAAGGTGCATCTCCACAAACTGCTGCCGGCGGCGCCACTCGCTTCGCTGGCCAGCGGACTGATGGTGTTCACCCAGAACCCGGGCGTTGCGCGCAAGCTCGACGACCGCGTGGCGCCGGTCGAACACGAGTGGCTGGTTGACGTCGTCGACGATGCGGCGCTGGATGACGCCGCGCGGCGCGAAGCGGCGTTGCAGTCGCTGGCTCAGGCGCTGTTTTTTGAGGGCTGGGCGCTGCCCAAGGCGCGCGCCAGCTGGCAGAGCGAGCGCCGTTTGCGGCTGGCGATCAAGGGCAATCTACCCGGTCAGGTGGTGCATCTGTGCGAGCGCGCCGGGCTGAAGCCCACCGGCGTGCAGCGCCTGCGGCTGGGGCGCATCGGGCTGGTCGGCCTGCCCGCGGGACAGTGGCGTTACCTGATGCCTTACGAGCGTTTCTGATTTTTGCAGGTGGCGTGTGAGCGTCGAGCCGCCCACACACTCAGGGCCATCGCCAGGCCCATCAACACCAGCCCCACCTCGTGCAGGCGCAGCATCTGATCCTGCGCGATCATCGCCCCGCCCAGCGCAGCGCCCATGCCCTGGCCGGCGTACATGGCCGAGGTGTTGAGTGCCACCGTGGCCGGCGCCAATTCCGGCGCCTGGTGCACCAGCCGCGCCTGCTGTGCCGAGTTGGCGGCAAAACAGCCGATCGCCCAGGGCACCAGCACCAGCGCCTGCTGCCACAGGCCAAATCGCCCCAGCGGCCACAACAGCAGTGAGAACGCCATGGCGCCCATCATCACCAAGGCTGCGCGTGGCGCGCCGATGCGGTCGATGTGGCGCGACAGTCCGACGTTGCCCATGAAGCCGAAGGCGCCAAACCACAGAAACATCAGGGAGAGCGCTCCGCCGCCCATGCCCAGCGTCTGCACAAAATAGGGCGCGAAGTACGAAAACAGCACGAACTGCGCAAAAGACATCAGCAGCGTCACGCCCACCGCCAGCATCAGCGATGCGGAGCCCAGCGTGGTGCCCCAGGCGCGGCGCGAGAGCGCTGCCGGTCGGATGCCGTTGGGCATGGCGCGCCAGACCCAGACGGCGCTGGCCAGTGACATCGCCGTCACCATCACGAACGCCCAGCGCCAGCCCAGGCCGTTGCCGATCCAGGCAGACAGCGGCATGCCCATGACCGAGGCCACCGACCAGCCGAGAAACACAAACGTCACCGCGCGGCCGCGCTGAGCCGGTGACACCAGCAGGCCCACGCTGGCCGCAGCCTGTGGCGTGAAGATGGCGGGCGAGATCACCGCCAGCACGCGCAGCGGCAGCAAGGCCGCGTAGTTCGGTGCCAGCGCGCAGATGCCCATGAGCAGCGCATACCAGAGCAGCGAGAGGGTCAGCAGGCGGCGCCGGTCCCAGCCGGCGACGATGGTCGCAAACAGGGGTGCGCCCACACCCATGAGAATGGCTGCGGCGGTGATCAGCTGGCCCGCTTGCGGGATAGAAATGCCCAGCGAGCTGCTGATGTCGTTGAGCGTGCCCGGCACCACCATGACCCCGGTGCCGATCACAAAATTTCCCGCCAGCAGCGCCCACAAAGCGCGCGGCAAGGGAGCGTTCGCAGCGGTGGTGGGGAGGGCAGTGGCGTGGTTCAACGAAGGGGTCTGGCAGTGGAAACGGCAAGTATCGCCATCCTGCTCAGCCGGGCAGTCCCCCCGGGAACACCCAGAGCAGGGCCGCGGTCATGGTCACGTAGCGCGCGAACTTGCCGATCGCCATGTAGGCCACGCAGGGCCAGAACGGAAATTTCAACCAGCCGGCCACCGCACACAGCGGGTCGCCCACGCCCGGCAACCAGCTCAGCAGGCAGGCCTTGGGGCCAAAGCGCTCCAGCCAGCGCAGCGCGCGCAGGTTGGTGGGCCGGCCGTCGCGCACCTTGTCCACCGCTTTGTGTGCACCCATACCCATGGCCCAGGAAGCCGCGCCACCCAGGGTGTTGCCGGCGGTGGCCACCAGCATTGCTGGCCAGAACAGCTGGGGGTTGAGTTTGAGCAGGCCAAACACCACCGCCTCCGAGCCAAGGGGCAGCAGCGTGGCCGAAAGAAACGAGATCACGAACACCGTGCTCAGGCCCAGCTCGGGCATGGCCAGTGAATGCATCAGCGAGGTGAGCCAGTCGGGCATCGTGGACGAAAAAGGGGAGTGGGACGCTGGATGGGCGCTTTTATCGCCTGCTGAAAAAAGAGGCAGATACAATGCTTCTCCCATGCCAAAGCGCTCTTGCCCAGGCGCGTGATCTTGCCTTTTTTTGCCATTCTCCCATCACCATGCAACTGGGTCCGTACACCCTGCCCAATGCCCTGTTCGTCGCACCGATGGCGGGTGTGACCGACCGGCCGTTTCGCAAGCTGTGCAAGCGGCTGGGCGCAGGTTACGCGGTGAGCGAGATGGTGACCTCGCGCCCCGATCTGCAGAGCAGCCTCAAGACTTCGCGGCGCGCCAATCACGAGGGTGAGGCCGCGCCGATTGCGGTGCAAATCGCGGGCACCGACGCGCAGATGATGAGCGATGCCGCGCGCTACAACATCGATCGCGGCGCCCAGATCATCGACATCAACATGGGCTGCCCGGCCAAGAAAGTCTGCAACAAATGGGCCGGTTCGGCGCTGATGCAGGACGAAGCGCTGGCGATCGGCATCGTCGAGGCGGTGGTGGCCGCCTGTGCGCCACACGGCGTGCCCGTGACGCTCAAGATGCGCACCGGCTGGCGCGCCGATGTGCGCAACGCGCCAGCACTGGCATGGGCCGCCGAATCGGCCGGCGTGCAGATGCTGACCGTGCATGGCCGCACCCGCGAGCAGGGCTACAAGGGGTTTGCCGAACACGACACGGTGGCGGGGATCAAGAGCCGGGTGAAGATTCCGGTGGTGGCCAATGGCGACATCAACAGCCCCGAGGTGGCGCGCGAGGTGCTCGCACGCACCGGTGCCGACGCCCTGATGATCGGCCGCGCGGCCCAGGGACGTCCCTGGATTTTTCGGGAGATCGCACATTACCTGGCCACGGGTGAACACCTGCCACCGCCGGCCTTGACGGAGGTCAAGGCATGGTTGCTCGACCACCTGGAAGATCACTACGCCTTGTACGGTGAGTTCACCGGTGTGCGCAGTGCGCGCAAGCACCTGGGCTGGTATGCGCAGGCGTTGCCGCTTCCGGCCGGCACTGTCGCGGTGTTTCGCAGCCACATCAACACGCTCACCACCGCGCAGACGCAGCTGGATTGTGTGCGCGAGAGTTTCGATGCCTGGGCCGACGCCGAGCCGCAACAGATCAACCAACCCGCAGACTGGAAACTGGCCGCATGAGCACAGCGCAGGTTCACTCCAAGCAAGCTCGCACCGCAGTGCGCAGCACGAAGGTGTTCAGATGAGCAAGCCGCACAACAACCTGCACGACTGCGTTCGTGCCAGCCTGGAGGTCTACTTTCAAGACCTCGATGGCACCGACCCGGCAGGCTTGCACGAGATGCTGGTGAAGGCGGTGGAAAAACCCCTGCTCGAAGTGGTCATGCAGCAGTCGAACAACAACCAGTCGCGCGCGGCGCAATGGCTGGGCCTGAACCGCAACACGCTGCGCAAGAAGCTGGTCGAACACAAGCTGATCGACTGACTCGGCGGCCCCGCACCGCTCCATTTCCCATCCCCTTTACCGGACTTCTCTTCATGCGCGCCCTCATTTCCGTTTCCGACAAGACCGGCATCGTTGAACTTGCCCAAAGCTTGCACAGCCTCGGTGTTTCGCTGATTTCCACCGGCGGCACCGCCAAGCTGCTGGCTGAAAAAGGCCTGCCGGTCACCGAGGTGGCCGAGGTCACCGGCTTCCCCGAGATGCTGGACGGCCGCGTGAAGACGCTGCACCCCAAGGTGCATGGTGGCCTGCTGGCACGACGCGATCTGCCCGAGCACATGGCGGCGCTGAAGTCCCACGGCATCGCCACCATCGACCTGCTGATCGTCAACCTCTACCCGTTCGAAGCCACCGTGGCCAAGCCGGGTTGCACGCTGGACGACGCGATCGAGAACATCGACATCGGCGGCCCGGCGATGGTGCGCAGCGCAGCGAAGAACTGGAAGGATGTGGCGGTGCTGACCGACGCGGCGCAGTACCCGGCGGTGATCGATGAACTCAAGGCCCACGGCAAGCTGGGCCTTGCCACCCGCTTCGCGCTCTCGGTCGCCGCGTTCAATCGCATCAGCCAGTACGACGGCGCGATCAGCGACTACCTCTCCAGCATCCGTTTCGACGAAGGGGCGAGCGTGCCTCAGCGCAGCGAGTATCCCGGCCAGTCCAACGGCCGTTTCGTGAAGTTGCAAGAGCTGCGTTATGGCGAGAACCCGCACCAGACCGCCGCGTTCTACCGCGACGTCTACCCGGCCCCCGGCTCGCTCGTCACGGCCAGGCAGTTGCAGGGCAAGGAACTCAGCTACAACAACATCGCCGACGCCGACGCTGCATGGGAGTGTGTGAAGAGCTTCGAGGCGCCGGCCTGTGTGATCGTCAAACACGCCAACCCCTGTGGTGTGGCAGTCGGCAAAGACGCGCTGGAGAGCTACAGCAAGGCCTTCCAGACCGACCCGACCAGCGCCTTCGGCGGCATCATCGCCTTCAACCGGCCGGTGGACAAAGCGGCGGCCGAAGCGGTGAGCAAGCAGTTTGTCGAGGTGCTGATGGCACCGGGCTACAGCGAAGAAGCGCTGGCCATTTTCAAAGCCAAGGCCAATGTGCGTGTGCTGGAGATCGCGTTGCCGCCGGGTGGCTCGACCGCCTGGGACCAGGGCCTGAACCTGACCGACGTGAAACGCATTGGATCGGGCCTGCTGATGCAAAGTGCCGACAACCATGTGATCAGCCGAACCGATCTGAAGGTGGTCACCCAGCTGCAGCCGACCGAGCAGCAGCTTGACGATTTGATGTTCGCCTGGACGGTGGCAAAGTTCGTCAAGTCCAACGCCATCGTGTTCTGCAAAGACGGCATGACCATGGGCGTCGGCGCCGGCCAGATGAGCCGCCTGGATTCGGCGCGTATCGCCAGCATCAAGGCCGGCCACGCGAGCCTTTCACTGAGCGGCACGGCGGTGGCCAGCGATGCGTTCTTCCCGTTCCGCGATGGCCTGGACGTGGTGATCGACCAAGGTGCCACTTGCGTGATCCAGCCCGGTGGTTCGATGCGCGACAGCGAAGTGATCGATGCAGCGAACGAGCGTGGCGTGGCCATGGTGTTCACCGGGGTGCGCCACTTCAGACATTGACTTGGCTCACCCTCGCACCGCACCTGCGGTGCGTCCAAAGGCACGTCGCGTCGAGCGACGTGCCCTTTTTCTTCACAGCGCCTTGAACACTTCGCGCGCGGCCGCAACGGTGTCGGCGATGTCTTGCGCGGTGTGCGTCGCGCTCACGAAGCCCGCTTCGTACAGCGCCGGGGCGATGTAGACGCCGCGGTCGAGCAGTCCGTGGAACAGCTTGTTGAAGGTGGGACTGTCGGTGGTCATCACCTTGGCATAGTTCTGTGGCAGCTCGCTCATCAGGAAAAAACCGAACATGCCGCCCTCGCTGTCCACACTGAACGGCACACCTTCGGCATCGGCGGCGGCCTTGAGGCCATCGACCAGCGAGCGGGTGGTGGCCGAGAGCGCGTCGAAGAAGCCCGGCTGCTGGATTTCTTTCAGTGTCGCCAGGCCACAAGCGGTGGCCACCGGGTTGCCGCTCAGTGTGCCGGCCTGGTAGACGCCACCCAGCGGTGCGAGCTGTTCCATCACTGCACGTTTGGCGCCGAACGCGGCCAGTGGCATGCCGCCGCCGATCACCTTGCCCATGATGGTCATGTCGGGCTCGAAGCCGGGAATGTGTTGCGCGTAGAGGCTTTGGGCGCAACCCAGGGCGACGCGGAAACCGGTCATCACTTCGTCGAAGGCAAACAGCGCGCCGTGCTGGGTGCAGAGCTCGCGGATGCGTTTGACAAACGGCACACTGGCGCGCACGAAGTTCATGTTGCCGGCGATCGGCTCAATGATCACGCAGGCCACATCGGCACCGTGTTCGGCAAATGCGGCCTCGATCTGCTCGACATTGTTGTACTCGAGCACCAGCGTGTGCTGCACCACCTCGGGTGGCACACCGGCGCTGGTGGCGGTGCCGAAGGTGGCCAGGCCCGAACCGGCTTTTACCAGCAGGGCGTCGGCATGGCCGTGGTAACAGCCTTCGAACTTGATGATTGTCTTGCGCCCCGTGGCGCCGCGCGCCAGGCGGATCGCGCTCATGCCGGCCTCGGTGCCGGAGCTCACCAGCCGCACCATGTCGATGCTGGGCACCAGCTTGATGATCTCTTCGGCCAGTTCGATCTCGCGCTCGGTCGGCGCGCCGAACGAAAAACCTTCGAGTACCGCTTTCTGCACCGCATCCACCACCGCCGGATGGCCATGTCCCAGGATCATCGGCCCCCAGGAGCCGATGTAGTCGATGTACTTCTGGCCGTTGGCGTCCCAGAAATAGGCCCCTTGTGCGCGCTGCACAAAGCGCGGCGTGCCGCCCACGGCCTTGAAGGCGCGCACCGGCGAGTTCACGCCACCGGGAATGAGCGCCTTGGCGCGGTCGAAGAGGTCTTGGTTGCGATCGGTCATGGTGGAACCCGTCAGGTCGAAAAGGGGTGGGAGGGAGCAAACCCTGGATACCGT
>CAYRIT010000092.1:10703-12188 GCA_964424415.1 uncultured Hydrogenophaga sp.
GTCTGTCGGCGTCGACAGCTCGCCTTCGTCTTCATCGTGGGCCCAGAACAGCCGGTCGGGCACCGCGTGGCCCATGCCGGGATGGAAGCCCGCGTCCAGGCACTGGTCGAGATAGGTCAGTGCTTCGGCACAGGCAGCCTGCAGGTCGGAACCGCCGCCAATCAGGGCGCACAGCGCCGCCGAGAGGGTGTCGCCGGCGCCACCGAAGGTTGCCTCGAAGCGCTCGTAACGCGCCGTGGCCAGCACCGACTCGGGCGAGGCCAGGTGGCTTTCCAGGTGCTGGTCGGCGGTGTTGAAGCCGGTCACCAGGGTGTACGGCACACCGTGTTGCGCTGCGGCGCGTGCCACCTCGCGCGGTGCGGGTGGCTTGTCGCCGTCCCAGTCGGGCAGCAGCCAACGGCACAAGGTGCTGTGGTTGCCGACCAGCACGGTGGTCTGCGGCAGCAGCAGCTCCACACAGGCGTCGAGATAGCTGTCGATCGCCAGCTCATCCCACCAGGACAGGTCGGGCATGTAGGTGACGACCGGCACCTCGGCGTAGTCCGAGGTGATCTCGGCGATGGCCGCGAGGTTCTCCGGGCTTCCCACGAAACCGACCTTGAAGGCCTGCACCGGCACGTCTTCCAGCACACAGCGCGCCTGGTCCGACACGGCTTCTTCATCGAAAGCGATGTGGTCGTGGATGTCGCTGGTGTCACGCACATAGGCGCCGGTGACCACCGCCAACACATGGACCGAGGCGCTGGACATGGCGCTCACGTCGGCCGCCAGGCCACCGGCGCCGCTGGGGTCGTTGGCATTGAACACCATCACGCACGGCAGGGACAGATCGCCCGCGCTGTCGGAGCGGTTTGTGGGGCGGTGGTCGGGGGCGTCGGTCATGGCACAGGCTCCGGGTTCCGGCGCTCAGAAAAACAGAGCCAGATGCGCGTCTGTCGCATGGGGAAGGCCAGCGGTCAATTGGCCAAGCTGGCGCGGAATGGCTCGATACAATGCCCCGATTCTAAGACAACGCCCCCCGTGACCATGAGTGAAACCAAGACTTGGATGTGCCTGATATGCGGCTGGATTTACGACGAAGCCGCAGGCGATCCCGAGCACGGTGTGGCGCCGGGTACAGCGTGGGCCGATGTGCCGATGAATTGGACCTGCCCCGAGTGCGGAGCCCGCAAGGAAGACTTCGAGATGGTGCAGATCTGAAGCGCTGGACTTCGCGATATACCGAAGCGATGCGCCACAAGACACAACGGATTGAGTCCGCCCGAAACCGCCAAGCAAACACGTTGACTGGAGCAAATCGATCGTGAGCACAAACGCAAGCTTCAAAGTTCTGGTGGTGGACGACAGCAACACCATCCGGCGCAGCGCGGAGATTTTTCTCAAGCAGGGCGGCCACGAGGTGTTATTGGCCGACGACGGTTTCGACGCGCTGGCCAAGATCAACGATTACCAGCCCGACCTGGTGTTCTGCGACATCCTGATGCC
>CAYRIT010000093.1:0-12158 GCA_964424415.1 uncultured Hydrogenophaga sp.
GTGCTCGAAGGCAAGACGCTGCCGGCGTTCGAGGTGCTGGCGCGCCGCGCGGGCGTGTGATGGCACAACTCAAGGCCCTGCTCTGGGATGTGGACGGCACACTCGCCGAGACCGAGCGCGATGGCCATCGCGTGGCGTTCAACCAGGCGTTCAAGGACCGCGGGCTGGCGTGGCGTTGGGACGAGCAGCGCTATGGTGAGCTGCTGCGTGTGACGGGCGGCCGAGAACGTTTGCTGCACGACATGGCGCAGCACGACGACGCCCCCGTGTCGCCCGCCGAGCGCGAGGTGCTCGCGCGCCAACTGCACGCCCGCAAGAACGCGCTGTACGCCGAACTGGTGCGTGACGGCCACCTGTCGCTGCGCCCAGGCGTGCGCAGCCTGGTGCAGCAGTGCCGCACGCGCGGTGTGCAGATGGCCATCGTGACCACCACCAGCCGTTCCAACGTCGAGGTGTTGTTGCACGTGCATCTGGGCGATCGGTGGCCGGAGGATTTCCCGGTCCTGGTGTGCGCAGAGGATGTCGGGCGCAAGAAGCCCGACCCCGAAGCCTACGTCCGCGCGCTGGAGACGCTGGAGATCGACCCGTGCGACGCGGTGGCGATCGAGGATTCGCCCGCCGGCGCCGCCGCCGCCCGGGCGGCCGGGGTGCCGGTGGTGGTCACGCGCAGCCGCTACTTTGCCGAAGCGCCGTTCGACGGTGCGATCGCCATCGGCTCCGGGCTGCACGACCGCCACAGCTGGCAACCCGCCCTGGCCCCGGCGGCCGATGGCCACGCAGGCGTGGGCCTGGACGACATCGAACGCTGGCATGCCAGCGTGAATCACGTCTCGCCACAGAAGTAAGACCGTTCACCCCACTGTTCACCGCCCCCAACCCGACACCCAACAGGAGACCCTTCTCATGGCACTTGTCTCATTGCGCCAGGTCCTGGACCACGCCGCCGAACACCACTACGGCGTGCCGGCCTTCAACGTCAACAACCTCGAACAGATCCAGGCCATCATGGAAGCGGCTCAGGAAACGCAGTCGCCCGTCATCCTCCAGGCCTCGGCGGGCGCACGCAAGTACGCAGGGGAAGCCTATTTGCGGCACATGGTGCTGGCCGCTGTCGAAACCCACCCCGACATTCCCATCGTGCTCCACCAGGACCACGCCGCCGCGCCCTCGGTGTGCCTGCAGTCGATTCGATCGGGCTTCACCAGCGTGATGATGGACGGCTCATTGCTGGAGGACGCCAAGACGCCAGCGAGTTACGCATACAACGTCGAGGTCACCCGCAAGGTGTGTGATCTGGCGCATGCCGTCGGTGTTTCGGTGGAGGGCGAGCTGGGCTGTCTGGGTTCACTCGAAACCGGCGAGGCTGGTGAGGAGGACGGTGTTGGCGCGGCCGGAAAACTGACACACGCAATGATGCTCACCGATCCGCAGCAGGCCCGCGAGTTCGTGGCCCACACCGGCGTGGACGCGCTGGCCATTGCCATCGGCACCAGCCACGGCGCCTACAAATTCACCCGCAAACCCACCAGCGACATCCTGGCCATCGACCGCATCGCGCAGATCCATGCCGCCGTACCCAACGTGCATCTGGTGATGCACGGCTCCTCGAGCGTGCCCCAGGAATGGCTGGAGATCATCCGCCGCTACGGCGGTGTCATCAAGGAAACCTACGGGGTGCCGGTGGAAGAAATCCAGCGCGGGATTCAGAACGGTGTGCGCAAGATCAACATCGACACCGACATCCGCCTGGCGATGACCGGTGCGATGCGCCAGATCTTTTCCGAGCAGCCCGATGACTTCGATCCGCGCAAGGCGCTGCTGGCGGCCAAAAAGGCAGCGCGTGGGGTGGTCAAGGCGCGCTTCGAGGCCTTCGGATGTGCCGGGCAAGGCGCCAAGATCAAACCCATGCCCCTGGAGAGCATGGCGGCACGTTACCGCTGACGCCGATTCGCCTTTCGCGCGATCACTGTCTTGTTTGACCTCGCTGCCACTGGCCCGCGAGGTGGCGGAAGCATCTTTGGCTGCAGGCGCTGATGGCTGTGGGCCCGATAGGCGACACCGTGGCGGGCAACGGCACGCCCGAAACCCGGCCAGCCGCACCGGGCGTCACTGCTCAAGCGCTGAGCGGCCGGCTCAGAGGCGACCCAGATCCTCGATCGCGTCAACCACCATGCGGGTGCCCACCGCAATCAGCAGAATGTCTGACGCCACACGCACGAACTTGTAGCCACTGGGCGGTGCACCCAGCCGCCGTTGGGCATTTGGCGGCACCGGGTAATAAACCACCTGGGGCGACAGCACCTGGCCTTTTTTCCAGGACCTGGCCAGCCCGGGAGGCACGCAGCCGCTGTGCTTTTTCTTCAGCCCCGGCGGGCACTTGCCAGCCCGCATCCGAGGCTCGCAGTACTCGCGCAAGACCACGTGCTGAGGCTCCGCAAAATAGCCGCCGATCTGGATATTCACGGACACCTGCGGGCCTTGCGGTTGGCGCACGTCCACAGAGCGGACCGTGCGCCCGGCGCCATCGCCATGGCCGTGGTGCTTGGCGGAGTTGCCTGGTTTTCCATGTTTGCCATCTTCCACCCGGTCGGGTTTTCCTGCCTGGACAGAGAGGCTCAGGCAGGCCACCAGAGCGAAGGGAATCACACGGTGCAACGAGACGCACACAGACGAAACAAAAAGCATTTCAGGCCCTGAATGTTCAGCCCAAACAACAAACCATGGCCCTGCGCCCAGGTGCCACAAACCAGCCGATAACCCTTGCACCGGCACACCAAACGCTATCGCCACCGAGCTGAGGGCTGCGCGGGATAGATTGCTGAACGTACCCGCCCAGAGGGCTGAATTCGTGGCCAGGCGCCAGAATACCGGACGGCTCGCCAAGCGCCGTTCAGCCCCATGCCCCTGGAAACCGAACTCAAACTCAGTCTGCGACCCACCGACCGCCGGCGGCTGCTGGCGCATCCGCTGCTGTGCGCGCAGCCGCCCGAACGTCTGCGCTTGCGCAACACCTATTTCGACACCCCGGCGCTGGCGCTGATGACACAGCGCATCGCGGTGCGCGAGCGGCGAATTGGCCGCCAGACGCTGCTGACGGTGAAGACCGCAGGCCGCAGCGTGGGCGGGCTCTCGCAGCGCGGCGAGTGGGAAGGACCCACGCGGCCCGGCGCCTTCGATTTCGCGGCGCTGGTGGACGACACCGCCATGGCCGAGGCCCTGACAGCGCTGGCCTCGCAGCTGGTGCCGGTGTTTCGTACCGACTTTCTGCGCCGGCGCTGGGTCATCGAACACGGTGGCGCGCGCGTGGAGCTGGCGCTGGACCAAGGCACGGTGAGCACCGGCCACAACGTGGACACCCCCAGGAGCCACCGGCACCAGCCCTTGCTGGAACTGGAGCTGGAGCTGTTGAACGGCCCGGTGAACGCGCTGTTTGATCTGGCCCACACACTGGCGCTGGGTCCACCCGCTGAGGCTCGGCGTGGCCTGTGGCTGTTCCCGTGCACACGCAGCAAGGCCGAGCGCGGCTTCGATCTGTTTCTGGACCGCCGGCCCGAGCCGTCCCGGGCCGAGGCGCTGCCATGGCCGCCCGAGGCCTCGCCGGTGCAGGCGTTTGCGGCGACTGCGCTCAACAGCCTGAACCACCTGCAGGCCAATCTGTTGCCCTGGCTGAACGCTTTGGAAACCTCTTTGGAGACCGCGCCCGAGACCGCCGCGGGCAAGGGCACGACCGTGGATCCGGGGTTTGTGCACCAGGCGCATGTGGCGTTGCGGCGGCTGCGCACCGGTTTGCGTCTGTTCGCCCCGCATCTGCCGCCCGGCTTTTCCGCCCACTGGGACAGCCGCTGGAAATCCGCCGCCACGCCGCTGGGCGAGCTGCGCCAATGGGACGTGCTGGCCACCGAAACCCTGCTCCGGCTGCTCGGCGAAGCGGCGGCGCAGCCGGAATGGCAACCGTTGCGGGACTGGATCGGTACCCGGCGGCGCGCCGCCCATCAGGCGGCCCGGGCGGTTTGGCACCGACCCGAACAGGCGCTCGATCTGCTGGCTTTCACACGCGCGGTACTGGCCTTGCCCGCCGATTCCCCGGCGGGCCACGACCCAGAGCTGAGCCGCCGAGCACACAAGACGCTGCACCAGCAACACACACGCCTGATGGGGCAGGCCGGCGAGGCGCTGACTGACAGTCCAGACGCCCGCCACGCGCTGCGGGTGAAGCGATGGCGTGACACGCTGGATGTTCTGGACAGCCGGCTGACGCCGGATGCGCTGGCCCGCGCCCAGAACACGCTGCGGCGACTGAACGACCTGAGCACCGCGCAGACCTTGCTGGCCGACTGCCCGCTGCCCGAGCACGGTGAACTGCTCGCGCACCTCGACGCCGAGCTGGCCCGCCGTCTGCGGCATCTGCCGCGGCTGGAGCGCGCACTGCGGCGCAGCGCAGCGCCTGGTTGAAAATTTGCACGCGCCAGCAGCAGGTTTTTGCCATGCCACGCCAAGCTCGCCACAATGCGGCTTGTGTTCATTTCCTAGGAACCCTGGCATGTCATCCATCACCCTGCGCTTCCTGGTCGAACCGGCCCACATTGGCCCCGGGGGCCGCGTACATGGCGGCACCGTGATGCAATGGATGGCCGAGGCGGGCTACGCCTGCGCCACACGGTGGGCCGAGCGGCCGTGTCAGCTGGCCTACAGCAGCAGCATCCGGTTCCGTCGTTCGGTGCGCAGCGGTGCGGTGGTGGAGGTACAGGCGCGGCTGGCCTTCACCGGCGACACCAACATGCATGTGGGGGTGGAGTTGCGCAGCGGCGACCTGGCCACCGGCCGCATGGAAGCGGTGGCCGAATGCCTCACGGTCTACATCGCGCTCGGGGAAGACGGCCGCCCGCTGCCGGTGAAGCCATGGACACCCGAGACGCCGGGCGAAATGGCGCTGGCCAGCAGCGCACGCTCGCACTTCGACAACACCGCAGCGGCGCCACTGGAATAACGCCGTCCCCGGCGCAGACCCAGCCCTTCAGGCCTGCGCGCTGGGGCGTTCGGCCACCCGGTCGCGCCAGGCCTGCAAGGCGCTCAGTCCCGCGTCGGCGGGCCGGAATTTCAGCAGTTTTGCAAATTCCAGCGTGCAGAACGCGGTGATGTCGGCGATGGTGAAGCGTTCGCCAGCCACCCAGGGCTGGGTTTGCAGCGTGCGGTCCAGCCAGGCCGCCGTGTCCAGCCCTTTGGCCTGTTGCGACGCGCCGAAATCGGGGAACTGGGGCTGCTCCAGCACCGCCAGGCCCGGATGCTGGTGGCGGATGGCGTTGGCCAGCGGCAGCATCAGGTACCACTCGACGCGGCGGTCGGCCATTTCGATGAAGGCTCGCTCCTCCCACGTGGCGCCCATGAGATTGGGCTCGGGCTGCAGGCCTTCGAGGTAGGTGCAGATGGCGCGCGTTTCGCTCAAGGTCCGGCCGTCATCGAGTTCGAGCACGGGAATACGCGCCAGCGGATTGCGATCAAGAAACGCGGGGCGGCGGTGTTCGTGGGCATTGATGTCCACCAGCACGGCCTCGATGCCGGTGATGCCCTTCTCAGCGATGAACATCTGGACCCGGCGCGGGTTGGGCGCGCGTTGTGACACATAGAGCTTCATGGGTTCGGTTCTTTCAGGATTGGTTCAGGCGCTGGTCGGTCTCGACCCTGCGACGCGTTTCCTCGGCGAACGGCTGCGCCGCCTCGCCGCCCTCGCGCGGGAGGTCCATTCTGACGGGTGGCGTTTCAATGCCGTGCGCACCCAGGTTCCGGTGGCGATGTCGGCGATAGAGCTGGTCGGCGGCCAGGAGCGCGTGGTCCTGGAGCGGGTTGTCACAAAGCCGAAACAGACCCCGTTCTTCGAGTGCCATCGGGGCCTTGTGCCCGTTGGGTGTGACGCCGGAGTGCAGGGTGATCTCGGGTGGGGATCAGCATGGGTGAGTTGCCCATGGTGGTCAGCCACGCGGCGGCGGCCCCGGACATCAGAGCATGAAGCCGAGATCTTTCGGGTAGTCGCTGCTGCCGAAATTGCCCAGATTGGGCAGGATGCCAGCCATTTCGTTGTCGGCCACGCCAAACCACCTGGCCAGTGTCGCGCCGTACTGGTCGACCGAGGTGCCGGGCAGCAGCCGCCCCTGGCCGACGTGCCACTGGTCGGCGCTGTCGGTGGCGCTGTTGGTCACGCTCACTGGCGGCGCCGTGCCGTAGAAAGCCTTGCCGCGCACGGCGCCACCGACCATGAGGTGGTGTGAGCCCCAGCCGTGGTCGGAGCCGTCGCCGTTGCTTTGCAGCGTGCGGCCGAAATCGGACGCCGTGAAGGCTGTCACCTTGTCGGCCACACCAAGCTTCACCGTGGCGTCATAGAACGCGGCGAGCGCGCCGCTCAGTCGGCCCATGAGCGTGGCCTGGCTGGCGATCAGGTTGTCGTGCAGATCGAAGCCGCCCAGGGAAACAAAAAACACCTGCCGCTTGGTGCCCAGGATGTCGCGTGCGGCGATCAGGCGCGCCACCAGCTTCAACTGATCGGCCAGGCTGTTCTGCGCCGGGAAGGCGCTGAACTTGGCATCGGCGGCTGGAAAGGCACTCAAGGCGTTGGTGACCGCACCTTCGGTACTGAAGGCGCGTCCCGTCACCCCGTTGTATTCCTGCTCCAGCAGGTGCGAACGCTCCTGCAACGCAAGCTGCAACATGGCGGTGCGCACCGCGCTGGACCCATAGACGGTGTTGTCGGTCAGGCCCCGGATCTTCACCGCCCCGCCGGTTCCCACCTGGTAGGACAGCGCCTGATCGCCGGAGAGAAACACCGTGTTGCCTGTCACCGAGACACAGGTGAGCACGCTGTTCGAGCCGTTCTGCGGTTTGGCCAGATCGCCCAGGTGGCCGCCCCAGCCGGTGGTGGTGCCTTCGACACCCGAGGTCTGCCAGACCGATTGCTGGTCGTTGTGGGAGAACAGCTTGGGCGGCAGGCGCACGCTGCGGGCGCTGTACTGCTGGCGGGTGGTGGGAACGACCAGCGGGCCCACGTTGAGCTGGACCGCCGCTTTGCCCGCATTGAACAGGTCCGCCACACCGGTCATCGCGGGATGCAGCGCGTACTGGCGGCCGTCGGGCAAAGGGGTGCCGGGGTTGAGCAGCGTGGCGGCCATGTCGGCGCGCGGGATCGCGATGCCGCCGCCGGTGAAATCGGCTCGGCCGCCGCGGATGGTGTTGTAACGCCCGTAACTGTCGAGGTCGTAATTGACCACCGTGTTGGCGTAATCGTTGCCCCCGAACAGGAACACACAGACCAGCGCCTTGTAGTCGGTGGCATTGAAGGCTGCGGCCTCGCCCATGGCGGCGAGGTTGAGCGCGGTGGGCAGCGCGGCACCGGTGAAGGCGAGCTGGCCGGCGCGGCGCAGGAAGGCGCGGCGGCTGTGTTTCTGCGGATCGATGAAGTGCATGGTGGTGCTCCGCTTTACTTTTGAACCAGGTACTCGGGGCAACCCATGACCATGAAGATCGCGGCCATCACGCGGCGCCGCCTGGCCAGCGCGATGTCCCCGGTGGTGGGGATGGGTGTGGCGTTCAGCGCGGTCAGCATGAGGGTGCGGGAAGCGGGCGAGACCTGGCCGGCGGCCAGCACCAGGCACACATGGTCGACCAGTGCCACCGGGTCGTTCACCAGCGCCAGTTCGCGGCTGTAGCTGGCCGTGATGTCACCGGAAGCGAGTCCGCGGTCGATCACACCCTGCATGAAGTTGAGGTAGCCACCCACCGTGGTTTCGTTGACCAGCTGGAACTCGGGCGCGGTGGCGCCGGCGGTGGCAAGGGCGGTGGACGGCGGCACATAACCGGGTCGGAAGAAGTTGAACACCGAGGGCGAGCGCAGCGGGCTCTGACCGAGCTGGCTCGAGGCGTTGCTCAGGTTGGTGATCTTCCAGGTGCCGGCGGCCGAGCGGGCGCCGAAGCTGCGCGCCCATTGCATGAAACGCAGCATGGGTTCGCGCAACTTGCCGAAAGCGGGGGCGTTCAGACCGGCCGGGCTGCGCGCTTCGTCGTCGAGCAGGATGGCTGTCCAGACCGCGCGCAGATCGCCTCGCACCCCGGCGCCGTTGTTGTTGAAGCGGGCGGCCACCCGGGCGATGTAGGCCGGGCTGGGGTTGCTGGTGACCAGGCGCTGGATCATCTGGCGCGCAAAGAACGGGCCAACGTTGGGGTGGTTGAACAGCGCATCCAGCGCGATGCGCAGCGCTTCGGGGCCGGGTGTGCCCGCCGGCACCACTGCCCCGAGAAAACGCGCTTCCAGCGTGGAGTGGTTGCCCGCGTTGAGCAGCATCGGCTTGCGCGCGAAAGCCTTGGACTCGATGGTGCTGGTGCTGTTGGGCCGGGTGTGACGCACGCCGTCGGAGCGGTCGAAATCGTAGCCGGTGAAGACACGGGCGAGGTTGGTGACATCGTCCTGCGTGTAGCTTTCGGTGCCCTGGCTGCTGCCATCGAGATTGAGGTTCAGCAGGCCAATGGTGAACAGCTGCATCACCTCGCGCGCGTAGTTCTCGTCTGGCACGCGCCCGGATCTGGTGTCTTCCTTGCGGTTGCCCTTGGTGTTGAGGTAGTAACCCATGGCGGGGTGCAGGGACACGTCTTCCAGCAAGGTGCGGAAGTTGCCGAAGACGTTGCGCACCAGCATGTCCCACCACGCGGCGTAGGCATAGCTGCGCCAGGTGAACTCGGCCGAGTTGAGCGAGCTGACGAAGAACTCCGACAGGGCCAGCGCCATGCGCTTGCGCATCATGTCCGGGCCGCTGAGCAGCTGGCTCCACAGCATGTACTCGGCCGGGCTGGTGCTGAAGTAATACTCGTTGGTGTCGACCGCTCCGTAGCCTTGTGACTCCAGCCAGTTCCAGCCGCTGGACCTCAGCGGCGTCTGGTACTGGCGCGCCAGCCACAGCACCGAACCCTCGCTGCGCAGGGCAGCGATCTCGTCACGCGTGGAGGAAAACTGGGCCTGCTGCAGAAAGCGGGCGGCCTCGGCATCGGTCGACAGCTGCTGAAAACGGAAACCGCTGAGCTGCTCTGCGGGCAAGGGGGAGGCCTCCAGCGGTGGCAAATCCTCGCTGCCACCGCCGCAGGCGGCCAGCAGCGCCGCGGCCGATGCCGCAGCGGCCATTGCGGCGCTGGATGACACACCGGTTGAACGGCTTCTCGCGACCGCCTCCGGCGCAGCCAAGACAGTGGGTGCGTGCGCTGGGGCGGCCAGCGGGTCGGGCACAGCAACGGTCGAATCGGGTTCCGGCATGGGGGGCTCCAGGGGGCGAGGTGCGCGAGTGTAGGAACGGTCACGGGCCCGCGCACGGCACCGTTTCACGCTGTTACCTCCGCTGTGGCGCGTGGTCCATGTGGGCTCTGCTCACCCGGCCGCTGGGGCTCTCTGACCCCGCCTCCGGTCGCCTACGGCTTGCGCGCAGCCGCCAGAATGTCCCGTGTGCGCAGCGCCTCCTGCCGGGCGGCAGCGGCGAAATCGTCACCGGCGCTGGCATACAGAATCGCACGCGAGGAGTTCACCACCACCGCGCCGATGGTGGCACCGGCAGCGTCGGTGCGCAGGCCGGCGCGGACCGTGGCCACCGCGTCGCCACCCTGCGCGCCGACGCCGGGAATCAGCAGCGGCAGCGTGGGCGCGAGCGCGCGCACACGCTCGATCTCGGTCGGGTAGGTGGCACCGACCACCAGGCCAAGCTCGCCGTTGGTGTTCCACGGCCCTTGCGCCAGGCGGGCAATGTGTTCGTACAGCCGCGGCTCACCGTCCACCGAGGCCAGGCGCTGGTTCTGCAGATCGTCACCCCCGGGGTTGGAGGTGCGACACAACAGAAAAGCGCCCTTGCCGTGGTACTTCAGGTAGGGCTGCACCGAGTCGAAACCCATAAAAGGCGAAAGCGTGACCGCGTCGGCACCATAACGTTCGAACGCCTCGATCGCGTACTGCTCGGCGGTGCTTCCGATGTCGCCACGCTTGGCGTCGAGGATCACCGGCACCTGCGGTGCCACGCGCTTCATGTGCGCCACCAGGCGTTCGAGCTGCTCTTCGGCGCGGTGCGCAGCGAAGTAGGCGATCTGCGGTTTGAAGGCGATCACCAGGTCGGCGGTGGTCTCGACGATGGCGGCACAGAAGTCGTAGATGCGGCTGGCGTCACCCTGGAGGTGCGCGGGGAATTTCGCCGGATCGGGGTCCAGGCCCACACACAACAGGGATTGGTTCTGCGCCTGGGCGCGCTGCAGCATGTGGGTGAAGCTCATGCTGCGATTTTAGTGAGCACGCCCGGCGTCCGATCAGGACGGCACGGCCTCGCGCAGAAAGGCCTCGACCACCGTGGCCAGCGCCACCGGGGTTTCGTCCATCGGGTAGTGGCCAGCGTTGGCCATCACCGCGAGCCGCGCGTTGGGGTAGTGCTGCAACCAGGTGGCGCGGCAGGTGTCGGCGCCCAGCGCCGGATCGTGTTCGCCGGCCACCACCAGCACCGGCAGCGTCTTGCCCTGGATGCGCTCGGCAAATGGTGTTTTGGCCCAGGCGGTGAGATAGGCGCCCACGGCCTCGGCGTCCGAACGCGCGAGCGAGCTTTGCACCATGGCGTCGAGCCAGGTACCGGTGAGGCGGTTGCCGGTGGTCATGTCCAGGATGGTGCGGCGTGCCCCCGGATCGGCCGCTGCGCTGGAAAACAGACCCCAGCCCGCGTCGTCGAACGGCACCCCGCTGGCGGGCACCGGTGTGATGCCGACCAGCGCCTGCACCCGCTCCGGTGCCTCGGCCAGCACATATTGCACCGCTGCCCCGCCCATGGAGTGACCAACCAACGCAAAGGTCTGCCAGCCCAGTGCATCGGCCAGCGCCAGCGCATCCTGCGCAATCTGGGCCAGCGTGTACGGGCCACCACTGCCACGGCGTCGGCCGTAGCCGCGCTGGTCCATGAAGGCGTAGCTGAAGGCGGTTGTGTCGAGGCTGTTCACCAGCGGGCCCCAGCCCCCGGCGTGGCCGAACCAGCCGTTGAGCGCGATCACATGGCGCGGTCCGGTGCCGACGAGGGTAGCGAAATCGAGGGGATTGGTGGCTGCGGTCATGGCGGTCTCCTGTGAGCGGATGGATCGGATGCAGATGGCATCGATGATGCCCCAGCGACCCCACGCTGCCAACGCCTGCCGGAGCCAGTCCGAGGCGCACAATCGTCCGCGCCCACCACCACCCCGCAGCATGCACGCCCTTTCTCGCAAACAACTGATCTTCCTTGTTCTGCTCACGCTGGTCTGGGGCGCCAACTGGCCGATCATGAAGCTGGGCGTGACTGGTTTTCCGCCGCTGAGCTTTCGCACCCTGGGCATGTGGCTCGGCCTGCCGGTGCTCGCAGGCATGCTGGTGTGGCGCGGCGTCCCGTTCACTGTGGGCCGGGCGCACTGGCGCGAGCTGGCGTGGCTCACCGTGTTCAACATGCTGATCTGGCAGACGCTGTCGATCCTGGCGGTGCAGTCGCTCTCCAGCGGCCGGGCCGCGATTCTGGGCTACACCATGCCGGTGTTCTCTGCGGTGCTGGGCGCGATCTGGTTCGGGCAGTGCCTGGCTGGGCGGGCCTGGTTCGGTGTGGCGGCGGCTGCGCTGGGGGTGGTGCTGCTGCTGTGGCACGAAATCACCCAGCTCACGGGTCGGCCGCAGGGCGTGGCCATGATGCTCACGGCCGCGGCCGCCTGGGCCATCGGCACGCAGCTGATGCGACGCACCACCGTTCCCGCGCCCACCTTGCTGCTGTGTTTCTGGATGACGCTGTTCACCGCGATCTGGATGACCACGCTCTCTGCGGTGTTCGAGCGCGGAGACTGGGCCTGGCCGAGCGCGACGGTGTGGGCGGCGATTGTCTACAACGCGCTGGGCGTGTTTGCCTTCGCGCAGGTGGTCTGGCTGATGCTGGCACGCGACCTGCCGCCGATCGCCTCCACCCTGTCGGTCATGTTCATTCCGGTGCTCGGCGTGTTCGGCGGCGCCTGGTGGCTGGGTGAAACCCTGCACTGGCAGGACTGGGCCGCGGTGGCGCTGGTGGTGCTGGCGATCGCGACCGTGTTGTGGCCCCCACGCTCCACCGTTTCACGGGTCGCTGCCCCCCGAGGGGGCTGACCCGGCTTGGGGC
>CAYRIT010000094.1:0-12146 GCA_964424415.1 uncultured Hydrogenophaga sp.
TTGATAACGGCTGAAACCATCTTCATGGTGGGATTCCTCTTCTGGATCGAAAGGGACGCCGGGCCTGGGAGCCACAACGTCACGACAAAAACCAACGCCTTGTTCTTTAAGCAGGGTTCGTGCCAGCCTTGTCTGGCGCCGCCCACGCGCCACGCTGTGGTTGGCCCCCCACGGTGGGTGCGCGGGTGTTTCCTCCCCCATCGGTGTGCGGCCAGAGGCGCCCGGCTGTGCCATGATTTCCGCTCACTGCGCGAACCAAGGCCCGCCCACAGCCGCCAAAGCCCTGGCCGCGCACCGATGTTGTGCATACCAGGGGTGGGCATGGCGGCAGCGCCGTCGATCGCCACGCACCGAAACAGGGAGTCTTCACACCATGGGTCTGTCGCTGGTGCACAGCCGCGCGCTGATCGGCCTGGACGCGCGCCCGGTGCAGGTGGAAGTCCACCTGGCCAACGGCCTGCCTAGCTTCACGCTGGTCGGTCTGGCCGACACCGAGGTGAAAGAAGCCCGCGAACGCGTGCGCTCGGCGATCGCCAACGCCGGACTCGACTTCCCGAGCAACAAACGCATCACCGTCAACCTCGCACCGGCCGATCTGCCCAAAGACTCCGGTCGTTTCGACCTGCCGATTGCCCTGGGCATCCTGGCCGCCAGCGGTCAGATCAGCGCACCACGGCTGCACGGCTGGGAGTTCGCCGGCGAGCTGTCGCTGGGCGGTGAGTTGCGCGCGGTGCGCGGCGCGCTGGCCATGAGCCTGGCACTGCACCGGGCAGCAGGCGCTGGCGGCGAACAGGCGCGCTGCCAGCTGGTGCTACCGCCGGGCAGCGCCGAAGAAGCCGCCTTGGTGCCCCAGGCGCAGGTGTACCGCGCCCGCCACCTGCTCGACGTGGTGGCCCGTTTTTTGCCGGAAGCCACGTCCGGACCAGACGGCTCGCCTGAGGGCGACGGCTGGGCGCGGCTGGTGCCGCAGGCGCTCGTGCAAACACCCGATTACGCCGATCTCGCGGACGTCAAAGGCCAGGCCGCCGCCAAGCGCGCGCTGGAGATTGCCGCCGCCGGCGGCCACAGCCTGCTGATGATGGGCCCGCCGGGTTCGGGCAAAAGCATGCTCGCGCAGCGCTTCGCCGGCCTGCTGCCGCCCATGAGCACCCACGAAGCGCTTGAATCGGCCGCTGTTGCCTCGCTGGCCGGGCGCTTCAGCCTGGAGCGCTGGGGCCAGCGCCCCACCTGCGCTCCCCACCACAGTGCCAGCGCCGTGGCGCTGGTGGGTGGCGGCTCACCGCCGCGCCCCGGTGAAATTTCGCTCGCCCACCACGGCGTGCTGTTTCTCGACGAGCTGCCCGAGTTCCCCCGCGCCGCTTTGGAAGCCTTGCGCGAGCCCCTTGAGAGCGGCCACATCCGCATCTCGCGCGCTGCCATGCAAAGTGAATTTCCGGCGCGCTTCCAGCTGATCGCGGCCATGAACCCCTGCCCCTGCGGTTTTCTGGGCCACCCCAGCAAGGCCTGCCGCGACACACCCGACCAGATCGCGCGCTACCAGAGCAAGCTCAGCGGCCCGCTGCTTGACCGCATCGACCTGCACGTGGAGGTGCCTGCCGTGGCGCCCGAAGACCTGCTGCACGGCGCGGCGGGCGAAGCCAGTGCCTCGGTGCGCCAGCGTGTGGCCGCCGCACGTGAACGCGCCATCGCCCGCCAGGGCCAGCCCAATCAGGCGCTGGCCGGCCAGGCGCTGGATCAGCACCTGCACGCCGATCCGGCTGCCCTGAAATTCCTCAACACCGCCGCCGCCCGCCTGGGCTGGAGCGCGCGCAGCACCCACCGCGCGCTGCGTGTGGCACGCACCATCGCCGACCTGGCCAGCGCCGCCGAGGTCACCGTGGCCCACGTGGCCGAAGCCGTGCAGTACCGGCGGGCGTTGCGGCAGAGCTGACGTAGCGGACGGGCGAGGCGTTGCTCAAGCCCTGTCATCGAACCGAGGCACCCTCAGTTCGTTACCGCGCGCCGATTGGCGGCTTCCATTTCGCGGAAGCGCACACAGACCGGATCACTGGAGAAGGCCGCGTCACCGCAGCTGCGCAGTCGGCAAACCTCGCGCGAGAAGAAATTTCCGCTGCTGGCGCAGGTCTGCTCTACCGTCTTCACCACCGACGCCGAGGGGGGTGAGATGGCCTTGGCGGCGCGGGCCAGCTGGGCGGCCTCGGCCGTCGCTTTCTGACGCGCCGCCTCGTCGGCGCGCTGCTGTTCCAGCGCCCTGGCCGCGCGTGCGCGCTCCTCGGTGGCTGTACGCTCACGCGCGGCCTGCTCACGGCGCGCCTGAGAAGCCGCCTGCCGTTTGACGCGTGCATCGTCCCCCACGACCTTTTCCTGCGCGCTGCGCCCGGTGGGTGCGGCCACGCTGTTTTCTCCCGGTAGCGGCGGTGCCGACACGGCGTTCAACGCGATCGACGCACCGGCAGGAACAGGCGGTGCTGCGGGCGACGTGGTTCGCGAATCAGACGGCGCGCTGGCCACGGCGGACCGACTGTCGGCACCCTCCTTCGCGCCCGACCACCAGACCGCCGCCACCACCGCGCCCAGGCAGAGCACCCCTGCAGTCTTGAAAACCAGGCCCCGCGAGGCGGGAGGGCTCACCGCCAGCGCAGGTTTGGCCAGGTCGGGCACCAGCGAGGCGCGGCAGGACTTGCACACGGTGGCAGCCAGCGGGTTGACGGTCTGACAGGCCGGGCAGGTTTGCACAGGCCCCGGCGCCGACACCACCACGCCCGATGCCGAGCTCACCGGCGCCAACGCCCTGGCGCAACCGCAGCAGAAGCGCGCCTTGTCCCTATTTTCCGTACCACACGTCTCACAAAACACCATGATTTCTGCTCGCTGCTCGTCAATTTGTGCCGGTTCTAGCATTCCCTGGCGCGGCGGCGCAGAACCCGCCACACCAGCGGGCGCGGCGCCAGGACGGGCGGTCGGAGGTGGTTGCGCCGCCAGGGTCAACCCAACGCGGCGCCGGTTAATCAAGCAGCAACGCACCTGCACGTTGCCCCGGCCCTTCTCAAACGCCTCGACACCGCCCCCGACTGCGGAGCTGGAGCCCGCGCTGCGCCAGGACGTGCGATGAATCTGTCGGAATTGGGAAGCACCGGCTGCACCCACTACCTTGCACAAACTGCGCCGAAGTGGGGTTTGTGCGTGGGGCCAAGGGGCTCACAGCCCGGTGCCCATCCAGCGCCGCAGCTCGGTCTCGGCCACGCCGCTGCGCTCGGCCAGGTCTTGCACCTGATCGTCGCCAACCTTGCCGACGTTGAAATAGGTGCTCTCGGGGTGTGCCAGATAAAACCCGCTGACGCTGGCCGCCGGTGTCATGGCCAGGCTCTCGGTCACGCCCATGCCGATTTCGTCGCAGGCCAGCACCTCGAACATCTGGCGCTTGACCGAGTGATCCGGACAGGCCGGGTAGCCGGGCGCAGGACGTATGCCCTGGTACTTTTCCTTGATGAGCTCGTTGTTGTCCAGTGACTCGTTGGCGGCAAAACCCCAGAAATCGGTCCGCACGCGGTGGTGCAGGCACTCGGCGAATGCCTCGGCCAGGCGGTCGGCGAGCGACTTGAACAGGATCGCGTTGTAGTCGTCGAGCGCATCGAGGAACTGCTTCTCCTTCCTCTCGGCGCCCAGGCCGGCGGTCACCGCAAACATGCCCACGTAGTCGGGCGCCACACCTTTGGGCGCCACAAAGTCGGCCAGACAGCGGCTGGGGCGCATGACGCCGTCAATGGCCTGCTTCTCGGTCTGCTGGCGCAGGCCATACCAGGTCAGCGCGACCTCGCTGCGGCTCTCGTCGGTGTAGAGCTCGATATCGTCGTCGCGCACACTGTTGGCCGGGTAAAGCCCAATCACGCCGTTGGCGCTCAACCAGCGGCCTTCGATGATTTTTTTGAGCATGGCCTGGCCGTCGGCAAACACCTTGGTGGCTTGCTCACCGACGACCTCGTCGCTCAGGATGGCGGGGTAAGGGCCGGCCAGGTCCCAGGTCTGGAAGAACGGCCCCCAGTCGATGTACTTGGCGATCTCGGCCAGATCAAAATTCTTGAACTGCCGTTTGCCGATGAACTTCGGTTTGGTGGGAACGAACCCGTCCCAGGCGATCGGCGTCTTGTTGGCGCGCGCCTGCGCCAGCGGCCACAGCGGCACCTGCTTCTTGTTGGCATGCTGCGTGCGCACGCGCTCGTAGTCGGCGTTGATCTCGGCCAGGTACTGCACCCGGTTGTCCCCGAGCAGGCTTTGCGCCACGCTCACGCTGCGCGAAGCGTCGGGCACATAGACCACCGGGCCGCTGTAATGGGGCGCGATCTTCACCGCGGTGTGCACGCGGCTGCAGGTGGCGCCACCGATCAGCAGCGGCAGCTGCTGGTCGCGGAAATGGGGATCTTTCTGCATCTCGCCCGCCACGTACTGCATCTCTTCCAGGCTGGGTGTGATCAGGCCAGAGAGGCCCACCATGTCGGCGCCTTCGGCCTTGGCCATGGCCAGGATTTCGTGGCAGGGCACCATCACGCCCATGTTCACCACCTCGAAGTTGTTGCACTGTAAAACCACGGTGACGATGTTTTTTCCGATGTCGTGCACGTCACCCTTCACGGTGGCGATCACGATCTTGCCCTTGGCCTTCACATCGGCGCCCGCGGCCTGCTGCGCGGCCTTCTCAAGCTCGATGTAGGGCAGCAGGTGCGCCACCGCCTGCTTCATCACGCGTGCGCTTTTCACCACCTGCGGCAAGAACATCTTGCCCTGGCCGAACAGGTCGCCGACCACGTTCATGCCGTCCATCAGCGGGCCTTCGATCACGTTGAGCGGGCGACCGCCGCCGGCTTCGATCTCGCGCCACATCTCTTCGGTGTCTTCGGTGATGTGCTCGTTCATGCCGCGCACCAGCGCGTGTGTGATGCGCTCACGGATCGGCAGCGCACGCCACTCGTTCTTCTTGCTCTCGTCCTTGGCGGCGCCCTTGGCGTTTTCCGCCACCTCGACCAGTCGCTCGCCCGCATCCGGCCTTCGGTTGAGCACCACATCCTCCACCCGCTCGCGCAGCTCGGGTTCGAGCTCGTCGTACACGCCGACCATGCCGGCATTGACGATGCCCATGTCCATGCCCGCAGCAACCGCGTGGTACAGGAACACGGTGTGGATGGCTTCGCGCACCGGGTCGTTGCCGCGGAAACTGAAAGAGACGTTGCTCACGCCACCCGAGACCTTGGCGCCCGGCAGGTTCTGCTTGATCCAGCGCGTGGCGTTGATGAAGTCGACCGCGTAGTTGCTGTGCTCTTCGATGCCGGTGGCAATCGCGAAGATGTTGGGATCGAAGATGATGTCTTCCGGCGGGAAACCCACCTCGTCCACCAGCACGCGGTAGGCGCGCTCGCAGATTTGAATCTTGCGTTCGTAGGTGTCGGCCTGGCCCTGCTCGTCAAATGCCATCACCACCGCGGCCGCGCCATAGCGTTTGACCAGTTTCGCCTGGCGCTTGAACGCGTCCACACCCTCTTTCATGCTGATCGAGTTCACCACGCCCTTGCCCTGGATGCAGCGCAACCCGGCCTCGATCACTTCCCATTTGGAACTGTCCACCATCACCGGCACGCGCGAGATGTCGGGTTCGCCCGCGATCAGGTTGAGGAAACGCACCATCGCGGCCTTGCTGTCGAGCATGGCTTCGTCCATGTTGACGTCGATGATCTGCGCCCCGTTCTCCACCTGCTGGCGCGCCACGGCGAGCGCCTGCTCGTATTCACCGTTCAGGATCATGCGGGCGAAGGCCTTGGAGCCAGTGACGTTGGTGCGCTCGCCAACGTTGACGAACAGGCTGCCCTCGCCGATGCGCACCGGCTCCAGGCCCGAAAGCAACATGGGCGGAATGGCAACGGAGGGAGACGCGGAGACTTCGGACATGGGGCTCACCAGGGTTTTGTTCAATGACTGGTGAGCGCCGTTGTGTGCCGGGAGAAACGGCGGGGACGACAAGGCGTCCCGGTGACTCAAGCCTGACGCCGACCCATGACGGGCAGGCGCTGCAGCGCTCCTTGAGCGGGGAGGATTTTAACGGCTGGACCTCTCAGGCCGCCGCGCCGGCAGGATTCGGTCGGTGTGTGGGCAGGGGCATTGCGGGCGCCTGGCCATGAAGCGGACGGACCCGCCGCCAAACCGGTTCGTGCCATTCAGATCGCATGCACCGGGATCACCCGCCGCACCGGCGCCCCGGCCCGCGCCCGCAGCTGGCCACAACCGCCCTCCACGTCCTGCCCGGCCGACTGGCGCAGCTTGGTGAGGATGCCGCGGCGGTGCAGGCGGCGCGCGAGGCCGGCGGCTTTTTCCCAGCTCGGGCGGCTGAACGGCAGCTCGGGCACCGCGTTGTACGGAATCATGTTCAGGATGGCGTATTTGCCGTGCAGAAGACGCACGATACCTTCCACCTCGTCGTCGCCGTCGTTGATGCCGTCGAGCAGCGTCCACTGGTACTGAATGGGGTAGTCGGTGGCGCGGGCGTAGGCCTCGCCCAGCGCCACCAGTTCCTCGGGCGCGATGCGTGGCGCGCGCGGCAGCAGACGCTCACGCAGTTCGGGTTTGGTGGTGTGCAGCGAGAGCGCCAGCGCCGGCTTCACGCGCCCTCGCGGCAGCGCCTCGAACACACGCGCATCGCCGACGGTGGAGAACACCAGGTTCTTGTGCCCGATGTTGCCCACCGTGCCCAGCAGGTCGATGGCTTCCAGCACGTTGTCCAGGTTGTGCGCGGGTTCACCCATGCCCATGAACACCACTTTTTTCACCGGTCGGCGGGCACGCGCCAGCGCCACCTGGGCCACGATCTCGGCGCTGCCCACCTGGCGGATCAGGCCACTGGTGCCGGTCATGCAGAACACACAGCCGACCGCACAACCGACCTGCGTGGACACACACAGCCCGTCGCGCGGCAGCAGCACACTCTCCACCATCTGGCCGTCGCCCAGTGTCACCAGCAGGCGCGCCGAGCCGTCCTCGCCCGGGTGCTCGCTCGCCACCGTGGCCAGCGCCGCGAGTTCGGCGCCGATCAACGGCAGCGCGGCCACCAGCGGCGCGGGCAAAAAGTGCTGCACCTGGCGCCGGCCGCTGGTCTGCGCCAGGGCCTGACTCCACAGGCGCAGCACACGCTGCTCGTGGCGGGGGTTGGCGCCAAGCGCGCGCAGGCGCTGGCGCAGGGTTTCGATGCGCATGCTGGAATTGTCGCCCCGCCGCGGGTCCTTCCCTCCGTGCAAAGGTCACTGCGCCTGTGGCACCGACTGACCCGGTCGATGGCCAGCTCCACGGTGCGTGTTTGTTCGCGCGCCTGGCAGGCTGCGGTTCATCGTTCGACAATGACCGTTCTTTCGGAGCCATGCCATGAAGTCCCTGCAATTCATCCAGCGCAACCCGCACCGCCACTGGGTGGGCGACGGGTTTCCGGTGCGCAGCGTGTTCAGCTACCACGACCGGGCCGAGGTCTTCTCGCCGTTTCTGCTGCTCGACCACGCGGGCCCGACACACTTCGAGCCCACCACCCAGCGGCGCGGTGTGGGCCAGCACCCGCACCGCGGTTTCGAGACCGTGACCATCGTTTATGATGGCGAGGTGTCGCACCGCGATTCGAGCGGTGGCGGTGGCACCATCGGCCCGGGCGAGGTGCAGTGGATGACAGCGGCTGCCGGCATCGTGCACGAAGAATTCCACGCCGAGCGCTACGCGCGCACCGGCGGTCCGTTCGAGATGGTGCAGCTCTGGGTCAACCTGCCGGCCAAAGACAAACGGGCGTCGCCCGGCTACCAGGGCATCACCCGCGCACAGATTCCCAGCGTGACCCTGCCCGACGGCGCCGGCACGGCACGGCTGATCGCGGGCGAGCTGCAAGGCCTGCGAGGCCCGGCGCGCAGCTTCACGCCCCTGCAGGTCTGGGACCTGCACCTGAACGCCGGCCACACCGTCACCCTGCCCGCCCCCGAGGGCCACACCACGCTGGCGCTGCTGATGCGCGGTGAGCTGCCCGCGGGCGAACCGGTGCAGCCCGGCGACCTGCTGGTGTTCAGCCGCGAGGGCGCCGGCGTGCAGCTCGGCGCCACCACCAACGCCACCGTGCTCTGGCTCACCGGCGAACCAATAGACGAACCCATCGTCGGCCACGGGCCGTTCGTGATGAACACCGTCGATGAGATTCACCAGGCGGTTGCCGATTTTCAGGACGGTCGCATGGGCGCGTTCCGATAACCCCGACAAACCCCCTGGAGACCCCCATGCCCACGATGACCCTCACCGCGCGCGAAGCCGATCTGGGCCACGGCCTGAAGGTGCGGCGGGTGCTGCCCGACGCCAGGCGCCGCATGGTCGGGCCGTTCATCTTTCTCGACCACGCGGGGCCGGTGACGATCCCGCCCGAGGCCATCGCCCAGGCCGACGTGCGCCCCCACCCGCACATCGGCCTGTCCACCGTGAGCTACCTGCTGAGCGGGGAGATCACACACCGCGACAGCCTGGGTGTGCACCAGGTGATCCGTCCGGGTGATGTGAACTGGATGACAGCCGGCCGCGGCATCACCCACTCCGAGCGTTTCAAGCACCCGGATTCGTTTGCCGGTGGTGGCCTGGAGCTGATGCAGCTCTGGGTGGCCCTGCCCGAGGCCGACGAAACGTGTGAGCCCGCGTTCACCCACACCCCGCAGGCCGATCTGCCCGTGACCGGACAGGCAGATGTGTGGCTGTGCGTGGTGGCCGGCACGGCCTATGGCCACACCAGCCCGGTGCGCACCCACTCGCCGCTGTTTTTTGTGCACGCCGAGCTGCCGGCCGGAACCCGTCTGCACCTGCCGGGTGGCCACAGCGAGCAGGCCATCTACCTGGCCAAAGGTGCCCTCGAACACGATGACCGGCCCGTGGAACCGGGGCAGTTGCTGGTGTTCGACGGCGCGGGCGACACGCCCGCGGTGACCGCGTACCAGCCCGCCACCGTGTTTGTCTTCGGCGGCGAGCCGGTGGGCGAGCGCCACATCTTCTGGAACTTCGTGTCGTCGCGCCGGGAGCGCATCGAGCAGGCCAAGGCCGACTGGAGCGCGGGCCGCTTCGCACTGCCGCCTGGGGACGACCAGGAGTGGATTCCGCTGCCGGGAGCCGGGCACTGACCCGGACCACCCGGTGCGCCACGCTCGGCCCAGGGTGGGCGGGTGCGGCCTGGCGGCGATCAGTAAGGCTTGTACGGCAGGAACTTGCCCGACATCGCGATGTTCACCCGGTCGCCATTCGGGTCTGTCTCGCGTTTCAGGTCCATCTTGAAGTCGATCGCGCTCATGATGCCGTCGCCGAACTCTTCGTGGATCAGCTCCTTGATGGTGCTGCCGTAGACGCTGATGAGTTCGTGGAAGCGGTAGATCAGCGGGTCTGTCGGCACGGTGGTGGGCAGGGAGCCTTTGTAGGGCACCACCTGCAGCCACTTCTGTTCGTCGGCGCTCAGACCGAAGATTTTGGCCAGCACCTTGGCCTGCGCCGGCGTGGCCGTCATCTGCCCCAGGCACAGGGCTGTGGTCCATTCTTTGGACTGACCCACTTTTTGGGCCACATCGGCCCACTGCAGGCTCTTGGAAACTTTGGTGGAGATGATCTTCTCGGTGACGGCGAGTCGGGACATGGTGTTGCCTCCTGGGCGTTGCGGTGAAAAAGGGACGACGGGGCTGCTGCGGATGTTCCGGGGAACGGGCTTGGGCGCCCTGCCGAGATTGTGCCCCGGGCACCCCGTGCACCGAACGGTGGCGGCGGCTTCGCGGATCGGGGCAACCGCTGTGATCCATCTGCCCGGTCAGTGCAATCGGTCACAGGCCGAGCGCGGCCGGCACCGCACAATCGGTGTTCACGCGCTCTCGGGCGCCGCATCCGCACCCGCCCATGGCCCTGTTCCACCAACTCTTCGGCGCTCACCGCCACAGTGCAACGCCGGCCACGGGTGCGCCGTTCGAACGCCGGGCAGCGGTTGAGGCCTCCGGTGCGGCGCAGCAAGCCGCCCGCCTGCTGCGCGCGCCGACCGGGCTGATGCAGCTCACCGAACGCGAAGCCCTGACCGTGGTCGGCTTCATGCGCCCACGCCTGTACAGCAGCGGCACCGAAATCATCCGCCAGGGCGAAACGGCCGACACGGGCTTCATGGTGCTGGTGCTCGACGGCGAGATCACGGTGGAAAACCTGATCGTCAGCCGCGTCAACGCCACCGCCGCCAAGCTCATGGCCGCCGTGGCCCAGCGGCTGGCCGAACGCCTGCGCGAAATCAGCCAGAAACTGCAGGTCACCAACACGCTGGTGGCCACCCTGCAGGAGGAGGTGGACCGGCTGATGCCCACCCCACAAGGGAAACACCGGCGGTGAGCCGCTCACCCACCCGGGCGATAGGCCCGGTCCGGTATTGGTCATGGGCGCTGCCCGCTGAGCTGCCACATGGGCGACTCTCTGCAGGCCGCCGGGATGGCGGTGGATTTTGTCGGCCAGCCCACCGAGGTCGATGCGCCCAGCGGCGAGGTGGTGTGTCTGGCGCCCTCGGTCGGCCTCACGGCACGGCTGAACCGCGCGATGGTGCAGCGCATCCACGCGCTGCGGGCTGAGCCGACCAGGGGTTTCGCTTCAGGTATGGGGCGCGGTCTTGCTGCTCCAGAGCATGGTGATGGCCAGGATGGACAGCACCACACCCAGCGACACGGCCACCGGGATCTTGTAGAGATCGATCAGCAGCATCTTGCCGCCGATGAACACCAGGATCACCGCCAGCCCGTAGTTGAGCAGGTGGAAGCGGCTGGCGGCGGCCTGCAGCAGGAAGAACATGGCGCGCAGGCCCAGGATGGCAAACACGTTGCTGGTCAGCACGATAAACGGGTCTTTGGTGATGGCGAAGATGGCGGGGATGGAGTCCACCGCAAAGATCACGTCGGTCAGACCCACCAGGCAGATCACCATGAGCAGCGGTGTGGCGATGCGCTTGCCGTTCTCCAGCGTCCAGAACTTCTCGCCGTCGTAGCGCTGGCTCACAGGCAGCAGCTTGCGCAGCAGTCGGAGCGCCGGGTTGTCCTCCAGGCTTTCTTCTTTGCCCGCGGCCCACCACATCTTGAGGCCGGTGAGGATGAGGAAGGCTCCGAACACATAGAGGATCCAGTGGAACTGGTCGAGCAGCCAGGCGCCCACCAGGATCATGAAGGTGCGCAACACGATGGCGCCGATGATGCCGATCATCAGCACCCGCTTCTGGAACACCGGCGGCACCGCGAAGTAGCTGAAGATGAGCAGAAAGACAAAGATGTTGTCCACCGCCAGGCTCTTTTCGATCAGGTAGCCCGTGAGGAATTCGAGCGACTTCTCGTTGGCGATGGCGCTGGAGCCCGTGGCGTCGCGGATGGCAAACCAGAACAGCAGGTTGAACAGCAAGCTCAAGCCTACCCAGGCCAGCGACCAGTTCACCGCCTCCTTCACGCTCACCGCGTGTGCGCCCTGCTTCTTGAGCACAACAAAATCGACGGTCAGCGCCGCCAGCACAAACGCGACGAAGACGATCCAGAGCCACAGGGGCGCGATGGTTTCCATGAAACACTGCCTTGTTGCGGGACGCCGCGCTCGGCGTCCCCGGTGTTGAAAACACCCACAAGGTCTTGCCAAGACCGGACATGGCGCCCGGCCCGGGGTTTCCGGCCGCGCTCACGCGCGACGTACTGACGAAAACCCCTTCACACCACGGCGGCGTTTTGCCGGTTGGCAAACGCTGCTGGCGAACTGGCTACTCCCCTTGACGGGAAGCCGCGATTCTCGACGTGTTGCCCTTCCGCCCGCAAGCTGACACAACGTCAGGCAAAAACTGACGATGACGGCTTGGGCCGCGCACCTGCCTCAGGCGGCCTCGGCATCTGTGTAGAAAAAATCGCGCCGAACACTGCGCGGCGCCAGCGGTGCCACGCTGTCGTGAATCGCCGCGATGTGCTGCGGCGTGGTGCCGCAGCAGCCGCCCACGATGTTCACCAGGCCCTCGGCCGCGAACTCACGCAGCAGGCGGCTGGTGACCTCGGGTGTTTCGTCGAAACCGGTGTCGCTCATGGGGTTGGGCAGGCCGGCGTTGGGGTAGCAGCTGATGAAGG
>CAYRIT010000095.1:0-12138 GCA_964424415.1 uncultured Hydrogenophaga sp.
CCGCCAGTGCCGTCCCCGTTCGGGGGTGACGCCAAGGGCGGCGCGGGGGTGGCCATTTCTTCAGAAATAGCCTTCGCGTTTCCGCTTCTCCATCGATGCGTCCGAGGTCTTGTCGTCCATGCGGGTGGCGCCGCGTTCGCTCACCTCTGCGGCCAGGGTCTCGATCACGATCTCGCCCGGCGTGGTGGCTGCGCTTGCCACCGGGCAGGTGCAGGTGACGTCGCCCACGGTGCGAAAACGCACCTCGCGCAGCTGCACCGTCTCGCCCTCTTTGGCTGGCGTGAGCCCGGTCACGGGCACCAGCAGGCCGCGCCGTTCCACCACAGCGCGCTGGTGGGCGTAGTACAGCGAGGGCAGCGCGATGCGCTCGCGGGCGATGTACTGCCAGACGTCGAGCTCGGTCCAGTTGCTGATGGGGAACACGCGGAAGTGCTCGCCCGGGGCCAGCCGGGTGTTGAACAGCGTCCAGAGCTCGGGGCGCTGGGCCTTGGGCTGCCATTGGCCGAAGCCGTCGCGGTGGGAAAAGATGCGCTCCTTGGCGCGTGCCTTTTCTTCGTCGCGCCGCGCGCCACCGATCAGTGCGTCGAAGCGGAATTCTTCAATCGCTTCGAGCAGCGTGACCGACTGGTGCACGTTGCGGCTCTCGCCCACATGCGCCAGGCGCACGGTGCCGCGCCGCATGGAGTCTTCGACGCTGCGCACGATCAGCGTGGCCTGAAGTTCGGCGGCGCGCTGGTCGCGAAAATTGGTCACCTCGGGGAAGTTGTGGCCGGTGTCGATCATGAGCAACGGGTAGGGGATGCGGCCCACACCAAAGGCTTTTTCGGCGCAGCGCAGCATCACCAGGGAATCTTTCCCGCCCGAGAACAGCAGGGCCGGGCGCTCGAAGGCGGCCGCCACCTCGCGCAGGATGAAGACGGTTTCCTCTTCCAGCGCGTCGAGCTGGGCGTTGCTCAGCGGCTGCGTTTGAGCAGACGCCAGGAAGGCGGGTTCGGTGCGGGCGTTCATGGTGCGGTGGCTTCGAGGGGATTTGAATCGGGCACGAGGTCGGAGGCGGGCGGCACATGCAGGCCACATTCCTTGATGCTGGCGCTTTCCCACCACCAGCGGCCGGCGCGGAAGTCTTCGCCCACTGCGATGGCGCGTGTGCAAGGGGCGCAGCCGATGCTGGGGAAGAAGCGGTCGTGCAAGGCGTTGTAAGGCAGCTGGTGCTCGGCGATGAAGTGCCACACGTCGCCCCAGCTCCAGTCCACCAGCGGACTGACCTTCAGGCGCGGGCCGTCCTGCACCACCTCGGCCACTTCGGCGCGGGCGTCCGATTGCTCGCGCCGCAGGCCGGTGATCCAGCCGTCCTTGCCGGTGAGCGCGCGCGCCAGGGGCTCCAGCTTGCGCAGGTCGCAGCACTGCTTGCGCAGCACGACGCTCTGGTACATCGCCTCTTCGCCGTGCTGGCGAACGAACTTCACCACCGCGTCACTCCGGGGCCGGTAGACCTCCACGCTGCGGTTGTAACGCTGCTCGATCTGCGTGATCAGCGCCAGCGTCTCGGTGTGCAGCTTGCCGGTGTCGAGCACAAAAATGCCTGCGGTGATGCCAGCCAGGTGGATGAGTTGTGTCACCGCCATGTCTTCGGCGCCCAGGCTGGAGGCCTGGGTGAGCGCCGTGTGTTGCGCGCCCACGCGCTGCAGCAGCGCGATGCTGTGGGCCACCTTGGCCACATGGTCGGTTGACGGCCGGTTGTAGAGATCGATCGCGCTCATGGCTGGGCTTGGTGATCAAGCCGCGACCGCAGCGGCGAAGCGGGGTGCGGTGCGCACGTCGCCCTGGTAGAAGGCGGGGTAGCGCGTTAGCAGGGCCTGCCCGTGTTCCAGGTTCTGGTCGGCGCGCAGCACGGCCTGGGTGAAGCCGCTGCGCTGCATTTGCTGCAGCTGGTCGATCAGCACATCGCCGGTGGCGCGGATGTCGCCGGTGAAGCCGAGGCGGCGGCGCAGCAAAACAGCCTGGCTGAAGGCGCGACCGTCGCTGAACTTGGGGAAGCTCAGATCGATGCGTTCGACGCCCTGCAAATCCAGGGTCTGCGGATCGGCATCGTTGGCCAGGGACAGAACGCTCGGTTCCGGGGGCGTGGCCTGGGCGGGTGAACTCGCGATCAAGGTGATGGACATGGTGTGGGCTTTCAGGCGACGGCCAGGGGTTCGACGGCGGCAGGTACTGGTCTGCCGGTGCTGATGCGAGCGCTGTTGGCGGCCGCCTTGAACGGCTCCAGGCCGATGCGGCGCAGCGTGTGGATGAAGCGCTCACCGCTGTCGCGCAGGTCGCGGTAGGTGTTCAACACGGCCTCGATCACCTCGGGCACCTCGTCGGCGGTGAACGAGGGGCCGACGATCTTGCCTGGCGTGGCGGGGCCCGACAGCGTGGTGCCGTCGGCCCCACCCAGCGACACCTGGTACCACTCCTTGCCGTCCTTGTCGACGCCCAGCACACCGATGTGGCCACTGTGGTGGTGGCCGCAAGAGTTGATGCAGCCGCTCATGTGCAGGTCGATCTCGCCCAGGTCGTCGAGCTCGTCCATGTCCTGGTAGCGTTCCATGACGGCGGCGGCAATCGGCAGCGAGCGGGCATTGGCCAGCGAGCAGAAGTCGCCACCAGGGCAGACGATCATGTCGGTCAGCAGGCCGATGTTGGGGCGTGCAAAGCCGGCCGCACGGGCCGCCGCCCACAGTTCGGGCAACTGGTCGCAGCGCACCCAGGGCAGCAGCAGGTTCTGGCTGTGCGTGACACGCACCTCGCCGGCGCTGAACCGGTCGGCCAGCTCGGCCGCGATCTCGAACTGCCCGGCGGTGCAGTCACCGGGCGCCTGGCCCAGGCGCTTGAACGACAGCGTCACCGCGCGCAGATCGGGGTTCTTGTGGGGCGCCACGTTGCGCGCCAGCCAGCGGCCGAACTCGACGTCGCTTTCGGCCGCAGCGCGCAGGATTTCGGTCACCTTGGCGTCGGTGGTCTTGCGTTCAACGTGCAGCGCGGGCGGCACAAAGGAGGCGCTCACGCGGTCCAGCTCTTGCTGCGAGATGGTGTGGGGCGCGCCGTCGATCTCGACGATCTGCCGGTATTCGGCTTCCACCTCGTCGATGTAGCGCTGGCCCTCGGCCTTCACCAGGATCTTGATGCGCGCCTTCCAGAGGTTGTCGCGCCGGCCGTAGCGGTTGTAGACCCGGATCACCGCTTCGAGGTAATTCATGACCTGGTTCCAGGGCAGGAATTCGCGCAGCACGGTGCCGATCACCGGCGTGCGCCCCATGCCGCCACCGACCCGCACCTGGAAGCCCAGCTCGCCCGTCTCGTTGTGCCGCAACTGAAGGCCCACGTCGTACCAGCCGGTGGCTGCGCGGTCTTCTTTGGCGCCGTTGACCGCCACCTTGAACTTGCGCGGCAGAAAGGCGAACTCGGGGTGCAGCGTGCTCCACTGGCGCAGGATTTCGCAGAACGGGCGCGGGTCGGCGATTTCGTCGACCGCAATGCCGGCCAGCTCCTCGGTGCTGATGTTGCGGATGGTGTTGCCGCTGGTCTGGATGCCGTGCATGTTGACCGAGGCCAGCAGGTCCATCACGTCGGCGGCCTTGTCCAGCGGGATCCAGTTGAACTGCACGTTGTGGCGCGTGGTGAAGTGGCCGTAGCCGTGCTTGAGTTTGGGCGCGTCCGGTGTGCCCAGGGTGTCCTGCCGGGCCTGCGCATCGTGGAGCAGCACGGCCTCGGGCTGGTCGTATTCGCGGGCGATCCGGGCCAGCACGCGCAGCTGGTTGCTGGAGAGTTCGCCATAGGGCACGGCGATGCGCGCCATCGGTGCGTAGCGCTGGATGTACCAGCCGTTTTGCAGGCGCAGCGGTTTGAGCTCGTCTTCGCCCAGCGTGCCGGCCTGGTAGCGCTCGAGCTGGTCGCGAAACTGTGCGGCGCGCAACTGGATGAACTGTTTGTCGAATTCGGTGTACTGGTACATGGCGGGTGTGTGACAGGCGGGAAGTTTCAGAGGGCGATCAGACGGGTGCCGGCATAGGCCAGCAGCAACGAGAGGAGCGAGCGAACCAGCCGCTCGGGTGTGTGGCGCATCAGGCGGGTGCCCAGCCAGATGCCGGGCAGCGAGCCGGCCAGCAGCTTGGCCAGCAAGGTCCAGTCGACCGAACCCAGGCTGGCATGGCCGAGCCCCGCCACCAGGGTGAGCGGCACCGCGTAGGCAATGTCGGCCGCCACGATGCGTGGCAGCGGCAACAAGGGGAACAGCAGCAGCAACACCGAGACACCGATGGCGCCGGCGCCCACCGATGTCAAGGCGACCAGCCCACCGATCACCGCGCCGAACACAGCCACCAGCCCCGGATGCCGGGCGCGACTGGCCTGCTTGAGCTGATCGGCGACCAGGTGGCGCGGCAACTGCCTGCCGCGCACGGCCTTGAACAGCATGGCCGCTGCGGTGAGCAGCAGGGCAGCACCCAGGGTGTGGGTCATCAGCGACTGCACGCCCTCGGTGGCAGGGCCCAGGCGGTGCAGCACAGCAAGGGTGATGGCGGCGGCGGGCAGGCTGCCCGCGCTGAGCTGCGCCACAACGCGCCAGGGCACCAGCTGCTGGCGCGCCAGGCTCACCGTGCCACCAAGCTTGGTGCAAGCGGCAAACAGCAGATCGGTGCCGACCGCCAGGTAGGGCTTGACGCCGAAGAAGAAGATCAGGATGGGCGTCATCAGCGAACCGCCGCCAACGCCGGTCAGACCCACGGTGAGTCCCACAGCGAAACCGGCGAACAGGATGGCGAAATCGGGCATGCGGCGGACTGTAGGGAAAGATGCTTATTATGAAAACAACATAATTGCTATGTCGTTATGTCATTTATGGAATATGCGATATTTGCACCGGTGTTGGGCAGCCAGGTTCTCGCCGTTGTGGCTTCAAGCGCTTCACAATTTGTGAACATTCGGCGTCGGTTTGCCCGAGCCGACGTACCATTCGCGCCATGCACAAGCAGCGGGTTTTTGTCAGCGTGGTCGGGTTTTCGGACGTGGAGCGACACGCCTTGAACACCGTGTTCCGCCTGTCGGAAGAGCGCGATCTGTCCTATGCGCCCTGGTCGCCACTGGTTGCTCCCGGTGCGCAAGCGCCGCTGGCCGTGGCGCAGGTGGTGCTGGTGGACGGGGAGAGCGCCGAGGGGGTGCTGGCCCATGCCCGGGAACTGCCCGCCGGGCAACGCCTGATCTGGGTTGGCGCCGACGCGCCACCCCACGCCTGGCGTGTGTTGGAGCGACCCATTGCCTGGTCGGGCATGTTGCACGATCTGGACGCGGTCTATGCCGCGCGTCAGGTGGCTTCGGGCCACCTCGATCTGGACATCACTTCACCGGCGCGGCTGCAGGGAGATGCCTGCGACAGTCAAGGCGTGGAGCGGCGAGCGCTGCTGGTGGGGGTGGGCGCGGTTGATGCCGAGGTGCTGCGCTCGGGCCTGGCGGCGGCCAACATAACGGAGATTGACGTGGTGCTCAACACGGACCTTGCGGTGACGCTGATGGACCGCAACACCTACTGCTGCGCCGTGTTCAATCTCGACGATCACCAGGTGGATGCCTGGGCACTGGCGCGGCTGTTTCGCGCCCGCTTCCCGCAAGCCAGGAGTTTTGCCCTGAGCGAAACCGCCGGTCCGCTCGGTGACTGGTGGAACCGGCGCCGTGTGCGGCGCAACACCGAACGCGCCGGTGTCTCGGCTTTGCTCGCGCGCCCACTGCAGGCGCGCGATCTCACCCCCTGGATCGATCTGCTGTAGGGGTGGTCACCGGCTGGCGCCGGGCCAGTTTCCAGGCAAAACGGGCCGGGTCCAGCGCGCGAATCAGTTCGGGCTCGATCGCTGGTGCTGACGGTGTTGTCCCTTCGATCTGCTGCGCCAGCAGGCTGGCGCAGCAGTGGGCCAGGCTCAGGCCGCGCGAGCCGAGCGCGGTGAGCAGATAAAGCCCTGCCTGTCGCGGCACATCAGCCAGTGGCAGTCTGCCGCGTCGCGCACCCGCGTCGTCCATCCAGGTCTGCAAGGCGTTCAGGTCGGGCGCCGCGCCCACCAGCGGCAGGCGATCGAGCGAAGCGCAGCGCACCTGGGCCCATCCCAGCAACCGGCCGGCCGCCGCTTCGGCGCGCAGGTGCTCGGCCGCTGCGGGGTGCATGGCGGCGAGGCTGCGCGCGTTGTCCTCGTGGGCCTGGTCGCTGATGGTGGCGTTGTCTTCTCCTCGTGCGTAGGTCGACCCCATGGCCCAGATGCGCGCCGGCCAGGTGGGGGACAGACCCGTGTCTTCGTATTCGGGCACAAACACACCGGCCTGGCGCTGTGGTCGCCCGGCCAGCGGTGCACCCTGGAGGGCGGCCAGACTCATCTGGCCTTTGACCGGGCGCAGCGGCAGCTGGGCCTCAGTCATCTCGGGCCAGCTGCTGTGCAGCAGCGCCGCACTGCCGTGGGCACAGGCCACCACCACAACGGGCGCCTGTTCCACCTCGCGCTGCTGGTCATCGAGCGCGTGCCAGCCGCCAGACCCACGGCGCAGGGACATGACGCGCTGGTTCCAGCGGATCTCCAGCGCGCTCAGCGATTGCGCTTCGCTCAGCCAGGCCTGCACCAGCGCAGCGGGGCGCACCAAGGTGGCCGGCCAGCGGCCGCGGTCGTGGTCCAGGTTGTCGACTTCGCAGGCTTGCCAGCCGTGCCCGGGTGCGATCAACCGCTCCAGTTCGCGGCGTGTGTCGGCGACACCGAGCGCGCTCAGGCGCGACAGCGGCGTGGGCGCGCGGGTGACGTGGGGGCTGAGCATGCCGACCGGCAGGCCTGACGCAGCCTGGGCCGGGCCGCTGGCCGCGTCCATCAGGGTGATGCGCCAGCCCCGCCGGGCCAGCGCGGCGCAAGTGGCGGCGCCTGCCAGGCCGGCGCCGATGACCAGCGCGTGGCGGGTCTCTGGAGATGGCGTCACGGAGTGTCGCGTGTAGCAACCGGGCGGTATTTGGTGCGCACCGGTGCGCTTGGGCCTTCAGCCCTGGGCGGTCGGCGGCACGTAGCCGGCGGCGGCGTCGGCACCTTCGCCGAAGAAATGTTTTTCCATCTGGCGCGCGAGGTACTGGCGCGCGCGCGCATCGGCCAGGTTCAGGCGGTTCTCGTTGAGCAACATGGTCTGGTGCTTGAGCCAGTCGGCCCAGGCCTGTTTGCTCACGTTCTCAAAAATGCGCTTGCCGAGTTCACCGGGGTAGGGCGGGAAATCCAGGCCGTCGGCGGGCTTGCCGAGCTTGATGCAGTTGACGGTACGTGCCATGGGGGGAGTCCTTCTCGGGTGCGTTGCCGGCTGCTGCCGGAGTGGTCAAATTGTGCCCGCTTCGGGAAACCCTTTTGCCGATTGGTGTTCCAATGCGGCACGGTTGCTTTGCAGCACCTGCCCCACACGTTCTTTTCTGCCCGCCATGCTTTTTTTCTCCCACTCCCGCCGCTGGCTCGCGCTCGTGGCCATCACCTGTGTTGGCTTGCTGGCCTATGGTCTGTATCTGCAACACGTGGTGGGGCTGGAGCCTTGCCCGATGTGTATCGTGCAGCGTTATGCCCTGGTCGGTGTGGCGCTGCTGAGTGCGGTGGCTGCGGCGTTTCCGCTGGGGTGGCTGCGCTGGATCAGCGCCGGCCTGGTGGCCGCGCTGGCGGGATTCGGCGCGTTTGTGGCGGCGCGCCAGAGCTGGCTTCAGTGGTATCCGCCGGAAACCATGAGTTGTGGGCGCGACTTCTACGGAATGATCGAATCCTTCCCCTTGAAACGGGCTGTCCCCATGATCTTCAAGGGCGGCGGTGACTGCTCCCAGGTGGACTGGTCCTTTCTCGGTCTGTCCATTGCGAACTGGTCGTTTCTGTGTTTTGTGGCGGTGCTGGTTCTCACCGGCCTGCTCTGGTGGCACCGGCCGGCACGTTGAGGCCGATGACAATCGAGAAAGCCGCCCTCGGGCGGCTTTCTTGTGCAGCGGGTGGCCGGGCCGGCCGGTCCGGTCAGAGGATCGCGCTACCCGGGTGTTCGCCCACCTCGTACACCACATGGGCGCGGCCGACGATCAGCGAGTCCAGCTTGCCGATGTTCTTCAGGTCCTTGTTGGTGTAGGGCAGCTTGTGCAGCAGGTAGCGCATGGCGTTCAGGCGTGCGCGCTTTTTGCAGTCGCTCTTGATCACGGTCCAGGGCGCGTCGGCGGTGTCGGTCTCGGAAAACATCGCTTCCTTGGCCCTGGTGTAGTCGTCCCATTTGTCCAGCGAGGCCAGATCGATCGGGCTGAGTTTCCACTGCTTGAGCGGATGCGCTTCGCGCTCCTTGAACCGCCGGCGCTGTTCCCGCCGGCTGACCGAAAACCAGAACTTGATGAGGTGCACGCCGCTGCGCACCAGCTGGCGCTCGAACTGCGGCGTCTGGCGCATGAATTCCTGGTATTCATCGTCCGAGCAAAAACCCATCACCCGCTCCACCCCGGCGCGGTTGTACCAGCTGCGGTCGAACAGCACGATCTCGCCCGCGGTGGGCAGGTGCTGCACATAGCGCTGGAAATACCACTGGCCGCGCTCCACCTCGCTGGGTTTTTCCAGGGCCACCACGCGCGCACCGCGCGGGTTGAGGTGTTCCATCACGCGCTTGATCGTGCCGCCCTTGCCCGCGGCATCGCGGCCTTCGAACAGGATCACGATGCGTTGCCCGGTCTCTTTGGCCCAGGCCTGCAGCTTGAGCAGCTCCACCTGCAGCTGGTATTTGTGGGTTTCGTAGACGTGGCGCGAGAGCAGATTTTTGTAGGGGTAGGCGCCACTGCGCCAGTCGGTGGCGAGCTGGTCGTTGGGGTCGACCCGGTTGGCGGTGGCGCGCAGGTTGGCTTTGGCCTGCCCTTTGAGCAACTGGCGGATGGCCTTGGCATCGTCGGGTGCGGCACCCTCCAGGATGGCCCGCAGCGACTCCGCTTTCTGGGCCTGGCTGCTGCCGGGCTGCGCCAGGATGTCATTGACCAGCGCAAGTTGTGCGGTCTGGCGCGACGCCACCACCGCATTGACGGTGTTCTTGCGGATGCGCTGTGGTTGCGTGCTGCCCGCCGTATCGCCCGAGGAGGCCCGGCGCGGCTTCTCCGGAGAGGTTGTGGCTTTGGCCGCGGTCCGGGCTGGGGTCGAGCGGGGGGCGACGGACTGGGCGGCCGGGCCCGCGTTTTTGGCTCGGGGTCGGCGCAACGGCTGGTCTGCACTGGCCGCCGGTGTTTTTGGGGTGGCGGCTGCGACCGTGGCCGTTGAGGCGGTGGGACGGAGAGCGCGTTCTGTCATGGGCATCCTTGGAAAATGGCACGTGATAGAGGGTCAAAAAACCAGTATGTTCCCAACGGGTTGTACCGCTTTGACATCGGTCAAGCCGTCCCGGTTGGTCCGGCCGCGACCTTCCGACTCACGACAATTTTTTCACCAGCACCAGGCTCTTGCGGTCCCAGTTGTATTTGCGCTTGCGGGCCTCGGGCAGCCAGTCGGCGCTGACCTGGACGAAGCCGCGCTTGAGGAACCAGTGCAGGGTACGCGTGGTGAGCACAAAAATGCTTTGCAGACCCTGGGCCTTGGCGCGCGCCTCGATGCGCTTGAGCAGGCGCTCGCCGTCGCCCTGGCTCTGGGTGTCGGGCGAGACGGTGAGGGCGGCCATCTCGCCGGTGCGCTCTTCGGGGTAGGGGTAGAGCGCGGCGCAGCCGAAGATCACGCCGTCGTGTTCAATGATGGTGTAGAAGCCCGCGTCGCGTTCAATCTCGTTGCGGTCCCGCTTGACCAGCGTGCCGTCTTTCTCGAACGGCTCGATCAGGGTGATGATGCCGCTCACGTCGTCCATCGTCGCCTCGCGCACGCTCTCCAGCTTTTCGTCCACCACCATGGTGCCGATGCCGTCGTGCACGTAGATCTCCAGCAGCAGCGACCCGTCGAGCGCAAAGGGAATGATGTGGCTGCGCTCCACACCGCCTTCGCAGGCGCGGATGCAGTGTTTCAGATAGAACGCCGCATCGGTGGGCTGCGACGGCGGCGGGAGATTGGCCACCATGCGCCTGGCATCGGCCAGTGGCAGTTCGGTGTCGATCTCGCTGCTCGGGTCGTTGGCATCCACGTGAACCCCCGGCACCTCGGTGAGGAAGATCAGTTTGTCGCTCTGCAGGGCGGTGGCCACCGAGGTCGCTACGTCTTCCATGCCCAGGTTGAAGGCCTCGCCAGTGGGTGAAAAACCAAACGGCGAAATCAGCACCAGCGCACCCAGGTCCAGCGAGCGCTGGATGCCTTCGGTGTCCACCTTGCGCACCAGGCCGGAGTGCATGAAATCCACACCGTCGATCAGACCCACCGGGCGCGCGGTGATGAAGTTGCCCGAGATCACCCGCACCCGGGCACCGGCCATGGGCGTGTTGGGCAGGCCCTGGCTGAAGGCGGCCTCGATCTCGTAGCGCAGCTGGCCAGCGGCCTCCTGGGCGCAGTCGAGCGCCACCGAGTCGGTGATGCGCATGCCGTGCGAGTACTTCGCTTCGTGGCCCCGCTGGTGCAGCTGCTCGTTGACCTGTGGCCGGAAGCCGTGCACCAGCACCAGCCGCACGCCCATGGCCTGGATCATGGCCAGGTCCTGGGCGATGGAGGCCAGCTTGCCGGCGGCGATGCCTTCGCCGGTCAGCCCGATCACGAAGGTCTGGTGGCGGAACTTGTGGATGTACGGCGCGACCGAGCGGAACCAGGGCACGAAGGTGAAATTGAAGACGGTGGACATGGGCAGGCAGTCGGGCAGGCGAGCGGGTGGCGTGGCACGGATAATGACCGGCTGCTGATTTTGACTGAAGATCCCTCTTGACCACCGCGCCGCTGCACATCGAATTTCCCGAATCCCTCCCGGTCTCTGCCCGTCGCGACGAAATCGAAGCCGCCATGCGTGCGCACCAGGTGGTGATCATTTGCGGCGAGACCGGCTCAGGGAAAACCACGCAGATTCCAAAAATCGCGCTGGCCATGGGGCGCGGCAAACTCAATGCCAAACCCGGCCAGCGCGGGCAACTGATCGGCCACACCCAGCCGCGCCGCATCGCCGCCAGCTCGGTGGCCAAGCGCATCGCCGAGGAGCTGAACACACCGCTGGGCGAGGTGGTCGGCTTCAAGGTGCGGTTCCAGGACCGGCTGTCCAGGGACGCGTCGGTCAAGCTCATGACCGACGGCATCCTGCTCGCCGAAACCCAGACCGACCCCGACCTGCGCGCCTACGACACCATCATCATCGACGAGGCACACGAGCGCAGCCTCAACATCGACTTCCTGCTTGGCTACCTGCGCCAGCTGCTGCCGCGCCGGCCCGACCTGAAAGTGGTGGTGACCTCGGCCACGATCGATGCCGATCGGTTTGCGAATTACTTCGCGTCCAGAAAACCACTGGCGCCGGGCCGCGCCAAGCCAGGGGACGCCGCTCCGGGGGGCAGCGACCCCCACAGCAGCGGAACGTGGGGACCATGGATTCCGGCGCCGGTGCTGATGGTGTCGGGCCGCACCTACCCGGTGGAGGTGCGCTACCGACCGTTCGAAGAGAGCCGGGACCACGACCTGAACAGCGCCATTGCCGATGGTGTGGACGAGCTGTGGCGTGGGCCTGCCGGCGGCGACATCCTGATTTTTCTGCCGGGCGAGCGCGAAATCCGGGAAGCCGCCGACCACCTGCGCAAACACCTGAGCCACCAGCCGACGTTGCGCAACGCCGAGGTGTTGCCGCTGTTTGCGCGCCTGTCGCCGGCCGAGCAGGACCGCATTTTTCAGCACCACGCCGGGCGGCGCATCGTGCTCGCGACCAACGTGGCCGAAACCTCGCTCACCGTGCCCGGCATCCGCAACGTGATCGACGCGGGAACGGCAAGGGTCAAGCGCTACAGTTTCCGGCAGAAGGTCGAACAGCTGATGGTCGAACCCATCAGCCAGGCCGCGGCCAACCAGCGCGCTGGCCGATGTGGTCGTGTGGCCGATGGCATCTGTATCCGGCTCTACGACGAAGCCAGCTTCCAGGCCCGGCCCGCCTTCACCGACCCCGAAATCCTGCGCAGCTCGCTTGCCGGCGTGATCCTGCGCATGAAGGCGCTGCGCCTGG